>NZ_JACEFC010000032.1 GCF_014180715.1 Nocardioides stalactiti | reverse complement strand
TCCCTCCTGGGGGAACGCCGGGCCGACGACCTTGAGGACGCCGCCGTCGTAGTCGAGGGTGCGGGACCAGTCGGCGGGACCGGCAGCGGCCGCGCGCGACTGGCCGGCGCCCTCGGGCGCGGGGCTGAGCTTGAGCGTGACCTGGCCGGTCGGCTGCGTCGGGCTGTTGGCCGTGACGCGGACCGACACCTTGACCCGGGTCTGGGTCTCGATCGGCGTCGGCGTGCGGACGATGGTCCGCGTGTTGATCTCCGCCGAGTACGGGTCGGGCGCCGTACGGGAAGCCTCGACGGCACCCACGGACGCGGACGACAGTGCGACAGCGGCCACGACGGTAGCCGTGATCTTGCCGATGATCCCCATGTTCAAGCTCCCCTTCAGGAGGTTAGTGCGACCACCCTATCGGCCCAGAGGTGTTGCAGGTTACGAGGGTGTTATCACCAGCGATACGCGCGACGACCGGCGCACATCACCGCTGAATCGGTTCCGTGTCGATGAGGTGCCCGAACACCACGGACCGCAGGTCGGTGTTGAAGATCTCCGCGCAGGTCAGCAGCGTGATCAACCGGCGACCGGCGTCGAGCGGGGGCTGGACGCCGCCGTCGGGGTTCTGCGGGTAGGGCTGGATCACCCAGTCCTCGGTGAACGGGACCTCGAGGGCGGTGCCGTCGAAGTCGAGCTCGTAGGTGTAGGTCGCCGTGCGGGTCTCGACGTAGACCAGGTCGCCGTCGCGGAGCTCGGGGAACTGCGCGAACGGCTCGCCGTGGGTCACGCGGTGCGCGGCCAGCACGTAGTTGCCGATCTCGCCGGGGTCCGCGGTGTCGTCCATGTGCCCGATGCCGGCGGCCAGCACCTCGTCGGTCGAGCCCTCGAGCACGGGGACCGCGTAGTCCTTGCCGAACCTCGGGACGTGCAGGATCGCGGACGCGCGCCCGAACTCCGTACGGACGCTGTCGTCGCCGTCGGCCCACCCGTCCTGGAGCTGACCGGCTACCTCCTCCTGGCGCTCCTTGGAGACCCAGTTGGTGCCCCAGAACTGCCAGGCGACCCAGGCCAGCACGGCCAGCCCGGCCAGGATCAGGCCGTAGCCGACGAGGCTGAGGGGTCGCGGCCGCCGCCGCTGCTGGGCCTGCGGCCGGCTGCGGCGGACGCGGTGCCGCTCGACGCCGTGGTTCGGCGCCGGCGCGTCATCGATCTGGGTGATGGTGCTGCCCTCCGTGTGGTTCCCTTCCGGTTCCAACGCTCCTGACGGGGCGCGGGTCACGGGCGCGCCGCCGTGACGAGTCTCTCGGCGAGCCGCGGCGAGACGAGTCCGATGGCGTCCAGGAGGGTCGCGTAGGCGGGGGTCATCTCGGCCGGGCGGTGCCGAACAGCATGGACCACCCACCGCGCCGCGTCGTCGGGCTCGAGGGCCGCACGGTGGTCGTATCCGGTGGTCGGCGCGATCATCGGGGTCCGCATCAGCGGGAAGTGCAGCGAGGTGACGGCGACGCCGTGGTGGCGCTCCTCCGCCTGGAGGCTCCGGGCGAACGCGGCGAGGGCAGCCTTGGACGCGTGGTAGGCGGTGAACATCGGCATCAGCCCACCGGGGACGCCCCAGGTCGAGGAGTTGATGACGTGGCCGTCGCCCTGCTCGCGCATCGCGTCCAGGAGGTTGAGGGTGAGCCGGACCGGCGCGTGGTAGTTGAGGCGCATCAGCCGCTCGTGGTCGTACTGCCGCTCGGTCGTGTCGGCCGCCGAGCGCCGGATCGAGTGCCCGGCGTTGTTGACGAGCACGTCCACTCCCCCGAACCGGTCGAGGACGTCGTCGGTGAGGGCGTCGATCGCGTCGGCGTCGGTGAGGTCGCACGGCAGGGCGTACGACGAGCCGCCGCGGTCCTTGATCTCCGTCTCGAGCGCCGCCAGCTCGTCCGCGCGGCGGGCGACCGCGAGGACCGTCGCGCCCTCGACGGCGAGCCGGACGGCAGCGGCGCGGCCGACGCCCGAGGAGGCCCCGGTGACCAGGATCCGCTTGCCCGCGACCGGGACGCCCCGTCCCGGCAGCAGCGCGGCGGGGGCCGGCAGCGGGTCGAGCGCGCGGCGCGCGAGCCGGGCGGCGAGGTTCAGAGGCATGACCGGATTGTGACACCTAGCCCGACCCGCGCCGCGTCGTTGGTCCGGGTGGCACCTCGGAGGGCTCGTTCGGGCGAGCACGGTGCCGATCCGGGGGGATCATCGTCATGGAGGGATCGGGAACGCCACGTCGGCGTTCGCCAGCGACCGCACTTCTCATCGCCGTCCTGCTCTGCGCCGGGCTCGTGCTCTGGCTGCGAGCCGACGTCGAGGGACCGCACACCTCGGCCGGCACACCGGCGCCGGTCGACCTGCGCGGGCTGGTGGCGGCGACCACCCGGACTGAGGTGCGGGCCGCACCGCCCGACCGCGCGCGGGAGCGGGTGCCGTCCGGTCAGATCGTCCACCCACGGCGCACCGTGCCCGTCTACGACCGGCCGGGCAACGGCGGCAGCGCTGTCGCGAAGCTGACCCCGGACCAGTTCGGGGACACCTGGGTCCCGGTCGTCGGGCGCCGCCCGGGCTGGGTGCGCGTCCTGCTCCCCTCGCGGCCCAACGGGTCCACGGGCTGGTTGCGGACCGATCGGCTCGACCACGCGCGGACCAGCAGCCTGGTGCGCGTCCACCTCGCGCGCCGGACCCTCGAGCTGTACGACGACGGCAGCCTCGTCGGCAGCTGGCCGGTGGCGGTCGGTGCCCCGGCGACGCCGACGCCGACCGGCCGCACCTTCGTGCTCGGCCAGCTGACCGACCCTCAGCAGTCCTACTCCCCCGTGATCATCCCGCTGGGCACCCACAGCGAGAGCCTCGACACCTACGGCGGCGGACCGGGCACGGTCGCACTCCACGGCTGGACCGACCCGTCGGTGTTCGGCCGGGCCGTCAGCCACGGCTGCGTCCGCGTCCCGGCCGACGCGCTCGACGCGCTGCGGAACGTCCCCCTCGGCACCCCGGTCCTCATCGACGCCGACTGAACAGTCGGCACCTGTTCGGCGCCCGCGCCGACCCCACGAACCCCCCGGTCACACCCGGAAGCACCTCACCCGCGAACGAAAGGCACCACACATGAATCGAACCGTCTCCGCAGCGGCCGGGGGCCTGCTGCTCTGCGCAGCACCCGCCTCGGTGGCCCTCATCGGCGGCGCCGGCACCAGCACCGCCGCCGGCACCGCCTCCTCGGCGTACGGGATCCGGGCGACCGGTGCCCTCCCGATCCCGGCGACTCCCGAGGTCGTCTCCCACGACGGCTCGCTGGTCACGGACTCGCTGGCCAGCGCGCCCGACAACCCGCTCCTCGAGCTCGGCCTGCTCGAGGTGAGCGCCCGCGACGGCCAGGCCGGGGCGACCGTCGCCGACCTCGGGGTCGGCGCGGGGATCCTCGCGATGCTGCCCGAGGACCTGGCGACCCAGCTCCAGCCGGTGTGCGAGGGGCTCGGCCAGGTGCCGCTCGAGGAGGTGACCGACCCGGTCACCGGCGACCTGCTCGAAGGGGCGCTCGAGGACGCGCTCAACCAGGTCGGCGGCTCGTCACCTATCGATCTCGGCGCAGTGACCGCGCTCGACCTGGGCGCGCTGCTCCCGGCGGAGCTCACCGGCGTGTGCGACCTCATCGCGGGCGACGTCGGCCTGGCGGAGGCGACCGCGGTCGAGGCGACCTGCACGGGCCACCGCGGCGACACCCGGATCGCCGACCTGACGGCCCTGGGGCTCCCGGTCGAGATCGACACCGAGGAGGCCAACGCCACCACCGAGATCCCCGGCGTCCTCACGCTGACCGTCAACCGGCAGACCGACAACCCCGACGGCACGTTCACCGTCGACGCGCTGGTCCTCGACCTGTTCGGCCAGGAGGAGGTCGTGGTCGCGTCGGCCACCTGCGGCCGGGTCACGCGCGACGAGCCGGAGGACCCCGAGGACTCCGACCCGCCGTCGCCGACGCCGGTCGTGACCGACCTGCCGGTGACCGGCTGAGATCAGCCGACGTCGAGGAGGTCGGTCGGGACCTGCCCGGGCCACAGGTCGGCCAGCACCCGCCGGGCCCAGCCCGGCGCGGTCCGACCGGCCTCCTCGTGCTGCTGGGCCGCCATCGCGGCCAGCACCTGGTCCCACTCCGGCGACCCGACGCTGGTCGGCTCGGCGTCCCATGCGTCGGCGAGCACGTCGTCGTCGGCCGCGAGGATGGTGCCGAGGCTGCGCTGCCCGTCGAGGAGCGCCTCCCGCGCCCGGTGCTCGTCGCCGAGCAGGAGGTGGCGGCGTACGGCGAGCGAGGTGGTCGGCGCCGACGCCAACCGCCGGCGCCGCGCCTTCTCCAGCGCCTTGCCGAGCCGCTGGGCCCGCACCACGAAGCTCGCCGAGGGGCGCGTGCGCCCGCTCAGGTAGGTCGACATCCGGGACGCGCTGGTCCCGAGCGCCCGCCCGAAGCCCGCCTGCGACAGCCCGCTCTCGACGAGTGCTGCTTTCAACATGTCGACGACGACCGCGTCGTCCCTGTCCAAGTCATTCATGCCCCTAGGACGTGACGAAGCGGCACATCCTTACGCGACTCCGGCAGAAATCTTCGGCACGTTCTCAGATCTGGCACGCCCGCAGCGGGGTGCCGGGCGGTCAGGCGTCGCGGACGATCTTGCCCTTGGCCTGCGCGACGGCCTTGAGCTCGGCCTGGAAGGCACGCATCTGGCGCTGGAGGTCCGGGTCGCCGGCGGCGAGGATCCGGACGGCGAGCAGGCCGGCGTTGCGCGCGCCGCCGATCGCCACGGTGGCGACCGGGACACCGGCCGGCATCTGCACGATGGAGAGCAGGGAGTCCATGCCGTCGAGGTACTTGAGCGGAACCGGGACGCCGATGACCGGCAGCGGGGTGACCGAGGCGAGCATGCCCGGGAGGTGGGCGGCCCCGCCGGCGCCGGCGATGATGACCGAGAGGCCGCGGTCGGCCGCGGTCCGGCCGTAGTCGATCATCTCCTCCGGCATCCGGTGCGCCGAGACCACGTCGGCCTCGTAGGAGATGTCGAACTCCGCCAGCGCCTCGGCGGCGGCCTGCATCACCGGCCAGTCCGAGTCGGACCCCATCACGATGCCCACGCGCGCGCTCATGGGCGAAGGCTATCGAGCCTCCCGGGTGGGTCCGCGGTCAGTCCGAGTCGTTGCCGAGGTCGCCGCGGAACCAGGAGGCGGCGTGCCGCGCCCGCTCGAGGACCTCGTCGAGGTCGTCGCCGTAGGCGTTGACGTGGCCGACCTTGCGTCCCGGACGCAGGTCCTTGCCGTAGAGGTGGACGCGCAGGTGCGGGTCGCGGGCCAGCGCGTGCGGGTAGCCGTCGTACAGGTGACCGACCTCGGGGTCGACGGAGCCGAGGATGTTGACCATCACGGTCCACCGCGCGCGGGGCGCCGGCGACCCGAGGGGCAGGTCGAGGACCGCCCGCAGGTGGTTCTCGAACTGGGAGGTGACGGCGCCGTCCTGGGACCAGTGGCCCGTGTTGTGCGGCCGCATGGCGAGCTCGTTGACGAGGATCCGACCGTCGCCGGTCTCGAACAGCTCGACGGCGAGGATGCCGGTGACGCCGAGCTCGCCCGCCACCCGGAGCGCGAGCTCCTGCGCCTCCCCTGCGCGGGCCGGGTCGAGGTCGGGCGCGGGGGCGATCACCTCGTGGCAGATGCCGTCGAGCTGGGTCGTCGCGACGACGGGGTAGGCGGCGGCCTGGCCGCTCGGTGACCGGGCGACGAGTGCGGCGAGCTCGCGGCGGAAGTCGACGAGCTCCTCGGCGAGCAGCCGGACACCGGTCCGCTCGGCCGCGGCGAGCGGCTCGGCGATGTCGTCGACCGTGCGGACGACCCAGACGCCCTTGCCGTCGTAGCCGCCGCGGCTGACCTTGAGGACGCACGGCAGGCCGAAGTCCTCGACGTCGGCGGTCGTCGCCACGACCGCCCAGCGCGGCTGCGGGGCCCCGAGGCGGACCATCGCCTCGCGCATCACGATCTTGTCCTGGGCGTGGACCAGGGCCTCGGGCCCGGGACGGCAGGCGACGCCGGCGGCCTCGAGGGCATGGAGGTGCTCGGTCGGGACGTGCTCGTGGTCGAAGGTGACGACCGCACAGCCGTCGGTCACCTCGCGCAGAGTGGCCAGGTCGCGGTAGTCGCCGACCTGCTGGTCGGGGATGACCTGCGCGGCGGAGACGCCCTCCGCCTCGGCGAGGAGTCGGAGCGGGACACCGAGGGCGACGGCGGGCTGAGCCATCATCCGGGCCAGCTGGCCGCCCCCGATGACAGCGATGCGAGGAGCGGCGTCGGGCACGCCCGCACCTTATCGAGCAGCCGTCGGCGATCCGCAGCCGCTAGGACGCCGCCTGCTGCTCGACCTCGAAACGCAGGCCCTGCCCGCGGACGGTGGTGATGAGCGTCGGGTGCCGGGTGTCGTCGCCGAACTTGCGGCGGACCCAGCCGAGGTGGACGTCGATCGTCTTGGACGAGGTCCAGAACGTCGCGTTCCAGACGTCCCGCATCAGCTCGTCGCGGGTGACCACGGAGCCGGCGCGGGAGATGAGGGCGAGGACGAGGTCGAACTCCTTGCGCGAAAGCCTGATCTCCCGGTCTGCCCGCCACGCGCGACGGCTCGCCGGGTCGAGTCGCACGTCTTGCACCTCGAACACAGGCTTCAACGTAGGAATCAGCGGGGCCGCCCGCAGGTTCTTCGGGAAAATTTTTGCAATTCGAGCAGCTAAAGGCGCCGAGCCGTCAGGGGTTCCATGACGCCGAAGCCCCGCATCGGCCGCGGCGGCAGGGCGCGGGTCTCGAACTGGTCGGTCGGCAGCTCGTCGGCCGTGGCGTGGTCGACGATGATCCGGTTGCGGCGCGCGACCGCGGTGAGCCGGGCGGCGAGGTTGACCGGGGGCCCGAAGACGTCGCCGAGCCGCATGACGACCGCGCCGGTCGCGAGTCCGACCCGGACATCGGGCATCCGTTTGTCGCGGCCGACGACGTGGATGATCCCCTCGGCGGTCGCGTAGCCCGCCAGGGCGTCGTCGTTCACGAAGAGCACGGCGTCACCCATGCTCTTGATGAGTCGGCCGCCCTGGGCCGAGATGACGTCGCTGCACCGGGCCTCGAACACCTCGACCAGGTCGCCGATCTTCTCCCGGGACAGCTCGTTGGACAGCGCGGTGAACCCGACGATGTCGGCGAAGCCGACCGTCAGGTGGGTCGTGTGCGGGTCGGCGTCGATCGCACGCGTCGACTCCAGGCGTGCCACCGCGGCCTCGAGGTGGCGCCGCCACGCATAGAGCAGGACCTGCTCGAAGCGGTTGCCGTGCTTGCCGAGCACCCACTCGGTGGCCTCGGTCGGGCTCCCGGTGCGGCCCTCCGCGTCGGCGAAGGCCTCCTCGATCCGCTGGATCATCGCGCCGACCTCCCAGTCGGCGAGCCGGGCCATGCTCAGCCCCGCGCCCCGGACGACGTTGAGCGTCAGGTCGAGGTCGAGCAGGCCGTCCTGCATGACCGTGCCGAGCGCGGCCATCGCCGCCGCGTCCTCCTCGGTGTAGGCGCGCTCGTCACCGCGCTCGGGGAAGCCGAGGTTGCGCCACAGCCGGCGCAGGTGCGGGAGCGGGATGCCCGCGCGTGCCGCGACCTCCCGTGCGGTGAGGGTCGGCTCCTGCCCGATCAGGGGACGCTCAGACACCTTCGTCGGCGCGCCGGTGGCCGCCGGCACCGCCGTGGATGGCGTGGAGGAGCTCGTTGATCTGACGCTGGGTCGCCTCGACGTGCGGGATGTCGTTGAGCCGCACCTCGCCGAACGTCGACGCGTCGGTGATCACCAGCGTGCCGCAGCCGAACGGGCGGTCGATGAGGTTGATCTCGATCTGGAGGTCGCTGATCCGGGCCAGCGGGATGTCGTGGCCCTTGCGGGTGAGGATGCCGCGCCGGGTGATGAGCCGACGGTCGGTCACGCCGTGGACCGTCGTGAGCCAGTCGAAGAACGGCCGCACGGTGTACCAGAGGATGCCGAGCAGGCTGAGGATCCAGACCGCTCGCGTCGCCCACAGCGCGCCGTCGCCCTCGCCGCCGATGAGCACCTGCACCGCGACCCCGATGGCGAGGAACACCACGAGCGCGAGGATCGGGACGAACAAAGCCTTGGGGTGCTGGCGGCAGGAGATGATGAGCTTCTCGTCCGGGTTCAGCAGCTTCGCAGAGATGGCCACGGGAGGATCATCGCACCGGACGCCCGATGAGGGGGAAGGTTCGTCGGCGGCAGTCACTCGGGGACGACGTGGACCACGTCGCCGGCGCCGACCTTCTCCCGGCCCGCGGCCGTCTCGACGACGAGCCGGCCGTCCGGGTCGACGTCGACGGCGCGGCCCGTCATCGACGTCCCGCCGGGGAGGTCGACCCGGACGTCCTGGCCGACCGTCGCGCAGTGGTCGACGTACGACGCCGCGAGCCGGGCCGCGGCCTCGGACCCGCCGGCCTGCCAGGCGTCGTACCCCTCGCGGATCCCGGCGACCACCCCGAGCAGCACGGCCTCGCGGGTCGGAGTCAGGTCCGGGTGCGCGAGCGCGAGGGAGGTGGCCGTGGGGACGGGCAGCTCCTCGGCCGTGGTGCTGACGTTGATCCCCACGCCGACGATCGCCGCCGGTCCGGTCTCGGTGTCGATCCGCTCGACGAGGATGCCCGCGACCTTCTTGCCCTCGATGAGGACGTCGTTGGGCCACTTCACCCGGCTGTCGTAGCCGAGCGCGGTGAGCGCCTTGGAGACCGTGTGGCCGGTCAGCAGGGGCAGCCACGGCCACGACGCCGGCGGCACCGTCGGCCGGAGCACCAGCGAGAACGTGATGGCCGCGCCCGCAGGCGTCTCCCAGGTCCGGTCGAGCCGCCCGCGGCCGGCCGTCTGGTGGTCGGCGACGACGAGGAGGCCGTCGGGCGCACCGGCCCGCGCCCGGTCGGCGGCGACCTGGTTGGTCGAGGTGCTCTCGCGCAGCAGCTCGAGCGTCAGGTCGGGTGTGAGGGAGATCTCATCGACGAGCACACGGGAGTCGAGGGGTGGGCGCCGGTCCGGCTCAACGGTCACGACCACTACCCTTCCACTCGAAGTCCAAGGAGGCCAAGAACCGTGACTGCCGAAGCGACCAGCTCCCCCACCACCGACGGCGGAGCGCCCGACATCCACACCACGGCGGGCAAGCTCGCCGACCTCGACAGGCGTCTGGACGAGGCCGTCCACGCCGCTGGCGAGAAGGCCGTGGAGAAGCAGCACGCGAAGGGTCGACAGACCGCTCGCGAGCGCATCGAGATGCTCTTCGACGAGGGTTCCTTCGTCGAGCTCGACGAGCTGGCACGCCACCGCTCGACGGCGTTCGGGCTGGAGAAGAACCGCCCCTACGGCGACGGCGTCATCACCGGCTACGGCACCATCGACGGCCGCCAGGTCTGCGTGTTCAGCCAGGACTTCACGATCTTCGGTGGCTCGCTGGGCGAGGTCTACGGCGAGAAGATCACCAAGGTCATGGACCTGGCGATCAAGACCGGCTCGCCCATCATCGGCATCAACGAGGGCGCCGGCGCCCGCATCCAGGAGGGCGTCGTCTCCCTGGGCCTGTACGGCGAGATCTTCCGCCGCAACGTGCACGCCTCGGGCGTCATCCCCCAGATCAGCCTGATCATGGGCAACTGCGCCGGCGGCCACGTCTACTCCCCCGCGGTCACCGACTTCACGATCATGGTCGACAAGACCTCGGCGATGTTCATCACCGGTCCCGACGTCATCAAGACCGTCACCGGCGAGGACGTCACGATGGAGGACCTCGGCGGCGCCCGGACCCACAACACCAAGTCGGGCAACGCCCACTACATGGGGGCCGACGAGGAGGACGCGCTGGAGTACGTCAAGGCGCTGCTCTCCTACCTCCCACAGAACAACATGGAGGAGGCTCCGGCCTTCGACGAGCCGGCCGACATGTCGTTCACCGACGAGGACCTCGCGCTCGACACGCTGATCCCGGACAGCCCCAACCAGCCCTACGACATGCACGACGTCATCGAGTCCGTCCTCGACGACGGCGAGTTCCTCGAGGTGCAGCCGCTGTTCGCGCCCAACATCATCGTCGGCTTCGGTCGGGTCGAGGGACGCTCGGTCGGCATCGTGGCGAACCAGCCGATGCAGTTCGCCGGCACCCTCGACATCGACGCCTCGGAGAAGGCCGCCCGGTTCGTGCGGACCTGCGACGCGTTCAACGTGCCCGTCCTGACCTTCGTCGACGTGCCGGGCTTCCTGCCGGGCACCGACCAGGAGTGGACCGGCATCATCCGCCGTGGCGCCAAGCTCATCTACGCCTACGCCGAGGCCACCGTCCCGCTCGTCACGATCATCACCCGCAAGGCCTACGGCGGTGCCTACGACGTCATGGGCTCCAAGCACCTCGGCGCCGACATCAACCTGTCGTGGCCGACCGGTCAGATCGCAGTCATGGGCTCGCAGGGCGCGGCCAACATCATCCACCGTCGCGAGCTCGCAGCGGTCGAGGCCGACGGCGGCGACGTCGAGGCCCGTCGCGCCGAGCTGATCGACGAGTACGAGACCACGCTCGCCAACCCCTACATCGCGGCCGAGCGCGGCTACATCGACGCGGTCATCCAGCCGCACGAGACCCGCATCGAGATCGTCCGTGCGCTGCGCCTGCTCAAGACCAAGCGCGAGACGCTCCCGCCGAAGAAGCACGGGAACATCCCGCTGTGACCGAGGACAAGACGGCCGAGGGGACCGCGCCGGAGCCGGCGAAGCCGATGCTCCGGGTGGTCAACCCCGACGCCACCCCCGAGCAGGTCGCGGCGATCGTCGCGGTCTTCGCCGCCATGGGCGGTGACGCGCCGGCGCCCGAGCCGGCTCGTTCGGAGTGGGCCGCCCCGGCCCGGCGGATGCGCGGCGTGCACACCCACTACCGCGGCGCCTGGCAGGCCAGCGCCCGCGGCACTCGCTGAGGTTCCGACCGCGGTCGGATGCGCCCGTCGGCGGGTCCGAGCAGGATGGGCGCATGAACCGTCTGATCGCGGCGGGTGCGGCGGCGTACGCCGGCCTGGGCCTCGCCTCCTTCCTCAAGCCCGACGTCGTCCCTGCGGTGATCGGCTTCACCGCGCCGAACGCTGACGCGCGCACCGAGATCCGCGCGGTCTACGGCGGCCTGCCGCTGGCGTTCGCCGCCAGCCTGGTCGCGGCCCCGACCTCCGGCACGGCCATCGGCGTGGCGACCGTCGGCATGGCCGCCGGTCGCGCCGCGTCCTCAGTCTTCGAGGGCCGGCTCAGCGCCAAGATGGCGGGCTTCATCGCCCTCGAGAGCGTCCTCGCCGGCGCGCTGCTCCTCGGCGCCCGGAAGCACCGTCGCGGCTGACGCTGCTCAGGCAGTCAGCTCCAGCACCCGCAGGTCGTCGAACTTGCGGAAGTCGCGGTCGAACGTGACGATCGTGCCGCCGTACGCCTGCGCGCAGGCGGCGATGTAAGCGTCGGTCACGAGATTCGCTCGCGCTCCTGACCGGTCGCACAGCCGAGCGAACTCCTCCATCGTCCGCGGATGACCGAGCCATGTGAGGTAGGTCGGCTGTGCCATCAGCGCCCGGGCGAAAGCCCAGGCCTCGTCGGACGAGGACGGGACGGGAAACATCTTTCGATGGGTGACCATCCGGGCGAACCCGACCCACACGAGGTCGGGCACCGAGAAGGCCTCCCCGGAGCCGCTCGATTCGCGCCACCACGTCGACGCCGCCTCGTGGAGCTCGTGGTCGGCGCGGTAGAGCGGGATCAGCACGTTGACGTCGAGGATGTTCATCGTCGGACCTGCGCTCGCAGCTCTGCGTCCTCTTCCTCGTACATCGCGTCGTAGAGCGAGTCATTGCTGGTGGGATCGATCCCCGGCACCATGCCCGTTCCGCCTCCGAAGACCGGGAGGGGCGGGCCGACCCTTTCCTGCGCGGTCTCGATCTCGAGGAGGTAGCGGTGCAGTGCCGACTCGACGACGTCCCCCAGCGTCTTGCCCTCCTGCTGGGCACGCCGCTTGGCGGTCTCCAGGAGACCGTCGTGAATATTGACCGTCGTCCGCACCTGATGAGGTTAACATCAACGTAGACGCATCACCTGCATCACTCGTCACCGCGACGACTGGCAGGGTGCCGTCTGGCGGTCGGGCCGCATAGGGTCACCGCATGACGCGACCCGTGGACGCTCGCTCCGACCAGTACGTCGAGGACGTCGCCGCCCTCGACCCGATCACCGCCACGATGGCGGGCATCCCCGGCCACGACGACCGGTTGCCCGACCTCTCCCCCGCCGGGTTCGACGCGATGGAGGAGGTGCAGCGCCGCGCGCTCGCCGAGGTCGCAGCGCTCACGCCGAGCGACGAGCGCGAGCGGGTCGCCCAGGAGGCCTTCGCCGAGCGACTGGGCCTCACCGTCGAGAAGGCCGAGGCCGGCTTCGAGCGGTCGGCGTTCTCCGTCATCTCCAGCGCCGCCCACAGCGTGCGCGAGGTGTTCGACCTGATGCCGACCGACACCGACGACGACTGGCGCACCATCGGCGACCGCCTCGCCGCCGTCCCGGCCGCCCTGGCCGGCTACCGGGAGACGCTGACGGCCGAGGCCGACGCCGGGCGGGTCTCGGCCCGCCGGCAGTACGTCGAGGTCGCCGGCCAGATCCGAGCCTGGACCGGTCAGGAGGGCGCGGGGGGCGACTTCTTCGCCCACCTCGTCGGCACCGCTCCCGACGGCCTCCGCGAGGCGTTGACCGGCGTGGCCACCGCGGCCTCGGCCGCCTTCGCCGACTTCGGCAGGTTCGTCGCCGACGACCTGACGCCGCGCGGACGCGAGGTCGACGGGGTGGGCCGCGACCGCTACGCCCTGGAGTCGCGCTACTTCCTCGGCGCGGCCGTCGACCTCGAGGAGACCTATCGCTGGGGCTGGGAGGAGCTCAAGCGGATCGAGGACGAGATGGCCGCGACCGCGCGCCGGATCGTCCCCGGCGGGACGGTCGACGACGCGGTCAAGGTGCTCGACACCGACCCGGCTCGCGACTGCGGGAGCCGCGAGGCGTTCCAGGCGTGGATGCAGGACAGGGCCGACGACATCCTGGCCCGCTTCGACGGCGTCCACTTCGACATCGCCGAGCCGATCCGGACGATCGCGTGCAAGGTGTCCCCCGTCAACGACGGCGGCGCCTGGTACCACCCGCCCTCGGAGGACTTCTCCCGCCCGGGGACCATGTGGTTCTCCTTCCCCGACGACCACACGGTCTTCTCGAAGTGGCGCGAGACCACCACCGTCTTCCACGAGGGCGTGCCCGGCCACCACCTCCAGTGCGCCCAGGTCGTCCACCGGGCCGACCTCCTCAACCGCTGGCAGCGGCTGCTGTGCTGGATCAGCGGCCACGGCGAGGGCTGGGCGCTCTACTCCGAGCGGCTGATGGACGAGCTCGGCTACTTCGACGACCCCGGCGACCGGCTCGGCTTCCTCGACATGCAGGGCTTCCGCGCCGCCCGGGTGATCGTCGACATCGGCGTCCACCTCGGGCTCACCATTCCCACCGACAACGCCTACGGCTGGCGGCCCGGCGAGGTCTGGGACGCCGCGAGGGTGCACGAGTTCATGCGCGGCCACTCCCGGATGGAGGACGGCCAGCTCGGGTTCGAGGTCAACCGCTACCTCGGGTGGCCGGGGCAGGCCCCGTCCTACAAGGTCGGCGAGCGGATCTGGCTCGAGGCGCGCGACGAGCTCAAGGCCCGCAAGGGCGCCGACGGTTCAGGGTTCGACCTCAAGGACTTCCACACCAACGCCCTCAACCTGGGCGCGATCGGCCTCGACCCGCTCAAGGCGGCCCTCGGACGGCTGTGAGGTCGGGGCGTTGATCCGGCTCGACGTCGCGCAGGCACGGCAGGTCGCCGTCCGTGCCCAGCTGCTCGACGCCTACCGACCCGCGTCGCTGGTGGCGATGGTCGACCACCTCACCCTGCTCCAGATCGACCCGACGGCCGCCATCGCGCCCAACGTCGACCTGGTGTCCTGGTCGCGGCTCGGCGACGGCTACGACCACTCCGACCTCCGGTTCGCCCTCGAGGAGGAGCGGTCCCTGGTCGAGCACTCCTCGTTCGTGCGGCCGATGGAGGACATCGGCCTGCACCTCGCCACCGCGTCCGACCGGCTCCACCCCGACGCGCTGGCGTGGATCGAGGCCAACGCCGGCTTCCGATCCGACGTGATCGCACTCCTCGCCGCCGACGGGCCGCTGACCGCCGCCGAGATCCCCGACACCTCCCAGGTGCCGTGGCAGTCGTCGGGCTGGACCAACGACAAGAACGTCGACCGGATGCTCGAGCTGCTGTGCCGGACCGGGGACGTCGCGATCAGCGGACGCCGCGGCAAGCTCCGCACGTGGGACGTGCCCGAGCGGGTCTATCCCGCCGACCTCGCGCTGCCGTCGTACGACGAGGCGAAGGCGGCCCTCGACGCGCGTCGGCTGACGGCCCTCGGCATCGCCCGGCCGAGCGCCCGCCTCATGGGCGAGGAGATCGGCGCGGCCGGGCTCGGCGAGCCGTGTGTCGTCGACGGGGCCGACGGCGCGTGGAACATCGACCCGGACGCCCTGGCCCTCCTCGACCAGCCGTTCGAGCCGCGGACGGCGCTGCTGTCGCCGTACGACCGGCTGGTCTATGACCGCGACCGGGCGCTGGCGCTGTTCGACTTCGAGTACGTGCTGGAGATGTACAAGCCGGCAGCGAAGCGGCGCTGGGGCTACTTCGCGCTGCCGATCCTGCACGGCGAGCGCCTGGTCGGGAAGCTCGACGCCAAGGTCGACCGCAAGGCCGGCCTGCTGCGCGTGTTCTCGGTCCACGAGGACTACCCCTGGGACCCGGCGATCGGTGACGCCGTCGAGGCCGAGATCGACGCTCTCGCGGCCTGGCTCGGGGTCGAGGTCGTCCCCGGCTAGGGTCGGGCCGTGCCGACCTTCGTGCTCGCCTCCGCCTCCCCCGCCCGGCTCAAGACCCTCCGTTCAGCAGGGCTCGACCCGACGGTGATCGTGTCGGGCGTCGACGAGTCGCAGGCCGACGGGCTGCCGCCGTTCGAGATGGCGCTGCAGCTCGCGGAGCTCAAGTGCGCGGCCGTCGCCGAGCGCGACGACCTCCCGGCCGACGCCCTGGTCCTGGGCTGCGACTCCGTGCTCGAGCTGGACGGCGAGGCGCTCGGCAAGCCGGCCGACGCCGCTGACGCCGTACGCCGCTGGCACGCCATGCGCGGCCGCTCCGGTGTCCTCTACACGGGCCACAGCCTGCGCGACACGACCAGTGGCCGGGTCGCGGCCGCGACCGCCTCGACGACCGTGCACTTCGCCGACGTCACCGACGCCGAGATCGACGCCTACGTCGCGACCGGCGAGCCCCTCCACGTCGCGGGCGCGTTCACCGTCGACAGCATCGGCGGCGCGTTCGTCACCGGCATCGACGGCGACTTCCACAACGTCGTCGGCGTCAGCCTGCCGCTGCTGCGGGACCTGGTCCTCGAGCTCGGCCACACCTGGACCGACCTCTGGACCGCCCGGTAGCTACTCGACGGGGAGGCCGAGGCCGCGGGCGATGAGCATCCGCTGGACCTCCGAGGTGCCCTCGCCGATCTCGAGGATCTTGGCGTCGCGGTAGAAGCGCGCGACGGCGTACTCCTCCATGAAGCCGTAGCCACCGAAGACCTGGGTGGCGATCCGGGTGGCGGTGACGGCCGACTCGGAGGTGTAGAGCTTGGCGATGGAGGCCGCGTGCTTGAAGTCCTTCATCGACGGGCCTCCCGGGGTGCCCATCGCGTCCTTCATCGCTGCGGCGCGGTAGGTGAGCAGCCGCGACGCGTGGAGCATGACCTCGAGGTCGGCGATCTGGAACGCCACGCCCTGCTTGCGGCCGATCGGTCCGCCGAAGGTCTGCCGGTCACCGGCGTACTCCACGCAGAGGTCGACGCAGGCCTGGATCAGCCCGACCGCGAGCGCGGCGATCGCGACCCGGCCGTCGTCGAGGATGGCGAGGAACTGGGCGTAGCCGCGACCCCGCTCGCCGAGGAGGTTGCCCACCGGCACCCGGCAGTCCTCGAAGGTCAGCGGGTGGGTGTCGGAGATGTGCCACCCGAGCTTGTCGTAGGCGGGTTCGACGAGGAAGCCGGGCGTGCCGGCCGGCAGCACGATCGCGGAGACCTCGGCACTGCCGTCCTCGCGGGTCCCGGTGCGGGCAGTGACCGTCACCAGCGAGGTGATGTCGGAGCCGGAGTTGGTGATGAACTGCTTCGACCCGTTGACGACCCAGGAGTCGCCGTCGACGACGGCCTTGGTGCGGGTCGCACCGGCGTCGGAGCCGGCTCCCGGCTCGGTCAGGCCGAACCCGGCCAGCCGCTGGCCCGAGACGAGGTCCGGGAGCCAGGCCTGCTTCTGCTCCTCGGTGCCGAAGCTGAGGATCGGGTTGATGCCGAGGCCGACGCCGGCCTCGAGGGTGATGCCCATCGACTGGTCGACCCGGCCGAGCTCCTCGATGGCCAGGCACAGCGACGTGAAGGGGCCGTCCTCGGGCGCGAGCCCGGCGCCGCCGTACTCCTCCGGCGCGACGAGCCCGAAGAGGCCGAGGTCGCCCATCTGCTGCACCACGCCGGTCGGGAAGTGGTGGTCCTTGTCCCACTGGGGGACGTGCGGCGCGATCACCGTCTCCGCGAAGTCGCGGACGGTACGGCGGAACTCCTCGTGCTCACGGGACAGCTCGAACGTCATGCGCCGATCGTAGACCATCTGGTTAACGATCGTTAACCACGCACGACCTTCCAGTTGAAGCTCGCGGTGCCGACCGCGCCCATCACGCGCAGCCAGGCCGGCATCATCCACTCGACGCCACGAGCCGTCGTGATGTCCCCGAGGTCGAGCACGTCGGTGTGCCCGAGCTGGTGGAGCAGCCCCGTCACCACGTGCTTGGCGTCCGGGTCGTCCCCGGAGACGAAGACCGTGCCGGGGTCGGCGAGGACCTCCGGGTGCGCCATCAGCTCGGCGGTCAGGGTGTTGAGCGTCTTCACGACGAGCGCGTCGGGGTGCGCCCGCTGGACCTGCTCGGCGATCGAGTCGTCCTGCGGGGCCGTGACGAGGGGAGGGAACCCGCGGGAGAAGTCGAGCCCGTTGGAGATGTCCATCACGATCTTGCCACCGAGACCGCTCCCACCGCCCGCGCCGGCCGCCTGCGCGAGCACGTCGAGGGTCACCACCCCGCTCGTCGCGTTGACCACCACCGGCGCCGGGGCGCCCGCCCCGGCGAAGGTCGCCAGCCGGACCGCAGGGTGCTCGGCGGCCCAGGCGGCGTACTCCTCCTTCGCCAGGGTGGACGCGGGATCCCGCGTGCCGACGACGACGTCGTGGCCGAGCTCGCTGAGCCGTCCGGCGAGCGCCTGACCGACCATGCCGGTGCCAAGGACTGCGATCTTCACGTGCCCATACTCCTGCTCCAGCCTTACCGGTGAGTAGCGTCCACGTCCGGCACCGCGTGGCGTTCATAACTGAGCGCCCGGTGCAGAGGTGGGATCGCGGCACCCTAGACTGCCGGACGATTCGAGACGACGAGGAGATGTCGCGTGCCCGAGATTAAGCCGTTGCAGAAGGTCCTGATCGCCAACCGTGGTGAGATCGCGGTCCGGGTGATCCGTGCCTGCAAGGACGCGGGCATCGGCTCCGTCGCCGTGTACGCCGAGCCGGACCGGGACGCCTTGTTCGTCCGGCTCGCCGACGAGGCCTACAGCCTCGACGGCTCCACGCCGGGCGACTCCTACCTGGTGATCGAGAAGATCATCGCGGTCGCGAAGGAGTCGGGCGCCGACTCCGTCCACCCGGGCTACGGCTTCCTCGCCGAGAACGCCAACTTCGCGCAGGCGGTCATCGACGCCGGCCTGATCTGGATCGGCCCCTCCCCCGAGGCGATCGACGGCCTCGGCGACAAGGCGAAGGCCAAGCAGATCGCGCTCGCCGCGGGTGCGCCGCTCGCCCCGGGCCTCAAGGACCCGGTCAAGGACGCCGACGAGATCGTCGCGTTCGCCCAGGAGCACGGCCTCCCGGTCGCCATCAAGGCGGTCTTCGGCGGCGGCGGCCGCGGCCTCAAGGTCGCCCGCACCCTCGAGGAGATCCCGGAGCTGTTCGAGTCCGCGACCCGCGAGGCGATCAGCGCCTTCGGCCGCGGCGAGTGCCTGGTCGAGAAGTTCCTCGACAAGCCGCGCCACGTCGAGACCCAGTGCCTGGCCGACTCCCACGGCAACGTCGTGGTGGTCTCCACCCGCGACTGCTCGCTCCAGCGTCGCCACCAGAAGCTGGTCGAGGAGGCCCCCGCGCCGTTCCTCACCGACGAGCAGAACAAGCGGCTCTACGAGTCCTCCAAGGCGATCCTGCGCGAGGCCGGCTACGTCGGCGCCGGCACGTGTGAGTTCCTGGTCGCCAACGACGGCACCATCTCCTTCCTCGAGGTCAACACCCGCCTCCAGGTCGAGCACTGCGTCTCCGAGGAGGTCACCGGCATCGACCTGGTCCGCGAGATGTTCCGCATCGCGGCCGGCGAGGAGCTCGGCTACGACGACCCCGAGGTCCGCGGCCACTCGATCGAGTACCGGATCAACGCCGAGGACGGCGGCAACAACTTCATGCCCGCCCCCGGCACGCTGACCGCCTGGAACCCGCCGCAGGGACCCGGCGTCCGCGTCGACGGCGGCTACGAGAACGGCGAGACCGTCCCCGGCTCGTTCGACTCCCTCGTCGCCAAGCTGATCATCACCGGCAAGGACCGCACCCAGGCCATCGAGCGCTCGCGCCGGGCGCTGTCGGAGTTCGAGGTCGACGGCATGCCGACCGCGATCACGTTCCACGAGGTCATCGTCAACGACCCCGCGTGGGTCGGTGCGTCCAACCCGACCGGCGAGGGATCCTTCGACGTCTACACGACCTGGATCGAGACCGACTTCGACAACCAGATCACCCCGTACGGCGGTGCCGCGGGCGAGGCCGATGAGGCCGGCGAGCGGCAGAAGGTCGTCGTCGAGGTCGGCGGCAAGCGCCTCGAGGTGGTCCTCCCGGCCGGCCTGGGTGGCCTCTCGACCGGCGGCGCGGCCGCCGGCGCCAAGAAGCCCAAGCGCGCAGGCGGCAAGAAGGCCGGCGCCGCCGCCTCCGGCGACGCGGTCACCAGCCCGATGCAGGGCACCGTCGTCAAGATCGCCGTCGAGGAGGGTCAGGAGGTCGCCGAGGGCGACGTCGTGGTCGTCATCGAGGCGATGAAGATGGAGCAGCCGCTCAAGGCCCACAAGGCCGGCACCGTCACCGGCCTCAAGGCCGAGGTCGGCGCGACCGTCGGCAACGGCGAGGTCCTCTGCGAGCTCAAGACTCCCTAATCGCCCGAGCGTGTCGTAGGCGTACGAAGGCCCGGCTCCCCTCACGGGGAGCCGGGCCTTCGCCGTTTCGCGGGGCTGCCGGGGGGCGGTCAGCCGCGCGCGATCCAGGGGGTGAAGCCGTGCTCCGGACCCAGCCAGTCGCGGGAGGCGAACGACGGACCGCTGACCCGGATGGCGACCCGGATCTCGTCGGGACGGTCGATCGCGGCGCGCGAGATCTCGAAGCGCACGGTGTCGTCGGCGTAGTTGACGTCCATGTCGTAGTTGCCGTCGACCGGCTCGCCCCAGGTCTCGGGACGGAACGCGTCGACCTCGATCAGCTGGTAGTCGGTGCCCTCGGTGTAGCCGGCGACGAACGCGTACTCGGGTCCGGCGTCCTCGGGGTCGGTGTCGAGGAACACGACACCGCCGGAACCCGAGCTGGGCGCGCGACGCAGGTTGTCGTGGACGGTCTTGATGACGACCTTCCGCTCCTTGTAGTCGATCTGGGCGGAGTACAGGTCGGAGCCGTGCGGGCTGTCGTTGGCGTCGTCGACGCCGTAGAGCTCGGCGTTGGCCGGTCCCGCCAGGGTCAGGGTAAGCGCGGCGGCAGCGAGGCCGGCAGCGGCGGTGGCGATGGTCTTCATCGGGGGATCTCCTCGTAGTCGGTCGCCCTGGAGGGCCGTGCCCGGTCGAGCACGGACAGGAGACGCGGTTGAGGATCAGATGGTTGCAAGGACCGGGTGGATTCGCTGGCTAATGTCGAGGCGTGTCCTCGCTGCGTGACCCCGCCAGGCGGGTGAGCCCCCGTGCCCGTGTCCTGTGGCAGGTCGAATGTGCCATCTCGGCAGGCGTGGCCGTCATCGCCGTCGCGGTCGCCGCACTGGTGTGGGACGCGAGCTTCCGGTGGTGGGTCGTCGGCGGGGTCGCGCTGCTCGCGGTCGCGTACGCCGCCGTGGTGCCGCAGTGGCGCTATGCGGTCCACCGCTGGGAGGTCACCGAGACGGCCGTCTACACCCAGCGCGGCTGGTGGGCCCGGGAGCGGCGGATCGCACCGATGTCGCGGGTGCAGACCGTCGACCTGGCGCAGGGCGCCCTCGCCCGCGCGTTCCGGCTGGCCACGGTCACCGTGACCACCGCGTCCGCGGCCGGTCCACTGCGGATCGACGGCCTCGACCACACGACCGCTGTCGCCCTCGTCGACGAGCTCACCGCCAAGGCCGACCTCGTCGAGGGCGACGCGACGTGAACGAGCCGTGGCTCCGCCTCGACCCGCGGATGCTCCTGGTCCACCCGCTCCGGGAGGTCGTGAAGTTCCTGCCGGTGCTCATCGGCATGGTCGTCGCGGGCGGGGCGTCGGGCGCCGGACCCTGGGGGGTCGTCGGCATCGGCGTACCGGTCGTGATCGGGCTGGTCCGCTACCTCACGACGAGCTATCGGATCAGCGAGAGCCGGGTGGAACTGCGCCGCGGGCTCGTGCAGCGGCACACCCTCTCGAGCGGGCTCGACCGGGTCCGCTCCGTCGACGTCACCGCCACCGTCGCGCACCGGGCCCTCGGCCTCGCGACCCTGGTCATCGGGACGGGCAGCGTCGCGACCGACGGTGACGAGCAGCTCGAGCTCGACGGCCTGCCGCGCGAGCAGGCCGACGCGCTGCGCTCCCGTCTGCTGCGACTGTCCACCGCGCCGGCCGGGACGACGGAGCCCGGCGCTGCGCCGGCCGCCGTGCCGATCGCCCGGTTCTCGGCGCGCTGGCTGTGGTACGCGCCGTTCACCAGCGCCGGGCTGGTCGCGCTCGGCGCCCTCGTCGGTGTCGTGGGCCAGACGTCGGAGATGGTCGACCTGGACCTGCGGATCAGCGAGGACGACCTCGAGGCGGTGACCGGCCTCCTGCTCCTCGGTGCGGTCGCCGCCGTCGCCGTCCTCGTCGTCGTCGTCACGGTCGTCGGCTACCTCGTCGTCAACGGCGGCTTCACCCTCGTCCGGGAGGGCGGGGCGTGGCACGTGCGCCGGGGCCTGCTCACCACCCGCGACACCAGCATCGACGAGACCCGGGTCGCCGGGGTGAGCCGCGGCGAGCCTGCCGGGCTGCGGCTCGCGCGCGGCGCCCGGCTGTCGGTCATCGCCACGGGCCTGGCCCGTAGCGGCGACGCCTCGACGATCCTGGTGCCGCCGGCCGCGCAGGCGGTCGTCGCCGGAGCGGCGGAGGCCGTGCTCGGCTCCCCCGCTCCGATGTCGGCGGCGCTGCGCCCCCACGGCCGCGCTGCCGTACGACGCCGCTACACGCGCGCACTCCTCGGTGCGCTGCCGTTCGCGGCGGCTCCCGTCGTCCTCGTCGCCGTCGGCGGCCCGGCCTGGCTCCTGCTCGGTGCGGCGCTGGCGGCGGGGGTCGCGCTGGCGCTCGCCCGCGACCGGGCCCGAGCGCTCGGCCACACCCTCGTCGACGGCTTCATCGTGACCCGCTCGGGGTCGCTGCTCCGCCGTCGGGACGCCCTCGGCACCGAGCACGTCATCGGCTGGACGTTCCGCGACACCTGGTTCCAGCGCCGGATCGGCCTGACCGACGTCGCCGCCACGACGGCCGGCGGCAGCGGCCAGGTCGGCGTACCCGACGTCCCGGCGGAGGCCGCGATCACCTGGGCGGGATCAGCGACCCCTGGATTGGTCGACCCGTTCCTGACCTCGAGCGCGCGGGTCTAGCGTGCTGCCGTGACCGACTACTCCCCCACACCTGACGGGCGGCCGGACCCGGGCGAGGTCTGCTGGGCGTGGGTGCCCTACGAGGACGACCCGAGCCAGGGCAAGGACCGTCCGGTGCTCGTCATCGGCGCCGAGGAGGACGGGGACGGCGCCCGCACGCTGGCCTGCCTGGTGATGACGAGCAAGGACCACGACCGCGACGCCGCGCAGGAGGCCGCGGCCGGGCGGTACTGGCGGGATGTCGGCGTGGGCGACTGGGACCACGAGCACCGGCCCAGCGAGGTCCGGCTCGACCGGGTCGTCCTGCTCCGCGAGGCCGACGTACGACGCGAGGGCGCGGCGCTGGCGCAGCCGATCTTCGACGAGGTGCTCGCCGCCCGGACCGCGCTGCTGAGCTGACGGCGACCGCGTGTGCCTAGGTCGGGCGGGCGCCGGGGAGGACGACCTGCGGGTCGCAGTCGCCCCACTCGGTCTCGGCGCACGCGTTGACCCCGTCCAGGAGCGCGGCAGCGTCCTTCTTGCCGTCGCCGCCGTTGACGATGTCGTCGCCGTCGCCGGCCGAGACGACGTCGTTGCCGCCGTACGTCGAGGCGGTGAGCCGTCCGCCGAGCGCGATGACGCTGTCGGCGACGTCGGTGCCGACGTAGGTCCATGCGTGGTTGCCCTTGAGCCAGACCAGCTCCCAGCCGCTGAACGCTCCGGGCTCGTGCTCGGGCTCCGGGCCGAGGATGAGGATCTGCTCGGCCTGGTCGACCAGCACCGGGTCGGTGCCGCCGACGGTGAGGGTGAGCAGGTCGAGCCCCTCCGCCCCGACGAGGCTGACGGGCGTGTCCGCGGCGGTCGTGACCTCGACGGTCTCGTCGCCGAGGCCGCCGTAGATCCGTTCGGCACCGGCGACGCTGGTCACCCAGTCGTTGCCGTCGCCGCCGATCGTGACGTCGTCGCCGGCGCCGGTGGAGATCCGGTCGGATCCCGCGCCGCCGCAGATGACGTCGTTGTCGCCGTAGGTCTTGATGACGTCGTCGCCGCCCTTGGCGACCACGACGTCGGGGCCGGGTGTGCCCTCGATGGTGTCCTTGCGCTCGGTGCCGACGATCGTGGCGGGGATGCCCTCGCAGTTGGCACCGGCGACCGCGAGCTCGGCGCCCGGCTCGTCCTCGTCCCGGGACACGCCGAAGAGCGCCGCCAGCACCGCCATGCTCAGCAGTGCGACGAGCGCCGCAAGGGCCGCGCGTCCGCGCATCGCTGCCTCCTCAGCCGTCGAGAGTACGGCGGGAGCGCCACGGGCACCGTGCGCAACGCCGTCAGCCAGGGGAATTACCCCGCCCGCCGTCGTCGATTCGACCCTAGGCTGACGGCATGTTCTCGAAGGTGCTCGTGGCGAACCGTGGAGAGATCGCGATCCGGGCGTTCCGCGCCGCCTACGAGATGGGCGCGCGCACGGTGGCCGTCTTCCCCTACGAGGACCGCGGCTCCGAGCACCGGCTGCGCGCCGACGAGGCCTACGAGATCGGCGAGCGCGGCCACCCGGTCCGCAGCTATCTCGACCCCGAGGCGATCGTGGAGGTCGCGGTCCGCGCGGGCGCGGACGCCGTCTATCCGGGCTACGGCTTCCTCTCGGAGAACCCCGCGCTGGCCGAGGCATGCGTCAACGCCGGCATCACCTTCGTCGGTCCGCCCGCCACCGTCCTCGAGCTGACCGGCAACAAGGCCCGGGCGATCGCGGCGGCCAAGGAGGCCGGTGTCCCGACCCTGGCTGGCGTCGATCCGTCGACCGACGTCGCCGCGCTCGTCGAGGCGGCGTCGGCGCTGCCGTTCCCCGTCTTCGTCAAGGCCGTCGCGGGCGGCGGTGGCCGCGGCATGCGGCGCGTGGACGACCCGGCGAAGCTGAAGGAGGCCATCGAGGCCTGCATGCGCGAGGGCGAGGCGGCCTTCGGCGACCCGACCGTGTTCGTCGAGCAGGCCGTCGTCGACCCGCGCCACATCGAGGTGCAGATCCTCGCCGACGACACCGGCCCCGACAACGAGCACGGTGTCATCCACCTCTTCGAGCGCGACTGCTCGGTGCAGCGCCGCCACCAGAAGGTCGTCGAGATCGCGCCGGCCCCCAACCTCGACCCCGCCCTGCGCGAGCGGATCTGCGCCGACGCGGTGAAGTTCGCGCGCGCGATCGGCTACCGCAACGCCGGCACCGTCGAGTTCCTGCTCGACCCTCAGGGCAGCTACGTCTTCATCGAGATGAACCCGCGGATCCAGGTCGAGCACACGGTCACCGAGGAGGTCACCGACGTCGACCTCGTCCAGTCCCAGCTGAGGATCGCGGCGGGCGAGACGCTCGCCGACCTCGGGCTGAGCCAGGACTCGGTCCGGCTGCGCGGCGCGGCCCTCCAGTGCCGGATCACCACCGAGGACCCCGCCAACGACTTCCGGCCCGACACCGGCAAGATCACGACGTACCGCTCCCCCGGCGGTCCCGGCGTCCGCCTCGACGGCGGTACGACCTACAACGGCGCCGAGGTCAGCCCGCACTTCGACTCGATGCTCTCCAAGCTCACCTGCCGCGGCCGCACCTTCGACCAGGCGGTCCAGAAGGCGCAGCGCGCGGTCGCGGAGTTCCGCATCCGCGGCGTGCGCACCAACCTCGGCTTCCTCCAGGCGGTGCTCACCGACCCCGACTTCACCGCCGGCGGCGTGACGACGTCGTTCATCGAGACCCACCCGCAGCTGCTGCGGGCGCGCAAGTCGGTCGACCAGGGCGGTCAGCTGCTGCGCTACCTGGCGGAGACCACCGTCAACAAGCCGTTCGGCGACCCGCCCGTCGCGCTCGACCCGACCGCCAAGCTGCCGTCGCTGTCGCTGGAGGTGCCGGCCCCCGACGGCACCCGGCAGCAGCTCCTGCGACTCGGGCCGGAGGAGTTCACGCGGCGGCTCCGTGCCCAGGACCAGGTGGCCGTCACCGACACGACGTTCCGCGACGCCCACCAGAGCCTGCTCGCGACCCGCGTCCGCACCACCGACCTGCTGGGCGTCGCCGGCCACGTCGCCCGGATGACGCCCCAGCTGTGGTCGGTCGAGTGCTGGGGCGGCGCGACGTACGACGTCGCCCTCCGCTTCCTGTCCGAGGACCCGTGGGAGCGGCTCGCCGCGCTGCGCCAGGCGATGCCGAACCTCTGCCTGCAGATGCTGCTGCGCGGACGCAACACCGTCGGCTACACGCCGTACCCGACGGAGGTGACGACGGCGTTCGTCGACGAGGCCGCGGCGACCGGGATCGACGTGTTCCGGATCTTCGACGCGCTCAACGACGTGTCCCAGATGCGGCCCGCGATCGAGGCGGTGCGCGGCACTACGACCGCGGTCGCCGAGGTGGCGCTCTGCTACACAGGCGACCTGTCGGACCCGGGCGAGCGGCTCTACACGCTCGACTACTACCTCCGGCTGGCCGAGGAGATCGTCGAGGCGGGCGCCCACGTGCTGGCGATCAAGGACATGGCGGGCCTGCTGCGGGCGCCCGCGGCCCGCCGCCTCGTCACCGCCCTGCGCGAGCGCTTCGACCTCCCTGTGCACCTGCACACCCACGACACCCCGGGCGGTCAGCTCGCGACCCTGCTCGCCGCGATCGACGCCGGGGTCGATGCGGTCGACGCGGCGGCCGCCTCGATGTCGGGCACCACGTCCCAGCCCTCGCTCACCGCCCTCATCGCCGCCACCGACCACTCGGAGCGGGAGACCGGGCTGGACCTCGCCGCGGTCAGCGCGCTGGAGCCCTACTGGGAGGCGGTCCGCCGGGTCTATGCGCCGTTCGAGTCGGGGCTCGCGTCACCCACCGGCCGCGTCTACCGCCACGAGATCCCCGGCGGCCAGCTCTCCAACCTGCGGCAGCAGGCGATCGCCCTCGGCCTCGGCGAACGGTTCGAGCAGGTCGAGGACATGTATGCCGCCGCCAACGACATCCTCGGCAACGTCCCGAAGGTCACGCCGTCCTCGAAGGTGATCGGCGACCTCGCGCTCGCGCTGGTCGGTCTCGGCGCCGACCCCGCCGAGTTCGCCGCCGACCCCGGCAGCTACGACATCCCCGCCTCGGTGATCGGTTTCCTCCACGGCGAGCTCGGCGACCCGCCCGGCGGTTGGCCGGAGCCGTTCCGCAGCAAGGCGCTCGAGGGCCGGGACTGGGCCCCGCCCGCCGCCGAGTTGTCGGCAGCAGACAACGACGACCTCGCCGCGACCTCCGCGAACCGCCGCGCCACCCTCAACCGGCTGCTGTTCCCCGGCCCGACCAAGGAGTTCGAGGCCGCGCGCGCGACCTACGGCGACGTCTCGATCCTGCCGACCCTCGACTACCTCTACGGGCTGCGGGTCGGCGAGGAGCACGAGATCGACCTCGCCGAGGGCAAGCGACTGCTGCTGGGGCTCGAGGCGATCGGCGAGCCCGACGAGAAGGGCTACCGGACGGTGATGTGCCGGATCGACGGCCAACTGCGCCCGATCCCGGTCCGTGACCTGAGCATCACCGCCGACGCGGAGGGCGCGGAGAAGGCCGACCCCGGCAACCCCGGCCACGTCGCGGCGCCGTACCAGGGCGCGGTGACGGTGACGGTCGCCCAGGGCGACCAGGTCGAGGCAGGCGCGACGCTGGCGACGATCGAGGCGATGAAGATGGAGGCCTCGATCACCGCCCCGCGGGCGGGGACCGTCGAGCGGGTGTCGTTCTCCGGCACCCGGCCGCTGGAGGGCGGCGACCTGGTGCTGGTCCTCGGGGACTGACCCGGGACCGCCCCTGGGTGAGGCTCAGGCCTCGCAGGCGTTCTTGACCTCGGTCACGCAGACATCGCCGCCGGGGCCGCCGTTGCCGATGTCGAAGCCCTTGCCGCCGATGAGCAGGTCGTTGCCGCCGGCGCCGCTGAGCTTGTCGTTGCCGCCGAAGCCGTTGAGGAAGTCGGGGTCGCTGCTGCCCTCGAGGTTGTCGGCGAGCTTGGTGCCCTTCATGACCTCGATGCCGCCCATGGTGACCTGGCGGTTGCCCCAGGTCGCCTTGCCGCGCGCGAAGCTCGCGGTGACGCCGCGCTTGACCTTCTCGAAGGAGATGACGTCGGCGGCCGCGCCGCCGTCGGCGTGACCGGCACCCTTCGCGAGCACCTGGAAGAGGTCCTTGCCGGCGCCACCGCGCGACGTACCGCCCCGCATGACGAACCGGTCATTGCCGGCCTCGCCGAACGCCTCGCCCGTACGACGGACGATGAACGCGTCGTTGCCGGCGCCGCCGCGGCCCTCGCCCGTCGAGATCCGCAGCAGGTCGTCGCCGCCGCGGCCGAAGATGCGGTCGTCGCCGCCGCCGCCGGCCAGGTCGTCGAAGCCGTCGCCGCCGTTGATGGTGTCGGCGAGGCGGCTGCCCTCGAAGCGCTCGGTGTTGCCGATGGTGTCGTTGCCGGCTCCGGTCACGGTGCCATTGCCCCACTGGGCGTTGACGGGCGTCGCGGACTCGCGATAGCTGACGATGTCGCGGCCGCCGCCGCCGGTGACGAGGTCGTCGCCCGCGTTCTCGAGGACCAGGTCGTTGCCGCCCGCCCCGCGGATGATGTCGTCGTCGTTCTCGCCGCGGAGGATGTCGTTGCCCCCGCCGCCCTTGACCTCGTCGTCGCCGTCGCCGCCCCAGACCTTGTCGTTGTCGCCGCCCGCGTCGATCCGGTCGTTGCCGATGCCGCCGAAGATCTTGTCCGCGCCGGTGCCGCCGCAGACGACGTCGTCGCCCTCGGCGCCGTAGAACGTGTCGTCACCCGGACCGAGGAAGACCACGTCGGAGAGCACGGTGCCCTGGATCTCGTCGTCGCCGTCGGTGCCGTTGATGGTGACCGTCTGGCCCAGGCAGGTCTCACCACCCGCCGAGGCGGGGGCCGAGGGCCCGAAGGCCGTGACAGCAAGGGCAGGTCCGAGAAGCGTCAGGATCGCGATGCGCATGCCCGTCCAACGACGAGGTCCCATCGGGGTGCCGGTCGACTTCGTCGTGCTCGGTGAGTGAGACACGTCAGGCCTGGCGGAACCAGGTGGACTTCAAACCCAACGCGACGCGGAGGTCGGTCGCGTCCACCGTTCGCGACGCACGCGCGCCGACCACCCTGACCCGCAGGGCACGGCCGTTCCAGGCCCCGTGCCCGTCGCGCTCGACGACGCGCAGCCGACGGAAGTCGCCGATCGCGGGGTAGGCACGCTCGATCGCCGTCGCGGCGACCGTGGTGGTCCAGGTGCGGTTGGGGTTGCCCGCCCAGGGGTCCCAGACGTCCTCCTTCGCCACCTGGTAGCGCAGCGTCCCGGCGACCGTCCAGCCACCGTTGCTCGACGAGAACTGCGTGAAGGCCGGCTCGCCGTCGTCGGTGAGCACGACCCCGGCGGTCGCTCGGACCGCGTCGTCGGAGGCCGGGTGCTCGGCGGTCCGCCCGCCGTAGACCTGCGACTGCGTGGTGTCGTACACGTCGAAGTGGCCGCGGTCGGTGAACGCACGCTCGTAGGCCGCGTACGTCCGAGCGGCGATCGACTGGGCACGCACGGCCTCGGGGTGCCAGAGGGCGGGGACCTCCCGGGGGACGACGCCCCGCAGGTAGGGATCCAGGTCCAGCACGTTGACGGTGGCGCGGTCCGACCCGGGACCCGCTGAGCGCAACGCGCCGCGGTAGCGGACCGCTCCGGCCGGGGTGAACAGCTCGATCGGTCGTCCGCCCGCCTCGAACTGCGCCGCACCGGGCAGGTCCCGGACCTTCTTCCAGCCGCTGCGGAGCACCCAGACCCGGCTGCTGGAGCCACCGTCGATCGGCGTGATCCTCCAGCGCTTCGCACCCTTCGACGTCAGCGGGAAGCGCTCGTCGGAGCCTACGCTGCGCACCGCCAGGCGCCGACGCGCTCCGACCACGACGTCCCCGTCGCTGTCCGCGGTGATCAGCACGCGGATCGTGCCGCCGGCGGTGCCGAAGGCCAGGCCCGGGTAGTAGAAGCGCAGGATCTGCCGGTGGGTCTTGCCGCGCTCCGACGCAGCGCCCTGGGCGCCGTACTGCGACATCCCGCGGCCGTGGCCGTAGCCGCGGCCCTCGAGGGTGACCGAGGCCGGGCCGCGCTGGACCACCGACTGAGCCACCGTCTGGGCGGGCGCGCCGGCCGGGCTCGGCGCTGCGGGAGCGGCCACCACGAGGAGCGACGCGACGAGCAGCAGACCCAGGGCTCTGACCATCCGTCCGAGGGTAGTGCGTGAATTCAAGTCGGTGGCGGCCCCCCAATAGGATTGAGGGTTATGAGCGAGAACCCGCAGGCCACCGACCCGACGAGCACCGACCTCGGTGCCGTCGAGGTACCGGACAAGCCTGCGCTGGAGGGCCTCGAGGAGAAGTGGGCGGACCGCTGGAAGGCGGCCCAGACCTACGCGTTCGACCGCACCCAGCCGCGCGAGAACGTCTACGCGATCGACACGCCGCCGCCGACCGTGAGCGGCAGCCTGCACGTGGGTCACGTCTTCTCCTACACCCACACCGACCTGATCGCCCGCTACCAGCGGATGACCGGCAAGTCCGTCTTCTACCCGATGGGCTGGGACGACAACGGCCTGCCGACCGAGCGCCGGGTGCAGAACTACTTCGGGGTCCGCTGCGACCCGTCGCTGCCGTACGACGCCGACTTCACGCCGCCGGAGAAGCCCGACCCGAAGCGGCAGATCCCGATCAGCCGGCCGAACTTCATCGCCCTCTGCGAGCAGCTGGTCGAGCAGGACGAGAAGGTCTTCGAGTCGCTGTGGCGCACCCTGGGCCTCTCGGTCGACTGGGACACGACGTACACGACGATCGGCCACCGGGCGCAGGCCGTCAGCCAGCGCGCGTTCCTGCGCAACCTGGGCCGCGGCGAGGCCTACCTCCAGGAGGCGCCGACCCTCTGGGACGTCACCTTCCAGACGGCGGTGGCGCAGGCCGAGCTCGAGGCGCGGGACTACGCCGGTCACTACCACCGGGTGGCGTTCCACGCAGCGGACGGCTCCCCCGTCCACATCGAGACCACGCGTCCCGAGCTGATCCCGTCGGTGGTCGCGCTGATCGCCCACCCGGACGACGAGCGCTACCAGCCGCTCTTCGGCTCGACCGTCACCTCGCCGGTGTTCGGCGTCGAGATCCCGGTGCTGGCGCACGCCGCTGCGGAGATGGACAAGGGCGCCGGCATCGCGATGTGCTGCACGTTCGGTGACCTCACCGACGTCCAGTGGTGGCGCGAGCTCCAGCTCCCGGTCCGCACCGTCATCGGCCGCGACGGCCGGCTCCACCGCGACACCCCCGAGTGGTTGTCCTCGGAGCAGGCGTCGGCGGCGTACGAGGACCTGGCCGGCAAGACCGTGTTCTCGGCGCGCGAGGCGATGGTCGCCAAGCTGCGAGAGACGGGCGACCTCGACGGCGAGCCCAAGGCGACGCAGCGGATGGCGAACTTCTACGAGAAGGGCGACAAGCCGCTCGAGATCGTGTCGACGCGTCAGTGGTACATCCGCAACGGCGGCCGCGACGCCGGCCTGCGCGACCAGATGATCGCCCGCGGCGCGGAGATCGAGTGGCTGCCGCCGCACATGCGGCACCGCTTCGACAACTGGGTGGGTGGCCTCAACGGCGACTGGCTGATCTCGCGCCAGCGCTTCTTCGGGATCCCGTTCCCGGTCTGGTACCCGCTGGACGCCGAGGGCGAGCCGGACTACGCGCGGCTGCTGCTGCCGACCGAGGCGGAGCTGCCGATCGACCCGTCGACGCAGGCCCCGTCCGGCTACACCGAGGACCAGCGCGGCAAGCCGGGCGGCTTCATCGGCGACCCGGACGTGATGGACACGTGGGCGACGTCGTCGCTGACCCCGCACATCGCGGGTGGCTGGGTGGACGACGAGGACCTGTGGGGCCGCGTCTTCCCGATGGACCTGTGCACCCACGCCCACGACATCATCCGGACCTGGCTGTTCGGCCGCGTGGTGCGCGCGCACTTCGAGAACAACGCGTCGCCGTGGTCGCACGCGATGATCTCGGGTTTCATCGTGGACCCGGACCGCAAGAAGATGTCGAAGTCCAAGGGCAACGTCGTCGTCCCCAACGAGATCCTCGACAAGTACGGCGCCGACGCGGTCCGTTGGCGTGCGGCGATCGCCCGCCCGGGCCTGGACTCGCCGTTCGACGAGACCCAGATGAAGGTCGGCCGCCGGCTGGCGATGAAGGTCCTCAACGCGTCGAAGTTCGTCCTCGGCAGCGTGGGGGCGACACACTTCAGCCCTTCGCTGGTCGGCGAGCAGGTCGACGCGGCGCTCCTGGGCCGCCTCGGCGGCGTGGTGCGCCGGGCGACGGAGGCGTTCGAGGCCTACGACTACACGACGGCGCTCGAGGTCACCGAGAAGTTCTTCTGGGAGTTCTGCGACGACTACCTGGAGCTGGTGAAGGAGCGGGCGTACGCCGGCGACGGTCACGCCTCGGAGTCCGCGAAGGCGACCCTCGCGTTCGCCCTCCACGTCCAGCTGCGCCTGCTGGCGCCGTTCCTGCCGTACGTGACCGAAGAGGTCTGGTCGTGGTGGCAGGAAGGCTCGGTCCACCGTGCCTCCTGGCCGACGGTCAACGAGCTGGGCTCGGCCGGCGCCACCGACGGCACCGCGATCGACGCCATCGCCGCCGCCCTCGGCGGCATCCGCGGCGCCAAGTCGACCGCCAAGGTCTCCATGCGCACCGAGCTCGCCCGTGTCGAGATCACCGGCCCCGAGCGCCTGGTCAAGCACGCCGAGATCGCCACCGCCGACCTCCGCTCCGCCGGCAAGATCACCGGCGAGCTGGTCTTCACGATCGACGAGGCCGCTACCGAGCTGTCCGTCGCCGCGGAGATCGCGGAGCAGGCTGCGGAGTAGTCCGGAGCAGTCCGGAGCAGTCCGGAGCAGTCCGGGGCAGTCCGGGGCAGTCCGGCCTGCGGAGGTCACCGCCCGGCGAGCAACCGCCGGGCGGTCGTGGCGCGGATGAAGTACCGCCGCCACAACGGGCCCTCGACCCACGGGACGTCGTCGTACAACCAGTCCTCGGGGGCGAGGTCCTCACGGGTGGTGCCGAGGTCGCGCAGCCAGTCGTCGAACGCCTGGTCGGCCTCCCCCGCCGGCGCCGGCCCGGCGATCAGCCGACACAGCGAGTAGGTGTCGTACCCGACCCTGCCCAACAGGTCCGCGCACGCGTCGGCCTCCTGGGCATGGACGGCCAGCACCGTCTCCCTCCCCCGCTCGGTGTAGAACACGACCCACCCCTCCGGCCGCTGCGCCAGCACGATCGCGTCGTCCGGATCCGCCCAGTCCCCCAGGCTGTACCTGTTCGGGTTCACCCCCAGCGCATCCAAGTACACCCCCAGCGCGAGCCGGGTCCGCGGAAAATAACGACCCTCGTCCATCCCGCCACCCTCCCACCCGCGCCGGCCGTCCCAGAACCCCACCCGTCTGCGCACGGCGGCCCATCGGCCACGCCCAATCCGCCCAGATTGACGCGGATGAGCAGGGTCGTGTGGACCTCCGGGTTGACCGCACCACTTATCGGCGGGTCGCTCGAGATGGTGGTTACAGTGTTCCCGCGTCATAGGCGCTTCGCCCCGCTGATCGTCTGCCTTCGGCTAGAGGCGCTCAGATTCCGCTATGGCGTCATTGATGCCGTAGACGCCGAGCTCAAGGAGCAGGTCCAGAACGTCGAGCAGCGCCGCTCGATGGGTACGGTCCCGGGACTGCGCGAGCCCACGCACCACCAGCTCACTGATGTAGTGCGCGTCGCCAGCTGCTCCGGTACGAATGTCAGCAGCGTCCTTGCCGAAGACATCAACGAACCGATGTGCAGCCTTCAAGACCAATTCATCGACCTTGTCCGGCGCGTACTGCAGCGTAAGCAGCAACTGAGGTGTGGCGTGGTCGTAAGAAGGCGATTCGATCAGTGCCGTCAGCAGTTGAACGAACCCCTGGAGCGGGTGCTCGCGAAGGTGCGGCGCCACTGCAGCCGCTTCCTTACGCACCTCATCCGCGTCGTCGTTCATCAAGCGGATCAGGCTGGCCGTGGCCAACTCGGCGTTAGAGGTGCGATCGACACGCCTAGCGTTGACCTGCGCGACACCCTTGCGGACGTGGATGTCCCCCGACAGTGCTTGTTCCATAAGGTCTGGGCGGTCCCATTCCAGGGCCGCGTAGGCCGCGATGGCGCCCCCAGCTTCACGCGCCTCGGCGTCCTCCGAGGCCAGCATGCGCTGAATGACCGGATCGATGACCTCGGGATTCACGTTGCCGATGTAGAGCATCAACTGCTGTACGAACCCGGCGGCGAGGAGACGATCGTCAGCATCGATCAGGGTTGAGAACGCCGTCAGGACCTCTGGGCGAGCGTGCCGGAGTGATGCGGCCAGGGTGTGTGCAACACACGAGCGAACGCTCAGCACCGGGTCGCTGGCCATCGCGCTGAGGTATGGCACGACCAGCGCGGTTCGCTGCCCGTCACTGTCAGTGATCAGCAGGTCGCCGAGCGCCTCAGCCAAGCTTCCGCGCGCGGTGTTCATGCCGTTCATGCGCATGTCCGCCGCGCTCTGTCCGTCCGTGCCATCGCGAATAATCACTGGGGAACTGTCGGTCGGGTCTGGGGCGTGCAGTGCGCGGTCTCGGATTAGTTCAACCAGGTCAAGCGGCACCTCGCGGTAATACTTCCGCAGCGCCATCCCGAGCCACCGATCGTTGTCTGCCTGTCCCAGCGACGCGATGTGACGGACGGCTTCGAAGATCAGCGGCGCGGTGCCATCACTCACATCGGCGTCGCCAAAGCCCATGAGCAGCGCATCGGTGTACGCCGTATTGAACTCGGGCGTCAGCTGCAGCGCCAAGCGCGCGAATCGTGCCGGGTCAGCAGCAACTTGCTCCTTCAGTACGTTCGACAGTTCCCGAGCTCCCCCGGTGAAGGTGCTCCAGTTCGTTTTGTCAGAGTCGTGCTTTGCCATCGCGCTAAGCCACTGCGCATCGGTCATCTTCTTAGCGGCATCGGGGGCGATCGGCGAACCGATGAACCCACCGGTGATGCCGCGTGGCTTCGCAGGCGCATCCTCCTTGAATTTCCGTTGATACTCCCCGAGGCGCCCTCGTCCTGCCCGAGTGAGCCGCGTCTCCTCCAGCGCAGACAGGAACGTGAAGGCAGCACGGCCCGAGCTATGACGTGTCTCGTACTCATTGGTCAAGTCTCGGAACAGGTCCTCGAGTTGCTGGTGGATCTCGTCGGTCACGTGAGGCGCAATCGCCCCGACCAACTCCCGCGCAACCCAATCGGAATCTGAGACGTAGCCGCAATCGAGACGCCGGCCACCTTCGAGCAAGAGGCTTGCCGCCCAGTCAGCGAAGTGCTCGCCGCCCGCTGACAAGGCTCGGTAGAGCAGAAACTGTGACCCGTCATGGGGGTCAGCGGCCAGATCTTCGAGGAGGCTTCGGATCGCCTCAGGGTCGGTCGCTGCCAGCTTCTCCAAGGAGCGGACCGATGCCGCCAGCAAGGCGTCGTCAAGCTCGCGGTCATCTAGGTCATCGACCTCAAAGCGCGCGCTGAAGTGCTGGTCACGAATCGGCTCGTCGTCGCGACGCTCCATTGCGGTGGCGGCCATGACTTGGAGGAGATACGGCACAACGGTCTGCACGAATGCCAGCGGCTCAGCATCGGTGGCGCCCTTCACGAGTTCGGCCGCGCCATACTCGCGCGTGCCGAGCACAGCCACCTTGCCCCCCTCGGTGAGCCTCAGCGCATCGACGTGATCGATCAGCCGAGCCCGCAGCAGCTCGATCGCCCAGAGTGGCTCGTGCTTCACCAGGTCGTGCGCCGTCAGCCAGAGTTCATGCTCTGTGGCGTCGTAGGCGCCTTCCCGGACGGCTTCGAGCACAAGGTCGAATAACTGACGATTCTTAAAAACGTCAGCAAAGCGGGTGACCCAGCGCAACCAGTCTAGATACTCCGGCGCGCTCTTGCGGTCGCTAAGCAGGGTGGCGACTGGTGCCGGGTGCTCCTTGACGGAGCTAACCATTGTGTTTAGCGCTTGATTACGCATGTCTTCGTCCGGACCATCGAGCCAAGCGGCAATCTGGCCATCTTCGTGGAAGCGCGCGAACCACTGCGGTCGGCGCAGCTGCTGCCAGAGCCGGCCTTCGAAGCGCGGGTGGGTCGCGGCTACCCGCAGCATTAGTTCAGCATCGTCAGTCGTCGGCACAGCAAGATTCGCCGCGACGGCCAGGACGGTCTCCTTGATGTGGAATCGGATCTCGTCAGCCGTCAGTACCGCTTCGGCCTCGGCGCGGAAGCGGTCAGGCTCCCGCTCATAGAGATGCTGCAGGATCTGGCGCACTTGGGCGCGGCGGAACAGTTCCTGCTCGTCACGGAGTAGGAAGTCGACGAGCGACTCCGATCGGGACACCCACTGCCGCGCGAAGGCATAGTCGAAAAACGATTCGTGGAAAAACGCGATTCGACCGCCGTCCCGCGCAAGTACGTGCTCCGAGACCAGGACGTTGGCGTCTTCAATGAGATCCCCATCATCCAGAATCTCGAGTGGGACAGACAGCAGTTGTCGATCGCTCGCGGCGTTGGCGATCCGACTGACCACGTCGTTGAATCTGACGTCCTGTCGCCGCGCACGCGCCGCTTGCCGCTTGCGCTCCCAGAAGGCCTCGAAGAGAGAACCCCTCGATTGGTAGTCCAACGCGTCAGCCTGAGACGCGATCGTTTGCAGGAGCACCAGGTGCAGCGGCGTCTGCAGCAAGACTCGCTGCGATGGACTCAGGTGCGTCGGGTCAAGGCCCATGCTGGTCACAGCCGCTTCGACGTCCTCCGCCGACAGTAGGCCGACCTCCACCTTGGTGACATCGGTGCGAGACGCCAAAGCGCGGATCCGGTGATCGTTATCGATGTCGAACTGGCGACATGCCAGGACAACGCGCATGCCGCTCACGGACAACGCTTCCCCGATGAGATCCATGACGACGTCGAAGCTCTCCGGCATACGTCCGGAAGCGAGACTCACAGCGTCGAGCTGGTCAATGACTAGGTAGGCGGCGCGATCGTCGGCCGCCAACGCCAAGGCGACCGCCGGCGAGGTTTCGATCCCGAGCTGCCGACCAAGGTCGGCAGTCGACGCGAACGGGTCGAGTCGGTCCAACCGCAGCGCAAGGACCTCGGCGCCGGCGGATTCAAGCGAGGCGACAGTCTGCTCCAGAACAGAACTCTTCCCGCCGCCAGCTGTACCTGCGACGAGCCCGATCCGGTCCAGCTCGAGAGCCTCGACTAGTTGAGTAGCCTCTGCGCGCGCAAGCGGCGGTTGCAGGAGTTCGCGCTGAACAGACTGGCGCCAACTGTTGGTGATCGTCAGCACCCGCTCGTGCGCCGTCTGATGCGACCCGCGCGCCAGCGGCTTGATGCCCTGTTCGGCGAGCATGGCCAATAGTTCAGTTCGAGTCAGACGCTTGCCAAGATTGTCGAGCAGGATGTCACCAACAGCCAGAGAGATTAGGTGACCGCTAGCGCCAGTGAGGTGACACTCGGCAAGCATGCTGTTCATGCGGATGATGTCGTACTCGTCTTGAACCGAGAACCACATGCCGCGAAGCGTCTCCCAAGCCGTCTTGGGACTACCCAGGACCTCCGCTGCCGTCAGCTCGTCGAATACGGCTGCCAACTCTTTGGTGAGCCAGTAGTCAGTGAACGAGGCTAGATCTGCCGACCTACGTGCGCGTTCGGACAACTCCTGCAACGGCCGACAGGGCACAAGGGAGACAAAGTGGTAACGCCGTCCAGCCGCCACGTGCTTCGCAGCTGCCTCGAAGATCTTCAGATCGGCCAGCGCCTTGACGGTCCAACTGTTGCTGTTGCCGTTCTGACGCTTCAACTGGTGCGCCTCGGTGACGAGCCCGGTGTCGTAGGTGAACTCGGAACCTCTGCCGACCTCGATGTCGATGTCTTCCGCGGTCAACGCCCGGCGGTCGTCAAGCATGCAGTAGAAGGCATGACGGATAGCCCATGCAAGCTCGTACCTATTCCCGAGCTTGTCCGTCTCCCCGCCGGGCCTAGGCGACACATGAACCCCAAGATAACTTTCAACGTCGAACGCCGAAGGGCGATATTGAGCGCAGACTAGTGGACGGTCGCCATAGGGTGGCATAGATGCGCGAAGCTGCTGTCCGTTCGCGGACCAGCCGCATCACGCGAGCGTCTATTCGCCGCCTGCGGGCGCGCGTCGGGGCGCCAGTTCGCGCAAGCTGGCCTGCAGGTCGCTCCAATCGATTTACCGTCAGAGACATGGCTTGGCTCGCTGGTGTGGTCGCCGTCGGATTGGGGCTCTGCCTCCTGTTGGCGGTTTGGCTTGCCAAAGCGTTTGCGTCCGGGACGAGTGTTCCCCCAGCCGCGCCCCTGAGGACGTCAGTGAGATCGCCTCACACTGAGGATGCTGCGGCAGGCGGAGGCGAGCGCCGCGGCGATGATGCCCGAAATCGAGGCCAAGGCTGCCGCGGCGATGCCCGAGAGCGAGGCGGGGGCCGAGCGGCTTCATGCCGAGATGCTGCGTGACCTAGCGCGGGAAGTGGATTTCCTCCAAACCGAGCCGGAGTTCCCGAAACCAGACGACACCATGGTGGAACTCGGGCCGAACGGCGCCCGCCGTGGATGCCCCCACGCCAGTGGGCAGGCAAGGTCTCGGTCTATCGCGGTCAGGGTCGATCCGAGGTTGAAATCCGTGAGGTAGCGGAGTACTTGGCGCGTCGCGGGCCCCGGTGGCCATTGACACCCACCGAACGCGCCGACTGTGCAGAGCGTCTCGGTCTTGTGAGCCGCGAAGAGTACTTGTCGCCGGAGGCCGAGGCCGAGGCGCTAGCAGCCGGTCCTGACGGCCTTCCAGATGCTTGGCTTGAGCGGGTTCGGGATCGGCTGCTGGTCGTGACGCCATACTGTTGGGTCAATCCCAAGAGCCGGACGGCTGCGAGTCGCGCAGGGTTGTGGTCGTTCGTGGTTCGGGGAACTGCGCATCACGAAAGGGCCGCCCGACGCGGTGACTTCAAACCGGGCGCCCCGGTGCGGTTGGTGCGCGAGCCCGACAACCAACACGACCCGCATGCGATTGCTGTCTACGCGGCAGGAGCGCGCGACATCACTGGTTACGTGCCACGTGGCTACGCGAAACGGCTGGCGAAGCTGCTCGACGCAGGGGCGGACATGGTGGCTGTATCGACGCTCGGATCCGCTGCGGGGCACAAGGGGGTGAGCCTGCAGGTGCTGGTCGTTGAACGCGCGCTCTGGGATCACCTCAACCGCGCTGAGAAGTGAGCCCCCTGGCCGACGGAGGAAGGTCAGCCGCAAGCGCGCGGAACTCGGATGCGTCATAGCGCCGCGTCAGCGGTCATGACCTGGTCGCAGCGACAGCGCGCGACGTACACATCGCCACTGAGCAGTCAGGTCACGACATAGGAGAAGATCTTCTGACGTCTCCGAGCTGGCCTTTCAGGTTCGTACCAGGCAATCCGTAGGTGGTACCTGCCCTTGACAGCCCGCTCAGTGAAATCCTCAACCGGCTTACCCACGTCGGCGGGAGAGGCGACTGTTGTGTTGAACGGCCGACCGTCTAACAAGTTGACATAGGTGAAGAGGTCATCCTTTGGTGGTTCGATCCGACCTTTCGGCCACGCGCACAAGTGCCATGGTCCCCCCGGCGGTTGGACCGCACATTCGACACCCTGAACTGCGTTCGATCCTCGCAAGGTCCACCTTGCTGTCAACACAGGGAACCGTTGGGTTCGGATCTTCATCGGGCCTACGGTCCATTGAGGCTCTGTCCAATGAGGCGCGACCCTTCGACGCATCAGTACAGGCAGCCCTAGCAGGATGGTCACCCCGATTCCGGCGATCGCGAGCACGATTCCCCAGTCGCCTTGGTCCACGGAGGAAGCCTAGAGGCCTAGGTAGCGCCCGACGCAACATGGCGGCCCGCGACGTTGGCCATACGGCCGCGAACCGATCGCGGGGCGGTCTACGATCTCTCGATGGATCGATCCATTAGACAGCGTGCACGTGACACGGCCGACAATGGGGTCTGCTGCACGGATAGGTGACATCTGATCTGCGTCGATGTGTGTCGACGCTGGAAGGATGTGCACCATGCCGAAGGCGTTTCCCAAGGAGTTCCGCGAGGACGTGATCCGGGTCTATCGCGACT
>NZ_JACEFC010000031.1 GCF_014180715.1 Nocardioides stalactiti | reverse complement strand
GGGAGACCGCGAAGAACGCGACGGAGGCGGCCGCGGCCGCCACCGACGCGGTCAACGTCGCCGGGGGAGCGGAGGCCACCGTGGCCTCGCTCGGGGAGTCGTCGGCCGAGATCGGCCAGGTCATCAAGGTGATCACCTCGATCGCGCAGCAGACCAACCTCCTCGCCCTGAACGCGACCATCGAGGCCGCTCGCGCCGGTGACGCCGGCAAGGGCTTCGCGGTGGTCGCCAACGAGGTCAAGGAGCTGGCCAAGGAGACCGCCAAGGCGACCGAGGACATCGGTCAGAAGATCGAGGCGATCCAGAACGACACCCAGGGTGCCGTCTCCGCCATCAGCCGGATCGCCGAGGTCATCGCCCGGATCAACGACATCCAGACCACGATCGCCTCGGCGGTCGAGGAGCAGACGGCGACGACCAACGAGATCGCCCGCTCGGTGACGGAGGCCGCCGCCGGCGCCAACGGCATCGCCGAGGACGTCACCCAGGTCGCGTCCGCCGCGGCCGAGACCCGTCAGGGAGCCCAGGAGACGCTCGAGTCCGCGACGCAGCTGACCGACATCTCCACCCAGCTCAAGGACCTGGTGAGCAAGTTCGAGGTCTGATCCCGACAAGGAGGAAGGGGCCCCGGGAGCGCAAGCTCCCGGGGCCCCTTCTTCCGTACGACGACGCCGGGTCCGGGGCGTGGGTGTGCCTCGGACGTGGGGCAGCCCTGTGGGGTGGCTGGCCGGCGTACGCCGGGCCAGCCCACGACGCGACGCGCCGCGGCCAGCGACGTGTCGACCGTCATGGGGGTCTCGCCCCGCAGGCGCTGCGCGAGGAGCGCGGCCTGCGTGCGGTGCGCGACACCGAGCCTGCTGAGCAGGGCGGTCACGTGGTTCTTCACCGTCTTCTCGGCGAGGAACAGCCGCTCGGCGATCTCACGGTTGGTGAGGCCGTCGGCGATGAGGAACAGGATCTTGCTCTGCTGCGGGGTCAGGTCGGAGATGACCTGGACGGACCGCTTGTGGAACTCGACCTGCTCCATCACCCGAGCGGCGACGGAGCGGTCGATGAGCGAGTGGCCGCTGGCGACGAGGCGGATCCCGCTCACGAGCGAGTTCCCCTCGATCTGCTTGAGGATGTAGCCGGCCGCACCGGCCAGGATGGCCGCCGAGATGGCGTCGTCGTCCTGGTAGCTGGTGAGGATCATGGCCTTGATGCCGGGGTCCGCCGACCGCATCTCGCGGCACACGTCGAGCCCGTTGCCGTCCGGCAGGTGGGCGTCGAGGACGGCCACGTCGGGCCGCAGCCGGAGGATCTCCTCCAGGGCTTCGTTGGCCAACCCGGACTGCCCCACGATCTCGATGTCAGGCTCGCTCTCGAGCAGGCTGGCAAGCCCTCGACGCACGATGTCGTGGTCGTCGAGGAGGTAGACGCGGATCGGGTTCTTCTCTGGCACGAGCCCCACTGTGCCGACATCCAGGAGCGTGTGGGGCTGATCGGAGCCGATTCCGAGCTGGATCCCGATGTTCTGTTCACTCGTCCCCGCCAAGATCACCCGAAAGGACTAGGACCCTCGCCCGATTGTCCTCTTGACCTGCGGTTATGTGGTCGCGAACGGTCAGCGTGCGACGTCGTCGGCCATCGCCTGGAGGAAGCGGCGGCTGCGCTGGAGCTCGTTGAGGAGGTCGAGGATCTCGCGCGTGGTCACCTGTCCGGTGCTGGAGTCGGGCTCGTCGGCGATCCAGTCGGCGGCCTCCTCGGGAGCGATCCGCGACCCGATCTCGAGGCGATAGACCGTGTCCTCGATCTCGAAGGCGACGTCGACCACCGCGGCAGCGAAGAAGTGCCCGGTGCGGGAGTCGGTGACGACCAGCGGCTCGCCCGGCTCGAGGCCGCGCTCCAGTCCGGCGGCGCGGTGGCTGACCGCCAGCGAACGACTACGCAGCGTGAACTCGCTCAGCTGCAGCTCGATCTGCTCCACGGTTTCCCTCCCGGTCCCGAACCGTCCTCGGTGGACGTCCTGCCCAGGCAACGATCCGCCGGGGAGGGGCGTTACTGGGACCTAGGTCCTGCATTTCTGTGCGTCCGCACGACGACCCGGGAAGGTTATGTGCGTCCGCACGACGCCAAACCCGGGTGCGCGGCGCTACGGTTCGGGGAACTGCTCCTGCCTTGCCCGAGAGGACCCACTGCTGTGCCCTTCAAGAGCCCCTACCCGGACGTCGAGATCCCCGAGACCAGCGTCTACGACTTCCTCTTCGGCGACCTGGCCGACGAGGACCTGGCCCGGATCGCGGTGTTCGACTCCGCGACCGGTTCGGAGACGTCGTACGGCGACCTGCGTGCCCGGATCGACGCGTTCGCCGGCGCCCTCGCCGCCCGCGGCGTGAAGCCGGGTGACGTGATCGCCCTGCACTGCCCCAACACGGCGGCGTTCGTCATCGCGTTCCACGGCATCCTGCGGGCCGGCGCGACCGCGACCACGATCAACTCGCTCTACACCCCGCCCGAGATCGCCAACCAGCTCCGCGACTCCGGGGCGATCAAGTACGTGACCGTCTCGCTGCTGCTGCCGGGCGCGCTCGCCGGTTGCGCCGAGGTGGGCCTCGCCCCCGAGAACGTCATCGTCCTGGACGGCGCCGAGGGCCACGAGTCGATGATGGACCTGCTGACATCCGGTGCGCCCGCGCCCGACGTCACCATCGACCCGGCCACCCACCTCGCCGTGCTGCCGTACTCCTCGGGCACCACTGGCAAGGCCAAGGGCGTCATGCTCACGCACCGCAACCTGGTGGCCAACGTGGTGCAGTCGATGTCGATCATCACCGAGGAGCGCGACGACGTCGTCCTCGCGGTGCTGCCGTTCTTCCACATCTACGGCATGAACGTGATCATGAGCGTCACGCTCAAGGTCCGGGCCAAGCTGGTGACGATGCCGCGCTTCGACCTCGACGAGTTCCTGCGGCTCATCCACGAGCAGCGGATCAGCTTCCTCTACATCGCGCCGCCGATGGCGGTGGCGCTCGCCAAGCACCCCGGGGTCGACAGCATCGACACCTCGAGCGTCCGGGCCGTCCTGAGTGGCGCTGCCCCGCTCGACGTCGAGCTCGGCGAGGCGGTCAAGAAGCGGCTGGGCTGCGGCATGGTCCAGGGCTACGGCATGACCGAGCTCAGCCCCGTCTCCCACGCGATCCCGCTGGGCCGCGACGAGATCTCGGTCGGCTCGGTCGGCCTCGCGGTCGCGGGCGTCGAGTTCAAGGTGATCGACCCCGGCACCGGCGAGGAGATCGAGGCCGTCCCCGGCGGCCGTACGGCGCCCGGCGAGCTGTGGGTCAAGGGTCCTGGCGTGATGGTCGGCTACCTCGGCAACGAGGAGGCCACCAACGAGACCATCGACGCCGACGGCTACCTCCACACCGGCGACATCGTCGAGGTCGGCCCGCACGGTGAGGTCTTCGTCGTCGACCGGCTCAAGGAGCTCATCAAGTACAAGGGCTACCAGGTGCCGCCGGCCGAGCTCGAGGCCGTGCTGCTCACGCACCCCGCGATCGCCGACGCGGCCGTCGTGCCGCACCCGGACGAGGAGGCCGGCGAGGTGCCGCACGCCTTCGTCGTCCTCCAGGCGGGCGCGTCGCTGACCGCCGAGGAGGTCATGGCCTACACGGCGGAGAAGGTCGCCCCGCACAAGAAGGTCCGCGTCGTCGACTTCATCCCGGTGATCCCCAAGTCGGCCTCCGGCAAGATCCTGCGCAAGGACCTCAAGGGCAAGACCGCCGCTGACTTCTCGTAGCGTTCATCGTTCCGACACCGACGGACCGGCGCTGGTTCAGCGCCGGTCTGTTGGTTTTCCGCATGACGACCACCCGCCCCGAGCCCCGTCCTGGGTTCCGCCCGCTGCTGCCGCTGACGCCCCTCACCCGTGAGGGCGTGCGGCACGGCACCCGGTCCTACCTGACCTGCCTGTTCAAGTGCGGCAACGCGTGCGACCACGCCCAGCCGAACCAGACGCAGACCGGTCACATCCAGGAGGAGATCGCCAAGGCGGTCGGCCGCAGGTCGGTGCTCCAGGGCGCGGCGGCGGGTGCCGGCGCGCTGGTCCTCTCCGGCGCCGCGACCGCGGCCGCCTCGCCGCTGGCCGCCGCCGCGACCGCTCCGCTCGCCGCCCGTGGCGGCCCGCTCGCCCGCGCTGCCTTCCAGCCCGTGCCGCCCAACCGGCGCGACGCGGTCGTCACGCCGAACGGCTTCGACCACCACGTGATCATCCGGTGGGGCGACCCGGTCGTCGCCGGGCCGAAGTGGTCGCCGTACGCCCTCACGCTGGACGCGGTGAAGTCGACCTTCGGCTACAACAACGACTACGTGGGTGTCCTGCCGCTCGACGACCAGCACGCGCTGATGACGGTCAACCACGAGTACGACGACCCGACCCTGATGTACCCGGCGGGCAAGTACTCGCAGGAGGAGATCGCCTGGTTCGGGATCTACTCCCACGGGCTCTCGGTGGTGACCCTCAAGCGCGGCAAGGTCCCGGGCTCGTGGTTCCGGGTCAGCGACCTCGCGCGTGCGCCGAAGAACCGGCGGATCAACGCCGACACGACCTTCAAGGTGACCGGGCCGGCCGCGGGCCACGCCCTCCTGCGGACGACCGCCGACCCGTCCGGCGCCGCGATCAAGGGCACCCTGAACAACTGTGCGGGCGGCACCACCCCGTGGGGCACGATCCTGTCGGGGGAGGAGAACTTCAACCAGTACTTCAACACCGCCGGGTCCGTCCCGGGTGGCCCCGTGCTCGAGAGCGGCACCGCCCTCACGACCGCCTACAGCCGCTACGGGATCAACAAGTCCGGCAGCGACCCGCGCAAGTGGTACACCGTCGACGACCGGTTCGACCTCGCCGCCGAGCCCAACGAGCCGCACCGCTTCGGCTGGATCGTCGAGGTCGACCCGATGAAGCCCGGCGAGGCGCCCCGGAAGCACTCGATGCTGGGCCGGTTCAAGCACGAGGGTGCCTGCATCACCATCGCCGCGAACGGCAAGGCGGTCGCCTACTCCGGCGACGACGAGCGCGGCGACTACATGTACAAGTTCGTGTCGGCGGAGAAGTTCGACGGCAGGGGCACCGCCGCCGCGCGCCGTCACAACAAGACCCTGCTCTCGAAGGGGACGCTGTACGTCGCCCGGCTGACCGGCAACGACAGCGGCGCGATCACGGCGCCGTACGACGGCACAGGGGAGTGGATCCCGCTGACGAGCGACACCGAGTCCTTCGTCCCGGGCATGACCGTCGCCGAGGTGCTCATCTTCACGCGGCACGCTGCCGACCTGGTGGCGCCGACGAAGATGGACCGCCCTGAGGACATCGAGGTCAACCCGGTCAACGGCAAGGTCTACGTCGCGCTGACGAACAACTCCAACCGGGGGTCGGCCTACCCGGCCGACGAGGCCAACCCGATCACCGCGTCGGGCACCCGGACCAGCCCCGGGGCCCCGCTGGTCACCCAGAACGGCAACCGCAACGGCTACGTCCTCGAGATGACGCCCGACGGCGAGGACCACGCGCGGAGGACGTTCACCTGGGACCTGATGCTGGTGTGCGGTGACCCGGAGTCGCCGGAGACCTACTTCGCCGGGTACGACAAGTCGAAGGTCAGCCGGATCAGCTGCCCCGACAACGTCACCTTCGACTCCGCCGGCAACCTCTGGATCGCCACCGACGGTGCACCGACGCCGATGGGCCAGAACGACGGCCTGTTCCGGGTCCCCGTCGCCGGCCCCGAGCGCGGCCGCGTGCAGGCCTTCCTCACGGTGCCCAAGGGCGCGGAGTGCTGCGGCCCGCTGGTGTACGACGACGACCGCTCGCTGTTCTTCGCCCCGCAGCACCCCGGCGAGGTCAGCGGCGCGACCTTCGAGTCACCCGCCTCGACCTGGCCGCACACCAACGACTTCCCCCGGCCGTCGGTCTGCGTCGCCTACCGCCGGCGCTAGCCGAGGCCCTGGAGGAGGTAGAGGCTGCCGATGCCGACGGCCAGACCACCCAGCAGGACCTGGAGGGCCTTCTCGGGGAGCCGGGGTTGGAGCCGGGCGCCGAGGTAGCCGCCGATGAGGCCGCCGGTGCCGCAGGCGATGCCGATCGGCCAGTCGGGTGCGACGGAGCCGTCGGCGAGGAGCGAGAGCGCGGCGAAGGTGAGCGCCCCGACGAGGGAGGTCACGAAGGTCGACGCGAGCGCGGCGGGGGCGACGACGGCCACCGTCATGCCGGTGCCGACGAGGAGCGGACTGAGGATCGAGCCGCCGCCGATGCCGTAGACGCCACCGACGATGCCCACGGCGAACGAGAGGCTCGTGATCGCGCGCGGGGACAGGGTGCGGCGCGTCTCCCGGCGCCGCACGATCCGTCGCAGCAGCCACAGGCCCAGCAGCACGAGGACCAGCCCGGCGACGACCCGGAAGGCGCGGGGCCCGGGGATCAGGTAGACGCGGACGATCGCGCCGACCACGACCCCCGGCACCGTCCCGGCGAGCAGCTGCCGGGCGAGCAACCCGGTGAGGCCGCCGTCGCGGCGGTAGCGGAGCAGGGCGCCGGGCCCGGCGATCACGTTGTAGAGCAGGTTCGTCGGGGTCACCGACGGGTTGGGGACGTCGAGCACCGTCATCTGGACCGGCAGCAGGAAGACCGCGCCGGAGACGCCGACAGGAGCCGTCACCGTCGCGATCACGACGCCGGCGGCGAAGGCCAGCATCAGCTCTCCGGGCACGGAGAGGGAGCCTACGGCGACGGCGAAGATGAGGACGACGGCGGCGGCCCTGCTCAGCTGGGGTCGAAGCGGATTCCCTCCAGGGAGATGTAGATGACGCCGGCACACTCGTCGCCGCGCTCCCACACGACCCGTCCATCTGGATACACGCTCATCCGCCCGGCCGCGTGCCGGGAGACGTCGGTGGCGCGCGCGCAGGACACGAGGAACGCGTGGGACCGGCGCGGGCGGTATCCCGACGGCAGCACGAATGCCGTCCCCACCGGCCCACGGACCACCCCGTCGAGCTCGACGACGCCAGTCACGTCCTTCCGGAACCGGGCCTCCTGCCAACCGGCGCCGTAGTTCGTCCAGTAGGGCCCCCCGTCGAGCGTGTAGCCGCAGAAGACTGCGGTGAAGCCGCGCGAGCACTTGTCGGGGTAGGTGGGAGCGGCCTCGACAGGGATCCACTCCGAGCGCGCGAGGTCGTTGCTGCGGATCGTGCCGTCCTGGACCTTGAGGCCGATGACGGCGCCGTCGGCGAGGTCGGCGCGCATCACCTGGCCGTCGACGATGTCCGCGGACCGGATCGTCGCCGCTGCGTACGCCGCGCCGCCGGTCGCGCTCCCGAGGAGGAAGGCTCCGGCGACGAGCCAGGGGAGGCCGGCCCGCGTCGCGTGCTGGCGGGCGGTGTGTCCGAACCGGGTGGGGAGGATGCTCATGCCCGAAAGGCGTTCCGTCGGCGCGGAACATCGTTCCGCCGGTCTGGCCTGCCGGCGCGGCGCACTAGTCTCGGGCGATGACCACCACCGGGGGAGTCGCGGAGACCGCGGCCCGCATCGCGACGGGCGACCTGACCGCAGTCCAAGCCGTCGAGGAGTGCCTCGCGGCGATCGACGAGCATGACCCGCGGCTCAACGCGTTCTCGGTAGTGCTGGCCGACCGGGCGCGTGCGGAGGCAGCCGAGCGGGATGCGGCGTCGGCCCCGCTCGGCCCGCTGCACGGCGTACCGGTCGCCATCAAGGAGGAGAACGACGTCGCGGGTTGCGTCACGACGTTCGGCGGCCTGGCCAACACGACACCGGTGACCGAGGACTCCGAGGTCGTCAAGCGGCTCCGGGCTGCCGGTGCGGTGATCGTCGGCAAGACCTCGATGCCCGAGTTCGGCGCCTGGCCCTACACCGAGCCGATCAGCCTGGGACCGACCCGCAACCCGTGGGACCCGGCGCACACCCCCGGAGGCTCCAGTGGGGGTACGGCGGCCGCGGTCGCCTCCGGCATGGTGCCCGCCGCGATCGGCGGCGACGGCGGCGGCTCGATCCGGATCCCCGCCTCGTTCTGCGGCCTCTTCGGCCTCAAGCCCCAGCGCGGCCGGGTGTCGACGAGCCCGAACCCGCACCTGTGGTGGTCGCTGGGCACCCTCGGCCCGCTGACCCGCACGGTCGCCGACTCCGCGCTCGTCTACGACGTGATCCGGGGGAGCAGGGAGACCGACCTCTACACGGCGCGGGACACGGGGAGCTTCGTCGAGGCGGCCGCTCGTGAGCCCGGCCGGTTGCGGATCGGCTGGACGGTCCGGGGCACGAGCCCCGGGGTGCGCCCGCACCCGTTGCACCTCGCGGCGGTGGAGGACACCGCGCGGCTGCTGGCCGAGCTCGGCCACGACGTCGAGGAGGCCGAGGTCCGGCTGCCCGACCCCACGGCCGCGTTCGTGCCGCAGTTCTTCGCCGGCATCCGCACCGAGGCGGACGCGGTCGAGCACTACGACCGGCTCGAGCCGTCGATCCGCCAGGCCTACCGGCTCGGCGCGTGGGTCCGCCCGGGCGTGGTGCGGTGGGCGCTCAAGCAGACCGAGAAGGTCAGTGCCAGGGCCGACCGGGTGTTCGACACCTACGACGTGCTCCTCACCCCGGTCACGGCCAACCGGCCGCCGAAGGTGGGCATCCTCGAGGGCGTCAACGTCGCCACCGCGGCCCTGAAGTCACAGCCCGCCATCACCTACACGGCGCTGTGGAACGTGACCGGCCACCCGGCCGCCGCGGTCCCGTGCGGGCTGGGCGCCGACGGCCTCCCGCTCTCGGTCCAGCTCGTCGGCCGTCGCGACGACGAGCCGACCCTGCTCAGCCTGAGCGCCCAGCTCGAGAAGGCCAGGCCGTGGCCCCTGGTGCCAGGATGCTCCTCGTGAGCAGAGCAGCCATCGGGTCCTTCGTCGACGTGCCCGCGGGGCGCATCCACGTCCGGGAGGACGGACCGGCCGACGCGCCGGTCCTGGTGCTCGTGCACGGGTTCGCCTCCTCCTTGCACTGGTACGACGCCGTGGTGCCGCTGCTGAGCGAGGACCACCGGCTGGTCCGGGTGGACCTGCTGGGCTGCGGCTCCTCCTCGCGGGACGGCGGCCGTTTCGACCACGAGACGCAGACCTCGATGGTGCTGTCGGTGCTCGACACGCTCGGGGTGGGCGACTTCGTCACGGTGGGTCACTCCTTCGGCTCCGACATCGCGATCGGGCTCGCCGAGCGGTCGGGTCGGGCTCGCGGGGTCGTGGTGGTCGGGCAGGCTCCGGACTACGCGACGGCGACCTTCCCGCCGGGCCACCGGCTCGGTGCCAACGTGCTCGTCGCGCGGAGCCTCCAGGCGCTGTCGAGGCTCAGCCCGCCGAGCCACGGCGGGCTCGGGTTCGCTAAGGGCTTCCGCCCCGACCGTGCGTTCGCCGACCCGGCGCAGGCGGGCACGGACCTGCGGGCGGCGGACCCGCGGACGTTCCGCGCCGTGCTCGTCGAACGGGCCCGCGCGATGGCGGACCGGCCGCTCGACCAGCGGCTCGGCGACGTGGGGCTCCCTGCGCTGGCGATCCTCGGCGGGCGTGATCAGTTCTACCCGCTCGCGCCGACCCGCGCCCGATGGGACGCCGTGCCGAACGTGCGGGTCGAGGTGATCGCCGAGAGCGGGCACAGCCCCACCGTGGAGGCGCCGGACCGGTTCGTCGCGCTGCTGCGCGACTTCCTGTCCGCTCAGCCGAGCAGGTCGGAGACCTCGGGGGAGTCGTAGAACGGCGCGAGCCGCGCGCGGAGCAGTCGCTCCAGGTCGCCGCTCTCGTCGAGCACGGCGAGCAGCGTCGGTGCCGCCTTCGCGACGTCGTCGCGCAGGTCCTTGCGGTCCAGGTCGAGCTGCTCGAGCAGCTCGGTCGGCGTGTAGCCGCCGAACCGGTCGAAGAAGCCGTCGACCAGCACCCCGACGAGCTCCTGGACGTGCTTCCCGGCGAGGGTCCCGACCGCGAGCTCGTGCACGCTGCCGATGATCCCGGCCAGCTCGTCGCGGCTCGCGACGCGGCCGACGCCCTGGACCTTCTCGGCCGCGACGACGTCCCAGGCCTGGAGGACGGCCTCACGGGTGGTCGGGTCCTGGAGGGTCTCGACGGTGATCTTGCTGAGTCGGCGTACGGCGAAGGCGCCGCTCTTGCCGACCGTGTCGCCGAGGAGCCCGTCGAGTCCCTTGCCGGCGGCGCCCACCACACCCGCGGCCGCCGCGTTGCCGAGCGAGACCAGGGCTCCGAGCCCGGGCAGCTTGTCGGCGACCGCCTTGTTGGTCGCCATCACCTCGCCGACGATGCGACCCATGAACCGGGAGGCGACGGCGCCGATCAGCGGGCTGTCGGCCAGCTCGTCGAGCGCCTTGCCGAGGAGCGGCGCCTGGGTGAGCAGGGCGTCGACGAGCTCGGCGACCTGGTCGCGGTCGACCAGCTCACCGAGCGGGTACGGCGTGGCCGGCCCTTCGAGCACGACATCGATGACGAGCTCGACCAGCCCGGCGGCCGCGGCGCTGCCGGGCGCCGTCGTGATGAGCCGCGCGATGACCAACTTGGCGCGCTCCGCGTCGACCAGGTCCGCGATCTGGTGCTGCCCGACGGCGTCGAGCAGCTCGTCGGCCAGCTCGGCCGCCGTGGCGGTGGCGCGCTTGCCGCGGAGCTGGGCGAGGTGGAAGGCGACCTGCGCGTCGAGCAGCTGGTCGGCCAGGTCGGATCTCGTGGACACGAGATGAGCCTAGGCCCAGCGCGATCGGGTCTAGGTTGTGATCCGTGGTGATGACTCTCACGCTTCCGGCCCAGATCGCCCGCCGTGTCGCCAACGAGGCGGTCTACGCCTCGTGGGCCTACCGCCGAGGTGTGATCGGCCTGGACCCGCCGTGGGTGGTCGCCCAGATCGGTCGGGCCATGTGGCGCCACGGCATGCTGGGCGGGATCCCGGCGATCGCGGCGCTGCGGCACGGTCGTGACCAGGCGGCGATCATCGACGAGCTCGGCACGATGACCTACGGCGAGCTGGACGACGCGGCCAACGCCCTGGCGAACCACTGGCGTACCGCGGGCCTGCGGCCGGGCGACGGGATCTCGATCCTGGCCCGCAACCACCGCTGGTTCCTCGTCGCGACGTATGCCGCGGCCCGCTGCGGCGCGCGGATCGTGCTGCTCAACACCGACTTCGCCGGCCCGCAGATCCGCGACGTGGCGGCCCGCGAGGGCACCGACTTCCTCGTCCACGACGACGAGTACGGCGCGCTGCTCGAGGGGGTCGAGACCCGGCTCGGGCGGCTCCGCGCCTGGACCGATGACACCTCCGAGCGGGGTGCGGACTCCGTGGCGGGCATCGTCGCCCGCGGCGACACCACGCCGGCACCGCGCGCCGGCGTCGACCCCAAGGTCGTCCTCCTCACCAGTGGGACGACGGGGACCCCGAAGGGGGCGCCCCGCGCCGAGCCGCGCTCGCTCGCCCCGATCGGCGCGCTGCTCTCGCGGGTGCCGTTCGAGGCCAAGGGCACGCTCGTCCTGCCCGCGCCGATGTTCCACACGCTCGGCTTCGCCCAGGCGCTGCTCAACGGCTCGCTCGGCGCGACCCTCGTGGTCCGGCGCCGGTTCGACCCCGCGCTGGTCCTCGAGGACCTGTCGACCCACCGCGCCACCGGCATGGTCTGCGTGCCGGTGATGCTGCAGAAGATGGTCGAGCTCGGCGAGGACGCCTTCGCCGCGGCCGACCTGTCCCGGCTCACCGCGATCTTCGTCGCGGGCTCCCAGCTCGGCGCCGAGCTCGCGGTCCGTTCGACCTCGCTGTTCGGACCGGTGCTGCACAACATGTACGGCTCCACCGAGGTCGCCTACGCCACCATCGCCGTGCCCGAGGACCTGGCGGCGGAGCCCGGCTGCGTCGGGCAGCCGGTGATGGGCGCGGTCGTCAAGATCTTCGGCGACGACGGCACGGAGGTCCCCGCAGGCACGACCGGCCGGATCTTCGTCGGCAACGACTTCCAGTTCGAGGGCTACACCGGTGGCGGTGACAAGGACCGGATCGACGGCCTGATGTCGACCGGCGACGTCGGCCACTTCGACCGACGCGGCCGGCTCTTCATCGACGGCCGGGACGACGACATGATCGTCTCCGGCGGCGAGAACGTCTTCCCGGGCGAGATCGAGGAGCTGCTCTACACCCACGACGCGGTGCGTGAGGCCGCCGCGATCGGCGTGGCCGACGAGCGGTTCGGTCAGCGGCTGCGGGCGTTCGTCGTCCTCAACGAGGGGGCTGACCTCTCCGAGGACGAGGTGAAGGCCTTCGTGTCGAGCAACCTGGCGCGCTACAAGACGCCGCGCGAGGTGGTCTTCCTCGACGAGCTGCCCCGCAACCCGACCGGCAAGGTCCTCAAGCGGAAGCTGGCTGAGCTCCCGACCGGGTGACGCCCGGCCCCGTCACGGGTTCATCGCATAGGCGTCGGCGAGGCTGACGACCTCGCCCCAGACGCGGTCGAACCGCGCCTGGTCGACCACGGGCTTACGGACCGCGGACAGCGCCCACGCCTGCTGCTCAGGCGTGGAGGAGTCCTTGCCGTGCATCGTGACGCAGCCCTTCGAGAAGTCCTTGACCAGGAAGCCGAAGATCGCGTCGACGACATCGGGCTCGAGGTCGATCAGCGCGGCCTGCTCGAGGATCCCCTGGCCGTAGACGATCAGGCTGAAGATGTCGCCGATCGCGAGCAGGAAGTCCATGTCCTGCTGCTGGGCCTCGTCCGGTGCCGCGGTCATCAGCAGCTGGGTGAACAGCTCGGCCTGCTCGGTGAACACCGCCACGTTCGGGATGTGCGCCGCCGCGGCGTACGCCGTCCGCCAGTCGTGGAAGCGGACCTTGCCGAGCCCGCGGGTCGGGCCCTGGCGGAACAGGTAGTCGTCGTCCTTCGGGCCCTGCATCGTCGGCACCTCAGGCTGCTCCTCGGAGAGGAACAGGTACGCCGGCATGAACTTCAGCATCAGCCCGAGGTTGATCGCGACCGTGCCCTCCAGCCGCGGCAGGCAGGTGGTGTCGTACTTCGCGATGGTGATGAAGTTGTCCTTCTCGAACCCCTTCGCGGCGACGATGTTGCCGAGCTGGATCATCACCTTCTCGCCCTCGTCGGTCACCTTCATCTTGGTGGTGGGGACGTAGAGCAGGTAGCGCCGGTCGTCCGGGCTCGCGGTGCGGAAGTAGTCGATCGCGCGGTCGCCGAACAGCTTCATCGCGACGAGCCGGGCGTAGGAGTCGACGAAGCCCTCACGGATGTGCGCCATCGCGGTGACCGGCTTGCCGTACAGGGTCCGGTGGTGGGCGTGCCGGATCGACTCGTAGAGGCCGTGCGTGCACAGACCGATCGCGCCGAAGCCGAGGTTGAACTTGCCCACGTTGACCGTGTTGAGCGCTGCGCTGAACGCCTCGTCACCACGGTGCAGGATGTCGGCCTCGGTGACCGGGTAGTCCTCGAGCCGGAACTCGGAGACGTAGTTCTGGTTGGGCACCACGTTCTGCACCAGGTGGTACGCCGGGTGGGCGCTGTCGGCGTAGAAGAAGACGTACTGGTCCTGGCCCTCGACACCGTCGATCCGGCCGAACACCGACACCGTGGCGGCGACGTTGCCGTTGCCGATGTAGTACTTGCCGCCGGTCGCCAGGAAGGTGCCGTCCGGCTGCGGTGTCAGCACCATGTCGGTGGAGTAGATGTCGGCGCCGTGCTCGCGCTCGGAGAGGCCGAAGGCGGCGACGCCACCGGCGTCGAGGGACGCGGCGGCGCGCGCCCGCGCGGCTGCGTTGTCGCTCTGCCAGACCGGGCCGAGGCCGAGGCAGGTGACCTGCCAGGGGTACCAGTAGGACAGCCCGTAGAAGCCGAGCAGCTCCGACATCGCGGCGACCCGCGCCGTGTCCCAGCGCTTCTCCGGGTCGCCGTCGGCGTCGCGGGCCGGGGTCATGAAGGTCGCGAACAGCTTCTCCTTCGCGACGAACTCGAGGAAGTCGTCGTACCAGGCCTTCGCGTGGTAGTCGTCGACCAGCCTGGTCAGGCCGCGGTTCTCGAAGTGCTCGACCGTCGCGGTCAGGATCCGCGTGGTCTCCGCGTCGAACGTCGGCGCGTAGGTGCGGGGGTTGATCAGCAGGTCCTTGGCGGCAACAGCCATGGTCTTCTCCTCGGTCGAAGGTCCGCGCGTCACCCTAGTGCGCCATGATCGCCTGGTGAACGAGGAAGTCGCGCCGTCGCTCTTCACGCGCGGGTTCGTCGCGCTGGGAGTGGCCGACCTGGCGTACTTCATCTCGGTCGGGATCGCGATCTACTGCCTGCCGCTCTACGCCACCGGGCCGATCGGCTCCGACGAGGCGGGCGCCGGCCTCGCCTTCGGGGCGTTCGGCGTCACTGCGCTGGTCTGCCGGCCGATCGCCGGCCGGCTCTCCGACGTCCACGGACGGATCCCGTTGCTCGTCCTCGGGGCGTTGCTCGCGGCCGTCGGCATGCTGGCGCTGCCGTACGTCGACAGCCTCGCCGGCGTCGTCGCTGTCCGGCTGGTGCAGGGCATCGCCGAGGCGGCGTTCTTCGTCGCCGGGTTCGCGCTCCTCGCCGACCTCTCGCCGCCGGAGCGGATGGGGGAGGCGCTCAGCTACAACTCGCTCGGCCTCTACCTCGGGATCACCGCGGGCCCGCCGCTCGGCGAGGTGGTGGTCGAGACGTGGGGCTTCGACGAGGCGTGGTGGCTGGCTGGCGGTCTCGCCGTCAGCGCGGCGCTGATCGTGCGCTGGGTGCCGGAGGTCCCAGGCACGGGGGAGGAGGGCCACGGCAAGCTCATCCACCGCCCGGGCATCCCCGTGTCGCTCGGCTTCTTCGCCTCGCTCGCAGCGATCAGTGGCTTCCTCGCCTTCGCCTCGCTCTGGTCGACGCAGGTGGGCCTCGACAACACCTCGCTCGCCCTGGCGGTCTACGGCCTGGTGATCGTGTTCTGCCGGGTCGCGTTCGCCAAGGTGCCCGACCGGTTGCCCTCGCTGCCGCTCGCGACCGGGTCCCTGCTCTTGATCGCCGCCGGGCTGGCGCTGCTCGTCGCCTGGCAGACGCCGACCGGGATGATCGCCGGGGTCGTCGTGATGGCCGTCGGCGTCACGTTCTCCACGCCGGCGTTCTTCGCCGCGGTGTTCGCCACCGCGACGCCGTCCGAGCGCGGCGCTGCAGCCGGTACCGCGTCGGCGTTCATCGACATCGGCCTCGGGTTCGGACCGATCGCGCTGGGACTCGTGGCCCGCGCGCACGACCTGTCGTGGGCGTTCGCCGTGGGCTGCGGCTTCGCGCTGGCCGGGGCGGCGTGGACGACGTTGCTCGCCGTCCGCGCGCGCAGCGCGCCACCGGTGGTCCCGTCCGCCTGAGCACTCAGTCGCGCAGCAGCCTGGTGGCGATCGCGTGCTGGTGGACCTCGGTCGGGCCGTCGTACAGCCGGAACGCGCGGACGTCGCGGAAGAAGCCCGCGACGGGCGTCTCGTCGCTGATGCCCATGCCGCCGAGGACCTGGACGCAGCGGTCGGCGACCTTGAAGAGCTCCTCGGAGACCATCGCCTTGGTCATCGAGCTCTCGTGGCGGCCCTGCTGGCCCTGGTCGAGGACCCAGCACGCCCACCAGATCATCAGCCGGCACTGCTGGATCGCGATCTCATTGTCGGCGAGCTGGAAGCCGACGCCTTGGTGCTGGCCGATCGGCTTGCCGAAGGCGGTGCGGGTCCTGGCGTGGTCCAGGGCGATCGACTGCGCGCGGACGGCGCCGCCGAGCCACCGCATGCAGTGGGTGAGCCGGGCCGGGGCGAGGCGCAGCTGGGCGTAGCGGAAAGCCTCGCCCTCCTCGCCCAGCAGGGCCGAGGCCGGGAGGTGCAGGTCGTCGAAGCGGACGACACAGTGACCGGCGACGTAGTTGCGGTCCATCGTGTCCATGGTCCGCTCGATGACGATGCCGGGGGTGTCGCCGTCGCACAGGAACAGCGTCGCGCCGGCGCCCTCGAGGTCGGCCATGATGATCCACGTCCTGGCGCCGTTGGCCCCGGTGATCAACCACTTCACGCCGTTGATGACGTAGCCGTCGCCGTCGCGCACCGCGGTCGTCGCGAGCTGGCGGGGGTCGGACCCGGCTCCGCCGGGCTCGGTCATCGCGAACACCGAGCGCTGGTGACCCTCGACGACCGGGTCGAGGAACTCCTTGGTCTGCTGGGGGTTCGCGATCTTGCCGAGCAGGAACATGTTGCCCTCGTCGGGAGCCGCGCAGTTGAGCGCGACCGGGCCGAGGGAGGACCAGCCGGCCGCCTCGAACAGGACGGCCTGCTCGACGTGGCTGATCGCAGGGACGCCCGCACGAGCCACCTGGAAGGTCAGCAGCCCGGCCTCGCGGGCGAGGGCGACGAGCTCGTCGCGGAGCTCCTCGGTCGGCCCGTGCGCGGTCATCCGCGGGTCGTTCTCGAAGGGGACGACCTTGTCGGCGACGAAGGCGCGCACCGCGTCCCGGCGCGCGGCCAGCTCCGGGGTGATGGTGAAGTCGATCATGAGGGCCCCTTCGGGTCGGGTTCAGCTCTGCTGGACGAGTGCGTGGGCGCGGTCGAGGAGACGCTGCGCGGTGAGGTGGAGGCGGTCGCCGATCTCCGTCGGCGCCAGGCCGGCGAGGGCCCGTGCGTGGCTGCCCTCGAGGATGATGCCGAGCTTGAAGCAGGCGAGGACGACGTACCAGTCGATCGCCGACAGGTCGCGGTCGCTGCGAGCGGCGTAGCGCTCGACGAGCTCGGAGTCCGTCGCCAGGCCGCCCGCGCGGGTCAGGGCGCCGGCGAACTCGTCGGGCGCACCCGGCAGGTTCCACGTCGCCACCAACCAGCCCAGGTCGAGCAGCGGGTCGCCGATCGTGCACATCTCCCAGTCGACGACGGCCGCGACCTCGGGGCCCGTGCGCGAGAACATGACGTTGGCGGCGTGGAAGTCGCCGTGGAGGATGCCGGGCCGGAACGAGGTCGGCCGGTGCGCGTCGAGCCAGGTCGCGACCTCCTCGACCGGGCCGATGTCGGGGCCCGGGTAGTCCCCGAGCGCGTCGTACGACGCCAGCTCGGCGAGCCAGCGCGGGACCTGACGCTCCAGGAAGCCGTCGGGCTTGCCGAAGTCGCCCAGGCCCACGGTCTCGTGGTCGATGCTCGCGAGCTCCGCGAGCGCGTCGACCAGCCCGAGGCCCATCGCGTGCCGCACCGCCGGGTCGCCGGCGTGCAGGTCGGGGAGGCCGATGCTGGCGTTGAAGCCGTCGACCGGCTCCATCAGGTAGAAGACGGCGTCGCCGAGCACCGAGGTGTCGTCACAGGCCGCGATCAGCGCGGGGTGGGGGACCGCCGTGCCGCCGAGCGCGGTCAGGACCCGGGTCTCGCGGCGGATGACGTCGTTGCTCCGGGGACGCAGGTGCTCGGGTCCGCGGCGCAGGACGTAGGGCCGTCCGTCGCGCTCGAAGCGCAGCATGATGTTCTGCGTGCCGCCCGAGATCGGGGAGACGTCGGTGATCGGACCGCGGCCGAGCCCGCGGTCGTCCATCCATTCTTCGACCGCAGGGAAGGGGTGGGTCATCGTCTGCTCAGACCAGCGGTTTCCCGAGCCGACGCCGGATCTCGATGTTCCCCACCATCGCGTTGATCGGGAACGACCTCACGACGTGCGGGAGGCGACGGGTGACGAGACCGAGGCGGCGCAGCATCCGGTCGTGCCGACGCTGGTCCTTCTCGCTCCACGCGAGGCCGAGCTGCTCGCGCAGGGGCGCGGGGAGGAAGCCGGTGTTGACCCAGGCGGACAGCGTCCCGGCTGCCCGGCCGAGCGGGGTCTTGAGCATCCGCACCTGGAGCAGTCGGCGCAGGTACTCGCCGACGACCTCGTCGATGTCGGCCCGGGCGATGCCGTCCTCCCAGTACGCCCAGAACTCCTCGGGCGTCCGGTGCCACATCTCCTCGGGCAGCTGAAGCGTGGTCCCCATCCGCGCTCCGGCCCGGAGCATGACCACCTGCTCCTGGTAGGTCATCGGGCCGTGCATCCGGGTCATCGCGTCGATGGAGCCGTAGTAGAGGCAGCTGGCGACCCACAGCTGGAGCTCACGGTTGAAGGCGTTGTACTTGACCGGGCTCTCCGGAGTCGACCGCACCTGCCGGTGCTGGCCGTTGATCGCCTCGCGGTAGGCCAGGCGCTGCTCGTCGGAGCCCATGAGCGCGATCCCGAGGTAGCCGATCGTCGTCCGGAACCGCTTGAACGGGTGCTTGTCGGTGCGGCCGCTCTCGACCTTGCTCTCGACCACGCCGTAGCCGACCTCCGGCCAGCTGAGCTGGAGGACGACGTTGGCCGGTCCGGCCGCGAAGATGACCGCACCGTCGAGCTTGCGGCGCAGCAGCGCCATCTCCTCGGCCCGGTCCGCCTCCGCCGAGGCCCGGATGAGCTCGGCCTGCTCGTCGCCGGACGTGCCGTCGACCACCGCTCCCCGGGCAGGGGAGGGCAAGGGTTCCGCACCCATGGCGTCTCCTTCTCGCTGCTGTGGCTGCTGGTGGAGCCGGTGGCTCAGGCGTAGAGGGCGTCGATCTCGGAGGCGTACTTCTCCGCGATCGGCTTGCGCTTGAGCTTCATCGTCGGGGTGAGCTCGTCGCCGCCCGGCTCCCAGGGCGAGGACAGCACGGTGAACTTCTTGATCTGCTCGACGCGGGCCAGCTTCTCGTTGGCCTGGTCGATGCCGGACTGGATGAGCGCCTTGACCGTCTCGTCCTGGGCGAGCACGGCGGGGGAGCCGTCGGCGAGGCCGACCTTGGCGGCGTACGCCGCGCAGGCGTCGGGGTCGAGCGTCAGCAGGGCCGTGATGTAGGGCCGGTCGTCGCCGATCGCGACGACGCTCATCACCAGCGGGCAGGCGACCTTGACGGCGCCCTCGATGTTCTGCGGCGACATGTTCTTGCCGGCCGCGTTGATGATGAGCTCCTTCTTGCGGTCGACGATCTTGACGTAGCCATCGGCGTCGATGGTGGCGATGTCGCCGGTGTGCATCCAGCCCTCGGCGTCGATCGCCTCGGCGGTCCGCTCGGGGTCGTTGCGGTAGCCCCGCATCACCAACGGCCCGCTGACCAGCAGCTCGCCGTCGTCGGCGAGCTTGATCTTCGAGCCGCCCGGGACGACCTTGCCGACGGTGCCGATGCGGATGCCGTCCGGCGGGTTCATGGTGACGACCGCGGAGGTCTCCGACATGCCCCACACCTCGAGCACCGGGACGCCGAGCGCCAGCATGAACGCCAGCGCGTCGGGCGCGATCGCGGACGCGCCCGTCGCGGCGGTGCGGACCTGGTCGAGGCCCATCAGCTCGCGCAGCTTGCTGAGGACGAGCTTGTCGGCCAGTCGGTGCTGGAGCTTGAGGGTGAGCGGGATCGGCTTGCCGTCGGACTTGAGCCAGGCGACCTTGGTGCCGGTCGCGATCGCCCAGTTGGCGATCTTCTTCTTGCGCTCGTCGGTCTCGGCCGCCAGCGCCGCCTCGAGCCCGGCCTTGACCTTGTACCAGACCGCGGGGACCGCTCCGAAGAACGTCGGGCGCACCGTCGGGAGGGTGGCGACGAGCTGCTTGGGGTCGGCCACCGTGGTGATCTGGATGCCGAACCGCATGTTGTTGTAGTGGGCGCCCCACCGGTTCGCGATGTGCGCGTCGGGGAGGTAGGAGACCAGCTTGTCCTCGTGGCTCAGCGGGAAGTAGCCCTCGAGCGCGTCCATCTCCGCCATCAGGTTGGCGTGGGTGAGCTCGACGCCCTTCGGCGGGCCGGTCGTGCCGGAGGTGTAGATGAGGGTGAGCACGTCGGTCGGCTCGACGGCCTGCCAGGCGGCGTCGAAGTCGAACGCCGGGTCGCCGGCGGCCTCGAGCTCCTCGAGCGTGATCGCGCCCTCGGCGGGGCCGTCGACGCAGATGAAGTGCTGGACCTGGCCGTCGACGTTGGCCGTCCGGAGCTTCTCGAGGAACTGCTGCTCGGTGAAGACCACCGTGTTGCCGGCGTTGCCGAACAGGTAGGAGATCTGGTCGGTCGCGAGCGTGTTGTAGACCGAGAACGGGGTCGCGCCGGTGTGCAGCGCGCCGGTGTCGACGACGTGGAACTCGGGACGGTTGGTCAGCATGATCGCGACCGTGTCACCCCGCTTGACACCGAGGGAGGCGAGGCCGGCGGCGACCTTGCGGACGCGGGCGGCGTACTGGCCCCAGGTGATCGAGACGCTGTCGTCGGGCGTGCGCAGGGCGACGGCGTCGGGGTGGGCGGCGGCGGTGCGCTGGAAGGCAGCGCAAAGGGTGCGGTGGGCGGCCATTCCGGCAAACTACCCGCTCCGGACCATTTCTGACAACGGGTATGTCCAACTTTCGTTCGAGGGGTCGCGTGAGCCGTCCGGAGGGGCCAGGCTGGCCTCGTGCGGGATCAGCAGACGTTCGACATCCGTGGCCACGTCCCCGGCCCGGCGGGCTTCCTCGGCGCGGCCGCCAACGTGGTCATGCAGCTCGGTTGGCGCGAGGTCGGGTACGGCGTCCTGGAGAGCAAGGTCGACAGCGGCAACGTGATGATCCACCCGTGGAAGCGGCTGCGGACCACCATCACGTACCTGGTCGTCGCGCTCTTCGGCACCGAGGAGGACAGGGCCCGCTACCGCGAGGCAGTCAACCGTTCGCACGTCCCGGTGAAGTCCGGTCCCGACAGCCCGGTGACGTACAACGCGTTCGACCCCGAGCTCCAGCTGTGGGTGGCGGCGTGCCTCTACATCGGCGTCCGGGACATGCGCACGACCTTCCTCGGACCGCTCTCCGACAGCGACGCCGACGCCCTCTACCAGTACTGCAGCCGCCTCGGCACCAGCCTCCAGGTCCGGCAGGACCAGTGGCCCGCCGACCTCGAGGCGTTCGATAAGTACTGGCGTGAGGGGGTGCAGCGGGTCCGGTACGACGCGCCCGTCCGCGAGCACCTGATGAAGGTCGTGGAGCTGCGGATGGTCCCGGCGTGGATGAGCTGGCCGAACCGGGCGCTCAACCGCTGGGCGACGACCGCGTTCCTGCCGCCGGAGTTCCGCCAGGCGATGGGGCTGTCGTGGACCGCGAAGGACCAGCGCCGCTGGCAGCGCTTCTGCGCCGTCGTGCGCGTCGGGTCCCGGCTGCTGCCGCGGTGGGTGCGGATGCTGCCGATCCAGCTCCAGCTCGCCGAGTTCCGGCTGCGCGCGCGGCGCGGGTGGCGCCTGACCTGACCGGTCAGTGCCCGGGTGCCACCATCAGCTGGACCGACGAGGCGAGCAGCTGGGCCGCCAGGTCGATGAGTGCCTCGTCGGAGACCTCGATGTCGCCGTTGAGCGCCGCGTGGGTGAGCTCGAGCGCGCCGCCGACGGCATAGAGCACGGCCACCCGGGCGCTGGTCAGGTCGACGGGCTCGCCGAACTCCTCGGCGAGGTAGCCGAGCATCGTCTCGGCGTAGGTGAGGACCACCTTGCGGCGGGCCTCCATCAGGCCGCTGGTGTTGGAGGCGACGAGCCCCGCGCGGGCCTTGCGCGGGTCGCTGCGCAGTACGGCGTAGCCGGCCTCGAACGCGGTCCGGCAGCCGTCGTACACGTCGGCGGTCGGGTTGGTGACCAGCGCCGCGCCGCCCTCCAGGGCGACCTCCTCGGCGATCTGGGTGAAGAGTGCGAGCTGGAGCTCGTCGAGGCTCTCGAAGCTCTCGTAGAAGTAGCGCGGGGTCAGCCTCGCCAGCGCACAGACCCTGCGCACGCTGATCTCGGCGTCGTCGCCACCGAGGCAGTCCAGGGCGGCCTCGAGGAGCGCCGCGCGTCGCTGCTGACGACGATCGTCAGCAGCGACGCCGCGGTACGGCCGTTGGATCCCCATAGGGGGAGCCTAGGGCCCGGGGTGGGTCAGTACGACTTCGGCAGTCCCAGCATCGAGGTGCCGATGTGGGCGAGGACGAGCTGCTCGGCGACCGGGATGTTCTTCCCGATCCGGGCGTCGCGCAGCCAGCGCTCGACCGGGTACTCCTTGGAGTACGCCATGCCGCCGAGGGTCTGGAACGCCGCGTCGGCGGCCTCCCAGGCGACCTGGGCGCCGGTGAGCTTGGCGACGTTGGCCTCGTTGCCGCAGGGGAGTCCCTGGTCGAAGAGCCAGGCCGCCTTGTAGGTCATCAGCCTCCCGAGCTCGGTCTTGGCCTTGATCTGGGCGAGCGGGAACTGGATGCTCTGGTTCGCGCCGATCGGCCGGCCGAAGACCTCGCGCTCGGTTGCGTACTTCGCGGCGTAGGCGAGCGCCGCGTCGGCACCGCCGACCCCGCCCGCCGCGGCGAGGATCCGCTCCGGGTTGAGGACGTCCCACAGCACCATGAACCCCGCGTCGACCTCGCCGATGACGTTGCGGGCCGGGACCCGGACGTCGTCGAAGAAGAGCTGGCTGGAGTACAGGATGTTGCTGCCCATCTTGGGGATCGGCGTGTACGACATCGTGCCGGCGGCGAGCGCCTCCTTGACATCGATGAGGAACAGCGTGAACCCGCTGGTGCGCGGCTTGGCCTCGGACGCGGGGATGGTCCGGGTGACCGCCACCATCCAGTCGGCGTTCTCCACGTTGGAGATCCAGACCTTCTGGCCCTTGATCAAGAAGTCGTCGCCGTCGCGCCGGGCCGAGGTCTTGATCTCGATGGCGTTGCTGCCGGCATCGGGCTCGGTGAGCGCGAAGCAGAACTGGACGTCGCCGGCCGCGATGCCAGGGAGGATCGCCTTCTTCTGCTCCTCGGTGCCGTGGCGGACCAGGGTGGTCGCGCCGAAGCCCGGCGTGGTCACGTAGAAGAAGGTCCCAGCGCCACCGCCGGAGGCGCACAGCGCCTCGTTGGCGACCGCGACCTCGAGCAGGCCCTGGCCGCCGCCGCCGTACTCCTCGGGGATGTTGAGGCCGAACCAGCCGCCCTTGCCGAGGTCGCTGAAGACCTCGGTGGGGAAGCGGTGGGCCTCCTCGCACTCCGACCAGTAGGCGTTGTCGTACTTGGACGCGACGGCGCGGACCCCGTCCTGGACGGCGAGCGCGGTGTCGGGAAGGTTGAAGTCCATCAGAGCGCTCCCCTCACAGGCCCAGGCTCCGTCCGATGATCTCCTTCTGGATCTCGGTGGTGCCCCCGTAGATCGTGGAGATGCGGCTGTCGAGGTAGGCGCGCGCGATCGGGTACTCCATCATGTAGCCGTAGCCGCCGTGGAGCTGGACGCCCTGGTTGACGAGCTTGTTCTGGAGCTCGGTGGCCCAGTACTTCGCCTGCGATGCGCCGACCGCGTCGAGCTCGCCGGCCACGTGCTTCTTGATGCAGTCGTCGATGAACACCCGGGTGATCTTGGCCTCGGTCGCCATCTCGGCGATGAGGAAGCGGTTGTGCTGGAACTTCCCGATCGGCTTGCCGAACGCCTCGCGGGTCTTGGCGTAGTCGAGGCACATCTCGACGATGCCCTCGCAGGCGGCCGCGGCCTGGGCGGCGATGATCAGCCGCTCCTGCGGCAGGTTCATCATCAGCGAGATGAAGCCGCTGCCCTCGGCGCCGAGCAGGTTCGCCTTCGGCACCCGGACGTCAGTGAAGCTGAGCTCCGCCGTGTCCTGGGCGTGCATGCCGATCTTGTCGAGGTTGCGGCCGCGCTCGAAGCCCTCCATGCCGCGCTCGACGACGAGCAGGCTGATGCCCTGGTGGCCGGCGTCCGGGTTGGTGCGGGCCACCACGATCACCAGGTCGGCGTGGATGCCGTTGCTGATGAAGGTCTTGGAGCCGTTGAGCAGGTAGTGGTCGCCCTGGTCGACCGCGGTGGTGCGGATGCCCTGGAGGTCGGACCCGGCGCCCGGCTCGGTCATCGCGATCGCGGTGACGATCTCGCCGCTCACGCAGCCGGGCAGCCAGCGCTGCTTCTGCTCCTCGTTCCCCAACGAGATGATGTAGGGGACGATGATGTCGGTGTGGACCGAGAAGCCCGGTCCGCTCGCGCCCGCGCGGGTCTGCTCCTCGGAGAGCACCACGTTGAAGCGGAAGTCGTCGATGCCCGGGCCGCCGTACTCCTCGGGGACGTCGAAGCAGAGGAGACCGGCCTCGCCGGCCTTGAGCCACAGGTCGCGCGGCACGATGCCGTCGCGGTCCCACTGCTCGTTGTTCGGGACGACCTCCTTCTCGTAGAAGGTCCGCGCTGTGTGGCGGAAGTCCTCGTGCTCGGGAAGGAAGAGCTCGCGCATTCGATGGAGGTCCTGTCGTGAGGCTGGGTTGATTGTGACAGTACTACTGTGACAGTTCTACTGTCACGATGCAACGGTTGCGGCGATCCCGGTGCCACCGGTCTCGCGCCGCCACGCCTGGCGGGCCTGCGGGATCAGCCGGGCAGGGAGCGGCAGCCGGCCGAAGCTCTGCTGGATCCCGCTCCCCATCGCGCGCAGCCGGAGGTCGTCGAAGCTGCTCCACTCCAGGTCCATCCGGTCCCGCAGGACGGGGGGCAGGGTGCCGCGGAGCACCCAGGCCATCGCGTCGAACTGGGCGTCCGACAGCGGACGCCAGAGCAGGTCGGGGATCTGGGGGATCGGCGAGGGGCCGAAGATCCCCTTCTTCGTGCGGTTGAAGGTCGACCGGGCGATCGCGTTCGGCACCAGTACCTCGGCGATCATCTCGTCCCAGTACTGGGTGAACTCCGCGTACGTCGCCGGCGTGCCGGTCGCGGAGACGCCGTAGAGCGAGTACCACTGGCGCGACTCCTGGAAGAGCAGCTCCTTCGAGGCCAGCGACAGCGGCTTCCCGAAGAACTCCCGCCAGGTGATCTGGAGCTCGAAGAACGTCGCGTGCGTCCAGTAGAAGACCTCGGGGGTCAGCGCGCTGTAGCGGGTCCCGTCGGCGAGGGTGCCCTTGAGGTGGACGTGGTAGTCCCGGACCCGCGCTGCCGTCGCGGGCGCGTCGGCGTCGTAGACGACCCCGAGGATCTGGGGGAGCGACCGCAGGATCCGCTTCATCGGACCCTGGAAGTACGTCGAGTCGTGGTCGCGCAGGGCCTGGTCGACGGCCGGGTGCATGGTCTGGAGGAGCCCGGCCCGCATCCCTGCCAGCGCCATCCGCTGGTCCCCGAACAGCCGCCAGGTCAACGAGTCGGCACCGAGCGCCTCGCCTGGCCGGGGGACGTAGACCCGGGTCATCTCCTGTGCCTGGGTCATGCGGTGGCCAACGGCCGGAGGGTCACCGGGAAGTCGTCGGTCGGCACGACCAGGGACGTGTTGTCCCACTCGATCTCGTAGTCGGGGTCGATCTCGAGCTCGAACGTCGTGAGGATCTTGTGCATCAGCGCCTTCACCTCGTTGGTGCCGAACGCCATCCCGATGCACTTGTGCGCGCCGCCGCCGAACGGCACGTAGCCGTAGCGGTGGGCCTTCTGCTCGGAGCGCGGCTCGACGTGGCGGGTCGGGTCGAACTCCTCGGCCGAGATCCAGTGGTCGCCGACCGTGTGCAACGCACCCGGCACCACGATCACCATGGTGCCCTCGGGGACGTGGTGTCCGCCGAGGCTGGTGTCCGCGGTGGTCCGACGGACCAGCGCCGGCACGGGGGCGACGAGACGCATCGCCTCCTTGAACACCACCTCCAGCGTGCTGAGGCTGTCGAGCTCCTCGATGGTCGGGGTCGCCGTGCCGAGTGCGAGCGACTCCGCCCGAGCCTTGTCCTGCCACTCGGGGTGCTTCGCGAAGTAGAAGGACATCGCGGTGGCGGTGATGGTCGTCGTGTCGTGCGCGGCCATCATCAGGAAGATCATGTGGTTGACGACGTCGTCGTCGCTGAACTTCATGCCGTCCTCCGTCTCCACGTGGCAGAGCGCGGCGAACAGGTCGTTGTCCTCACTGGCCCGCTTCGCGGGGATCTGGGACCGGAAGTAGGCGTCGAGGACCTTGCGGCCGGCCAGGCCCTTGTTCCATCGGGTCGGCAGCAGCGGGACCGCGCCGCGGATGATGCCGGTGCCGGCGCGAACGGCGTCGATGAACGCCTGGGTGAGGGCCTGCATCTCCGCGTTCGGCTCGGCGCCCATGAAGATCTCGGTGGCGACGTCGAGCGACAGCGACTTCACTGCGGGATACATCAGCATCGGCTCGTCGGTGGGCCAGGCCGGCACGACCCGGTCGATGATCGCGTCCACGCGGTCCTGGTAGGCCTCGAGCCGGGGTCGGGTGAACGCCTCCTGCATGATCCGGCGGTGCAGGAGGTGCTCCTGGCCGTCGAGCAGCATCAGGCCGCGGTTGAAGAACGGCCCGATGAAGTACTCCCAGCCGGACTGCGAGTAGACCTTGTCCTTGTTCTGGAGGATCTCCTGGGCGGCGTCCGGACCGATCGCCATGACCACGTCGGTGCCGAACGCCCGCACCCAGAAGACCTCGCCGTACTTGGCTCGCATCTCGCCGGCGGTGTGCCAGCCCTCCCGGATCATCTGGAGCGCCTTGCCCACCACGGGCAGGCCGGTCTCGCCCATCACCGGCTTCAGTCCGCTGCCGGCAGGAGGCGTGGCGAGCGGGACCGGCGTGGTGCCGATCCGTTCCTGGGCGGCGGAGAGCACGAAGTCGCCGGGGAAGTGGAGGAGCGTCGGCTTCTTCAGGGCCGGCTTCTTGAGCGCCGCCTTGGTGATCACAGGGCGCCGCCCTTGGCCCGGGTCTCGTACGCGGTGCGCTCGGGCCGCTCGAGGGCGTCCAGGAAGACGTGGTCGACGCCCATCCGCTTGGCCATCCACTGACCGGCGCCGAAGGGGAGGAGTCGGGTGACGTTCAGGATCGTGCGCGCGGACTTCGGCACGTAGACCTCGAAGCGCGGCTTGACGACGGCCTCGGTGATCGCCTCCGCGACCGACTCGGGGGTGATCGCCCGGAAGCCCGGCATGTCCTCGACCCCGTCGGTCAGCTCGGTGCGGGTGATGCCGGGCATGACGACGGTGAACTCGAGTCCCTGGTCGTGGAGCTCGGCGTAGGCGCCCTCGGTGTACTGCACCACGGCTGCCTTCGACGCGCAGTAGGTCGCGCTGCCGGCGACGCCGGCCTTGCCGGCGGTCGACGCCACGTTGACGATGTGGCCCCGGCCCCGCGGCAGCATCCGCCGGGCCGCCTCGCGGGTCCCGTGGATCACGGCGAGGGTGTTGATCGCGAAGATCCGGTCGATCACCGTGTCGTCCTCACCGAGCAACGTCGCGAGGGGCATCACGCCGGCGTTGTTGATGTAGACGTCGATCGGCCCGAGGGTCGACTCGACGGTGTCCATGAAGTCCTTGACGCTCTCGGGGGAGGTGACGTCGAGCGGCAGGGCGAGGGTCTCGCCGCCGATCCGCTCCGCGGTGGCCTTGGCGATGTCGAGGTCGATGTCGCCGATCGCCACCCGGGCGCCCTCGCGGGTGAGGGCGGTGGCGGTGGCGGCGCCGATGCCGCGACCGGCACCGGTGATGGCGATGACGCGGCCGTCGAGTCGGTTGCTCATGTTCAGTTCTCCCTCAGTAGACGAAGCGCGCGACGCGCTCCTTGATGGCGGTGTACGGCGCCTTGGTGAGCGCCGACTCGACGAAGAAGCCGGGGCGGCGATAGATCGAACGCCGGTGGCTGAAGGTCTCGAAGCCCCACTTGCCGTGGTAGGCCCCGTAGCCGCTCTCGCCCACCCCGCCGAACGGCAGGTCGGGCGGGAAGATGTGGAGCATCGTGTCGTTGACGCAGGCGCCGCCCGACGTGGTGCGGTCGAGCACGTGGTCGCCGTTGCGGCGCGAGAACACGTAGAGCGCGAGCGGGTGGTCGCTCGCGTTGATGTGCGCGATCGGCTCGCTGAGGTCGTCGAACCCGAGGACCGGCAGCACCGGCCCGAAGATCTCCTCGCCCATCAGCGCGGCGTCGGGCTTGACGCCGGTGACGACCGTCGGCGCGATGTAACGGGCCGCGACGTCGACCTGGCCGCCGACGGCGACCTCGTCGTAGCCGCCGCCGTCGAGGAGGGCCTTGACCCGCTCGGCGTGCCGCTCGTTGACGATCCGCCCGAAGTCCGCGCTCTGACGGGGGTCGTCGCCGTACCGCTCGCGGATCTCGGTCGCGAGCCGCTCGACGAGCTCGTCGTGCACGTCGTGGTGGACCCACACGTGGTCGACCGCGATGCAGGTCTGGCCGGCGTTGGACCACTTGGCGAACGCGATCCGGCTCGCCGCCTGCTTGAGGTTGGCGTCCTTGTGGACGATGGCGGGGCTCTTGCCGCCGAGCTCGAGCGTGGTCGGCGTGAGGTGCCGGGCCGCGGCGGCCGCGACGACCCGGCCGACGGTGCCGTTGCCCGTGTAGAGGATGTGGTCCCACTTCTGCGCCAGCAGGTCGGTGGTCTCCTCGACGCCGCCCTCGACGAAGGTGATCGCCTGGGGGTCGAGGTACTCACCGGCGAGCCGCGTGATGAGGGCCGAGGTCGCCGGGGCGAGCTCGGAGGGCTTGCAGACGACCGCGTTGCCGGCGGCCAGGGCGGCCGCCAGGGGAGTGGCGAGCAGGTAGACCGGGTAGTTCCACGGCGCGATGACGAGGACGACGCCGCGCGGCTGGTAGGTGATCGCGGCGCGGGCGGGGCGGAAGGCGATCGGGACCCGGATGCCGGTGTCCTTGGCCCACCCGCCCAGCTTCTTGCGCAGGTGGTCGGCTTCGCTCGCGGACGCCGCGATGTCGCCGGCCCAGGCCTCCCAGCGCGGCTTGCCGAGGTCCTGGGCGAGGGCGGCGAGGAGGTCCTCCTCGTTGTCACGCAGCATCTGGGACAGGGCTGCGAGCTGCTCGCGTCGCCAGTCGAGGTCGCGGGTGCGACCGCTCTCGAACGTCGTCCTGAGCCGGCGGACCAGCTCCTCGGCGGATGCAGCGGCCACGAGGACCTCCCCATTGAGGTGATAGAAACGTGTTCGGAATCTATCATCGACCGCAGAGAGCCGCTAGGGTTCTTCTGTGAGCATCGACACCAGCATCGAGCGGATCCTCGACGCCGCGCTGGTCGAGCTCGCCGAGGGCGGCACCCGTCGTACGACGATGAACCAGATCGCCGACGCGGCCGGTCTCGGCGTCGCTACCGTCTATCGCCGGTTCCCGCGCAAGGCCCACCTGGTCGAGGCGGTGCTGATACGTGAGGCGGAGCGCGTCATCGGCGAGGTCGATGCGGCGATCGAGCGCGAGGAGACGGTCGAGGCGCAGGTCGCCGTGGGATTCACGGCCTTCGCGCACGCCATCGCCGACCGCCCGTTCCTGGTGCGCCTGATGCGCGGGGACGGCGACCTGGACGGCGAGGCGGTCCACCCGGGCGAGCTGGCCGACCAGATCATGGCCGCTGTCCGCGACTACCTCGCTCTTTTCATCCGCCGCCACCAGTCGGAGGGCCGTTACCTCGGCGTCGACGCCGAGATCGTCGCCGAGATCCAGGGACGCCTCGCGCTCAGCCTGGTCCTCGCGCCGGATGGCCGGATCCCGATGCACGACGACGCCGCGACCCGTGCGTTCGCCACCCAGTACCTGCTGCCCCTCCTCGGCAGCGAACGCACGTGAACCGGCGAACGGTCAGGTGAACCGACGACCGGTCAGGCCGGTCCGGCGAGGAACGCCTCGTGGTACCGCAGCGCGAGCTCGGTCTCGGTCGGCGCGTCGTAGGCGCGTCGTCCGAGCAGCTCCTCGGCCTGGTTGACCCGGTAGCGGATGGTGTTCTTGTGCACCGAGAGCCGGGTCGCCGCCTCGTCCACGCTTCCCGCGGCGAGCAGGGCGCCCAGGGTCTGGCGCAGGCGGGCGGCCGTCTCGCCGGGCTCGGTGAGGGGACCGAGCGTCCGCGCGACGAACCGGCGGGCCGCCTCGGGCGAGGCGGTCATGACCGCGAGCAGCTCCACGTCGGCATAGCGGGTGACCGCGGCGGGCGAGGTGAGCGCGAACGCGACCCGCTGTGCCTCCCGCGCCTCGTGGTGGCTCAGGCGGAAGCCGCCGACGCCCTCCGCCGGCTCGCCGACGGCAACGGTGATGCCGCGCTGTGCGGGTCCGGGCGCCAGGTCCCCGAGCGCCGCCAGGTCGGGCACGTCGCGGGTCGCGAGCCAGGCCCACAGGTCGCGTCCGCCCGGGTGGGCGACGAGGGGTCGGACCCCGAAGGGTCGGGCGAGCTCGGCCGCGACCGCAGCCAGGTCCGGGACGTTGTCGACGTCGTCGGTGTGGAGCACGAGTGCCGTGTGGAAGCCCGACATCGGGTGTCCCCCGAGCCGCGCCGACAGCTCCTTGGGGTCGGTGCCCCGTCCCGCCAGGATGTCGCGCACCGCGTCGAGCCGTTGGGCGACCGCGCCCTGGCGCTGTCGGTCGGCCTCCGCCTGGAACAGGTCGACGGACTTCTCGACCGACGCGTCGAGCCACCGGCTGGCCCGGTCCCAGAAGTAGACGAGCACGGCGGCGGGGTCGACGTCGAACCCCTCGAGCGAGGCGGTCACCGTGGTCGCGTAGTCCCACACCGCCTGCTGCGCGACCCGATAGATCCGGAAGAGCAGGGTCGCCGGATGGCGCTGGCGCGCGAGCTCGACGGCGACCTCGGCGGCCGGTCGCACCAGGTGGTGCTCGGCGTCCTCGGCCTGGAGGCTCGCCAGGAAGGCGAGCCAGTGGGCGCGGACCGCCGCGGCGACCATCCGCGACAGCGACGGGTCGTCGGCGACCTCCTGGTTCTCCGCCAGGACGGGTACGACCACCCGTTCGACCCACCCGTCGAGCACGTCGACCTGCGACTCACGAGCGACGAACGTCTCCAGCCAGGCGTCGATGCCGGGCGGCCTGGTCGATCCCACGGGACGAACCTAGCGGGTAGGGGACCGTTGTGCGGCGGCACAAAAGAGCATCCGGATCTTGGTCGTCGTGGACGAGATCGGGCCGCCTCCTTCGACGAACACTGAGGGCATGCGCGATGCTCTCAACACCCTGGTCCCCCTGTTCGTCTTCATGATGCTGCCGATCTGGGTCCCGCTCCTCACGGCCACCTTCGGCTGGATCGCCGACCTGTTCGGCTCCGGACGCAAGGACGAGCTGGCCACCCGCCTGGCCGCCGTCAAGGAGCGCTCGCACCCGGGTCGCGGCCAGCACGCCCCGGAGATCGCGTTCGCCGAGGCGGCCTGAGTCTCCTCAGCCCAGCTTGCGCAGCTGGTTGAGTGCCCGGGTGGTCGCGACGACCGTGCCTTGGGCGTCGGTGATCTCGGCCTCGACGACGAACTCCGACTTGCCCGTCGCCAGCGCCTCCTGACGCACCCGCTCGATCTCCTCGGCGGCGACCGTGGCGGTGGCCCGGACGTCGCCGAGGCCAGGCCGCAGGAAGCTGATCTCGGCCTTCTTCACCAGCGGCACGAAGCCGGCCAGCTCGCCCTGGAGGTCGAAGGACGCCTGCGGGATGATCCCGCCCAGCACCTCGGCCGCGGTGAACAGCGAGCCGGCGTACAGCACGCCGAAGTGGTTGCCGTTGGGGCCGGCCGGCAGCTCCACCGTCGCGTGGCCGGGACCGGCGTCGAGGATCCTGATGCCCATCGCGCCGACGATCGGGATCACCGTGTGCATGTTCTCGGTCGCGGCTTCGGGGGTGGTGATGGGCTCCATGTCAGGCCTCCTGCTCGGCGGACTTCTCGGCGCGGCACGCGTGGTCGGTGATCTCGCCGACGAGCGCCGGCCACAGCTCGCGAGGAAGGTCGTGGCCCATCCCCGGGTAGACGACGAGGCGGGAGCCGGGGACCGCGGCCGCGGTCTCCTCGCCGCCCTCGAGCGTGATGAGCGGGTCGACGTCGCCGTGGAGCACCAGGGTCGGGACCATGAGGTCGCGCAGGCCGGGGCGGCGGTCGGGGGAGACGAGCAGCGCGGCGAGCTGGCGCACGAATCCGGCGGGGTCGCTGGCACGGCGGTAGGACTCCTCGCCGATCGAGCGCAGCCACTCCTCGTCGTGCGGGTACGCCGTCGAGCCGATCGCCCGGTAGATCTCGATCGTGTGGCGGCCGGCGTCCTCCTGTGAGCGAGGCGCGGGCGAGAGCAGCGCGGTCTGCGCCTCCGGCGTGGGCTTCCCGACGTTGGCGGCGGGGGTCGACATCACCGAGGTGAGGCTGATCAGCCGCTGCGGGTGGTCGAGGGCGAACTGCTGGGCGATCATGCCGCCCATCGACAGGCCGACGAGGTGGACCCGCTCGAGTCCGAGGGCGTCGAGCAGGCCCAACGTGTCGGCAGCCATGTCGGCCAGGACGTAGGGGACGTCGGTCTGCTGCCCGCCGAGCAGGGCCATCAGGTCCGGCGTGCCCGCGTCGTGCAGGTGCGTCGAGAGCCCGATGTCGCGGTTGTCGAAGCGCACGACGTGGAAGCCCGCCTCGGCGATCTCCTGGCAGAAGGCGTCGGGCCACACGATCATCTGCGAGCCGATGCCCATGACGAGGACGATCGCGGGGTCGTCGGCGGACCCGAAGGTCTCGTAGGCGATCGTGACCGTTCCGGCGTCCACTAGCGTTGGCTGCTGCATGGCTGAACCTTGCCAGTACTACTGTCACGGTGGGAAGCCACCCCGTCGACGAAGAGGTGCAGATGAAGGCATGGCAGGTCGCTGAGCTCGGTGAGCCGGCGCAGGTGATGCAGCTGGTCGAGGTCGCCGAGCCGGAGCCGGGGCCGCACCAGGTCGTCGTACGGGTCCTCGCGACTCCGGCGAACTTCCCCGACGTGCTCATGTGCCGCGGGCTCTACCAGGTCAAGCCCGACCTGCCGTTCACGCCGGGCGTCGAGCTCTGCGGCGAGGTCGTGGCCCTGGGGTCGGAGGTCACCCGGTTCGCGGTCGGCGACCGCGTCGTCGGCGCCAGCACCATGCCGTACGGCGGCTTCGCCGAGCTCGCCCTCATGGACGAGCCGATGACCTTCCCCGCGCCCGACTCGCTCGACGACGCGCAGGCGTCCAGCCTCTACATCGGCTACCAGACCGGGTGGTTCGGCCTCCACCGCCGGGCCGCGATCCAGGAGGGGGAGACGCTCCTCGTCCACGCCGCCGCCGGTGGCGTCGGGAGCGCCGCGATCCAGCTCGGCAAGGCGGCCGGCGCAAGGGTCATCGGCGTCGTGGGCGGTCCCGACAAGGCCGAGGTCGCGCGGCGGCTCGGCGCGGACGTCGTGGTCGACCGGCACGAGCAGGACTTCGTCGCGGTCGTGAAGGCCGAGACCGACGGCCGTGGTGCCGACGTCGTCTACGACCCGGTCGGCGGCGAGACCTACACCCGCTCCACCAAGTGCATCGCGTGGGAGGGCAGGATCCTCATCATCGGCTTCGCCGGTGGTGACATCCAGTCGGCCGCGCTCAACCACGCGCTCATCAAGAACTACTCGATCGTCGGGCTGCACTGGGGCATGTACAACCTCTTCGACCCGCCGGCGGTGCAGGAGTGCCACCGGGCGCTCACGGACCTGGCGACGCAGGGCCTCGTGGCGCCGCTCGTCAGCGAGCGGCTGCCGCTCGCGGGCGCCGCCGACGGTGTCCAGCGGCTCGCCGACGGCACCACCGTCGGCCGGGTCGTCTACGAGGCGAGCCCGAGCGCGTAGCCCACGACGCCGAGGGCAGCGCACAGCCCGAGCGTCCTCAGCGGGCTCCAGCCGCGCCAGAAGATCGCCAGCAGGGCGATCCCGGTGATCCCGAACGCGAGCGGGTCCCAGGAGGAGAGCACCGGGACGTCGAGATCGACCGGCCCGTCGCCGACCTCCCGGGACCGGTCGAAGAGCGTGTGCAACGCGAAGAACACCGCAAGGTTGGCGATGACGCCGACGACGGCGGCGGTCACGCCGGTGAGGGCGCTGCTGAGGTGGCGGTTGTGGCGCAGTCGCTCGACGTACGGCGCCCCGAGCAGCACGAACAGGAAGCACGGCACGAACGTCACCCAGGTGACGAGGAGCGAGGCGAGGACCGCCGCGACCCACGGGTCGAAGCTGCCGGGGTTGCGGTAGGCGCCGACGAAGGCGACGAACTGCACGACCATGATGAGCGGACCCGGCGTCGTCTCCGCCAGCGCGAGGCCCCGCACCATCTCGCCGGGCGCGAGCCAGCCGTAGACCTCGACCGCCTGCTGGGCGACGTACGACAGCACGGCGTAGGCGCCGCCGAAGGTCACGACGGCTGCGCCGGAGAAGAACAGGCCCTGGTCGACGAAGACCGGGGTGGAGGAGACGAAGGCGGCGAACGCGGCCACCGGCGCGAACCACAGGACGCCGGCGATGGCGACGATCGCGAACGACCGTCGCTTCGAGGGCAGCTCGTGGTGGAGCGCGTCGTCGCTGATGAGGGGAGGCGGGCCGTCGTCCTTGGCGGCGTGGCCGCCGCCCTTGCCGAGGTCGGGGACGAGGCGACCGAGGAGCCAGCCGACGATCGCCGAGGCGAGCACGACCAACGGGAACGGGACCGCGAAGAGGGTGAGGGCGACGAAGGCGCCGACCGCGATCGTGATGAGCGCGGTGTGGTTGAGCGCGCGCTTGGAGATCTTGTGGACCGCACCCACGACGATCGCGATGACGGCCGGCGCGAGCCCGGCGAAGATCGCCGTGACGGCCCCGGTGCCGCCGAACCGGACGTAGATCGCCGAGAGCGCGAGCAGGGCCACCACGCCCGGCAGCACGAACAGGCTGCCGGCGATGAGGCCGCCGCGGGTGCCGTTGAGGAGCCAGCCGGTGTAGATCGCGAGCTGCTGCGCCTCTGGCCCCGGGAGCAGGGTGCAGTAGTTGAGCGCGTGGAGGAACCGCTGCTGCCCGATCCAGCGCTTCTCGTCGACGAGCTTGTGCTGCATGACGGCGATCTGCCCCGCCGGCCCGCCGAACGTCTGCAGCGAGATGGCGAACCAGGCGCGGGTGGCCTCGCCGAGCGGGATCACGTCGCCGCCGGTCGGATGGGCCGGCAGCGGGTTCGGGCTCGCGGTCACGAGGCAAATACAACCACGCTGATAGGGAAAGTCGACCTACGTGCTCGCGGGTCGGGCGCGCCTCCGGTCGTGGTCGGCGAGGAACGACTGGATCTCGACCCAGGTGGTCTCCGGAGCCTTGGTCCCCGTCAGCACGCCGAGGTGCCCACCGGGAGCCAGTGGGAGCCGGACGTCCGGCGAGCCCGTGAGAAGGCTGCCGACGTGGTGGGCCGCGGCCTGGGGGACCAGGACGTCGGTCGCGCCGGCGATGTTCATCACCGGGACCGTCACCCTCGCCAGGTCGATGAGGTGGGTCGGGCCCTGGACCCGGCCGGTCGCGAGCTCGTTGCGCAGCGCCATCCGCTGATAGACCTGCAGGGTCGCCCGGCCGGGGTAGGCGAGCATGTTGTTCATGATCCCGTCGACCGCCTGGATCTGGCCGAGGAACTCCCGGTCCTCGCGGCGGCTCCAGAGGGTCCGCGGCTTCTTGAGGTACGTCGGCAGCGCGGTCGCCTTGAAGCCGATGCTCACCAGCGGCGCCGGCACCGACCCCGCTGCCTTGAGGGCGGTCCCGACGATCCGGCCGTCGGTCAGCCGCCCGATCGCGCGGATCGGCGCGAGGGTCGGGATCTTGGAGGTGTCGAAGGGGCTGGCCACCATCGCCACCGACCGGATCGGCAGGTCGTCGTAGATCGACGTGGTGCCGAGGGACAGCAGGCCGCCCATGCACCAGCCGACCAGGTGGACGTCCTTGCCGCCCGTGTCCTCGGAGACCCTGCGGATCGCCGGCGGCAGCACGTCGTTGACGAAGTGCTCGATGCCGACCTTCGCGTCCGCGCCCTTGAGCGGGCCGTAGTCGACCAGGTAGGTCGGCCGCCCCTTGCTCACGAAGTCCTCGGCCAGCGACAACCCGCGGCGCAGGTCGAAGCAGGACGCCTGTGCGCCCAACGGCGGAACCAGCAGGACCGGCAGTCCCTTGGACCGGACGCCCTTCGCCTTCGTGTAGCGGTGCAGCTCACGGGTGCGGCCGGTGTCGATCACCTCCGAGGGAGTCCGCGTCGTGTCGGCGATCCCGCCCTTCACCAGGAAGTCCCACAGGTTCACCACCGACTGCCGGCGGACGGCCATCGGTCGCTTCGGGTCGAGCACGCGGTGCTTGCGGACTTCTTGCGTCATCGGTCACCTCGGGGAGCAGCAGGGGAGGGCGACAGTCTGGCGCACCTGGCTACTGTCTGGGTCCATGTTGAAGGGGATGCCCGCGGGCGCGGCTGACCTGGGCCGACAGCTCGCCGTCGCCGTCGAGGAGATGGCCGCCTGGATGGGGGAGTACGGCGGGTTCGCCACCCACCCAGCACTCGAGGTCGACCCGGCCGCGCTCGAGGCCGCCACGGCGAGCCTGCGCAGCCGGCTCCGCGACAACTACCCGTTCCACCACCCGCGCTACGCCGGCCAGATGCTCAAGCCTCCGCACCCCGCGGCCGTGATCGGCTACCTGACCGCGATGCTCGTCAACCCCAACAACCACGCGCTCGACGGCGGGCCGGCCACGGCCGCCATGGAGAAGGAGGTGGTCGCCCAGCTCGCGGCGATGTTCGGCTTCCGGGACGCTCACCTCGGCCACCTGACGAGCAGCGGCACGATCGCCAACCTCGAGGCGCTCTTCGTGGCCCGGGAGACCCACCCCGGCAAGGCGATCGCCCACAGCGCCGACGCCCACTACACCCACGCACGGATGGCGCACGTCCTCGGCGTCGAGGCGCTCGGCGTACCGACGACGCCGTCCGGTGCGATGGATGTCGGCGCGCTGGAGGCCCTGCTCGCGTCCGGTCGGGTCGGCACGGTCGTGGCGACCACCGGCACCACCGGGCTCGGCGCCGTCGACCCCGTCCACGAGATCCTCGCGATCGCCCGGCAGCACGGCGTCCGGGTCCACGTCGACGCGGCGTACGGCGGCTTCTTCCGGCTGATCGCCGACGACACCCCGGGCGGGGTCGCCGCCGCGCCGTTCGCGGCGATCGCCGGTTGCGACTCGGTCGTCATCGATCCCCACAAGCACGGCCTCCAGCCCTACGGCTGCGGTGCGGTGCTGTTCCGGGACCCGGGGGTGGCGGGCCACTACCTGCACGACTCGCCGTACACGTACTTCACCTCCGACGAGCTGCACCTGGGGGAGATCTCGCTCGAGTGCTCCCGGGCCGGTGCGGCGGCCGCGGCGCTGTGGCTCACCCTGCGGCTGCTGCCGTTGACCCCGGACGGTCTCGGTTCCGTGCTCCGCCCCGGTCGGCGCGCGGCGCTCGCCTGGGCCGCGCTCGTCGAGGACAGCGACGCGCTCGACCTCTACCAGCCACCGGCGCTCGACATCCTCACCTACCTGCCGGCGCGCGGCCGGCTGTCGGAGGTCGACGCCGCGAGCGCCGCGGTGCTGGCCCGCGGGATGGCGCTCCCGCCCGACGAGTCGCTCCACCTGGCGACCTACACCGTCACCGGCGCCGCGCTGGCGGAGCGCGGACACCGGGTCGAGGCCGACGTCGCCAACGGCCGGGTCCTGCGGTCGGTGCTGATGAAGCCCGAGCACGAGGCCGCCGTGCCGGACCTGCACGCGGCGGTGCTCTCCCTGCTGCCCGACCCGGTGTGAGCTTCTCCCTGCCCACCGGCGTACCAGGAGCGGGGTCGTGCCGCGGCTTGCGCGGTCAGAGGTCCTTGCGCATCAGGTGGTTGGTGTGGCCGGGCGGGTAGTCGACCTCGCGCCCGTAGGTGACGTAGCCGCACCGCTCGTAGAAGTCGGGGGCCTGGAACTCCCAGGTGTTGAGCTTGGACCAGTGACAGCCCCGCGCCCGAGCCTCGTCCTCGACCGCTGCGAGGAGGTCGCGGCCGATCCCGTCACCCCGGCGCTCGGGGTCCACCCACATCACGTCGATCGTGAGCCACTGCCAGACGTCCTCCGTGGTGCCGATGCACCCACCCAGGAGCGTCCCGTCGTCGTCGACCGCGTACGCCGCCACCGGCGTCGACGGCAGGTTGGCCGGCTCGAACCGCACCCGGATAGCCTCGGACGCCGCCTTGTTGTGCGCGACCAGGCCCTCGGTCGTCGCCTCCTCGAACCCCTCGTCCGGACCGCCCTCGATGCGCCAACCCATGCCGTGAACGTCTCGTGCCCGGGCGCTGACGGTCAATCCGGTTTCGCCGGATCAGCCGGGGAGGGCTCGTGTGCGGGCGGAGGCCGGCGACGGTCGCGAGGGCGTCTGGGCATGGCGATGGCCCCGCGCGGGGGGCGCGGGGTCATCGGGCTGGTGGGGCAGAGTTCAGCAGAGAGCGAGCGGGGGTGCTGTGGCTGGGGGTGGTGGGTCTGCCACGACTGGTTCGTGGTCGTTCGGGTGGGGGAAGCCGGGGTCGGCCCAGGGTGGTTCGTCCGTCTCGGGGTGGCGATGGTCGGGGTGGCCGGGTGGGCTGAGGGATCTGGTGCCCGAAGCGGTGACGAGGAACTGGCGGCCGTTGAGGCTGGTCCAGAGGTAGACGCCGGGACTGAGGATGTCGTAGGTCCAGGCGTGGAAGGTCTTGGCGCGGTGGTGGCGTCGGCACAGGGGGACGAGGTTGCGGGGGCAGGTGGGTCCGCCGTCTGCGTGGGGGACGGCGTGGTCGAGGTCGCAGCGTTCGGCTTTGCGGTTGCACCAGGGGGCGCGACAGGTGTGGTCGCGCAAGGTGACCTGGAGCCGGTGGCGGTCGGGGATCTCGTAGGAGTCGACCGGGAGGTGCTCGGCCAGGTCGATCACGGGGCGGACGATGACCTGGGTGCCCTCGCTGGCGCACCAGGTACGGATCTGCTCGGCAAGCACCGGGTTGGTGGTGTTGCCGAGCCGGCCCACGTTCCCAACGCCCGCGAGAGCTGCGTCGGTGAGGTGGACGAAGAGCTCAACCTTGCGGCCCTTGACCACGCGGGTGATCTCACCGGTAGTGGTGTCGACGATCTCCAGGTCCAGGGCGAGGTCGCCGCGGGCGATCTCACCCAACGCGATCGAACGGCGTACGTCTAAGGACTCGTCGCAGCCGGAGAGGCGGAGCTCTTCGGCACGGCGGGCGATGGCTTGTTCGAGGTCGAGGGCGTCGGCGGTGTCGAGGACCGACCACTGGTCCACCACCCCGTCGTGCCCACCGTTGAGGTCGATGGTGCAGTGGCGGCGGTCGGCGGCGTCCTGACGGCGTTCTTCGGCGGTGTCCGGGTCGAACCGGTTGATCGCTTCGGTGACGAGCCGTTCGACCTGGGCCCAGGTGCAGCCGGTGAGCGCGAACGCGAGGTGGCGGTCCACGAACGCGGCTGCTTCGGCCGACAGGGTCCGGGTGAGTTCGGCGACCTGGAGGGCCTTCCAGACCGGGACCTTCCCGGCGTAGACGGCGTCGCGGATCCCGGGCAGTCGCCAGCCGGTCTCGATGACCTTCCCGACATAGCCGCGGCCGGAGTCCAGGGACCGTTCCAGGGTCGCGCACAGCTCGGAGAGCGCGAACTCGGAGACCAACGGTGCGCCCGGGCCGGCGATCGGGATCCCGGTGTCGACGTAGGAGTCGCGGATCGTCGCGGCACCCTCGGGGTCGGTGACCACGTTGGCATCGGCCCAGGCGATCAGGTTCTGGAACTCCTCGACCTCACTGCGTCGACGCACCGCGACACCGGCCGCGAGCTGGTCGAGCAGCACCGATGTCGACCGGTGGTCCGGCCCGACGAGAGTGCTGCCAGTGGTCCCGAGATCCATGAGTCCAGCCAACCCCAGCACCCCGACAACAACCCAACAAGCACCCCTGGCCTGTGGAGAAGAACGACCTCACAACCGCCCTGTGGACGCCAACGAGCACCCACGCCGCGGCAGCCCGAGACCCACCCTGCTGGGGTGACTCAGGAGTCGCCGGGGTCGGGGTCCTGCGTGCGGTCGGTCCGCTCGTCGGCGGCCTCGCGCGGCGGTGGCTCGGGGAAGGGGAACTCCATGGTGCCGTCTCGGCCGTAGGCGAACCAGGTGCCGAAGCCCTCGGGGTGCTGGCGGAGCTGCTCGCGGATCCACGCCTGCTCCGGGTCCTCGGGCAGCTCGGGGGTGGCCGACGGGTGCAGCGCGTAGGTCCGGTGGACGAGATGGCCCAGGTCGTCGGGTTGCGCAGCGAGGGCGTCGCGGACCTGCTCGAACGCGCGGTCGTCGCTGCCCCAGATCGTGCCGGCGAGGCCGGACCAGTCGCGAGGAGAGAGGTGGAGCACGACCTCGCCCTCACGATCCGGCAGCGTCACGTGGATCTCCACGAGGCCGCTGGCGACGGCCGAGACCGCCCATTCGTCGAGGCGCGCGACGAGTCGCAGCCACGCCTGCACCTCGCCCTCGGTCGGCATGCCGCTCATCGTCGCCCAGCGGCACCGCCTCCACCCAGCGGATTCCGCCGCAGCCTCAGCCGATCGCTTGGACGGCGCGGGCGGCACCGGCGGTGGCACCGCGGATGAGGCCGAGGCCGAGGGCGGCGTCGCCGATGACCTCCACCGGTACGCCGGGGAGCGCTGCGGTGAGGGTCGCGCCGAGCCCGGGGTCGGGCTCGACGGTCCCGGCCAGCACGACGGCGTCGGCGGGGAGGACCCGCGACGTGCCGTGCGCGGGGACGTAGTGGACGCCGTCCGCGGTGATCTCCTCGACCGCGCAGCCGACGTGCACGGTGATCCCGAGTCGGTCGATCCGGTCGAAGTGCTCCGAGCGGCGCTTGAGGCCGAACTCCGCACCGATCTCGGGGCCCGGTTCCAGGAGCGCGACCAGGCGTCCGTCGGCGGCGGGCACCTCGGCG
>NZ_JACEFC010000030.1:17818-41168 GCF_014180715.1 Nocardioides stalactiti | reverse complement strand
CCCCCGTCCGCCGGCCTGGCGCAGCGCCGTCGTACCGGCGGCGTGCGCGCGGTCCGACAGCAGCCAGGCCTCGACGTAGGAGCCCCGACGCGCGAGGACCGCCCCGGCGTACAGGGCGTCGCCGCCGTTGTCGCCGGACCCGACGAGCAGCAGCACCCGGCGCCCGTAACCGCCGCCCAGCAGGTCGAGGACGGCATGGGCCAGGCCGTGCGCCGCCCGCTGCATCAACGCACCGTCGGGAAGCCGCGCCAGCAGCTCCGCCTCGGCTGCCCGGACCTGTGCGACGGTGTGCGCTCGGATCACGGGGCCACGCTAGCCGCCATCGCACCCGGCCTACCTGTCGCGTTCTCGCCGAATCACGACATGTAGGCCGGGTACGACGCCTCAGAAGAGGTAGGCGAGGAGGAACGGGGCGAGGATCATCGCGGCGATCCCGCCCAGGACGAGGACGACGAACGCCAGCTCGAAGGTGCGCCACCCGGTCACGCCGGCCGCCCGGCCGAGGCGCTGCGACAGCGCGGCGTCGTGCTGCTCCGCGTAGCCGGCCACCCGGTCGAGCAGGAGGATCGCGGCCGTGAGCCGGTCCCCGTCCATGGCCGACGCCCGCAGCTGCCAGAGCACCGCGTCGTTGCGGACCTGGAGGGCGACGAAACCCTCCGGCATCGGCTCGGCGTACGCCCCGAGGTCCTCGGACAGGGCCGGGTCGTCGGCCCACGTGCCCTGCTCGCCGACCGGATCGAGGGTGACGGGCAGGAAGATGCCCTCCAGCGGGCTGTTGGACCGCATCACCGGGTCGGCCCAGCGCCCCAGCCGCACCTTGGTCTCGAGCCGGACCACGACCCACCGGTAGCCGGTGGTGGTACCGGCCGCGCCGTAGGTCGCGACCCGGACCGTGAGCCGCCGACCGCGCCACTCCTGGTCGATCCACTCGACGCTGCTGAAGAAGTCGTCGACCCGGTCGAGCCCGCGCACGTCGAGCTCGAGCCGTTGGCCCGCGACGGCCAGCGCGTGCGCGAACCGCTGGCCCACCGGGCCACGCAGGCCGTCGTCGGCGTCGACCCCCTCGCTGCCGGTCACGACTCGAGGACCACCATCGCCGACGCGATCCCGGCGTCGTGCGACAAGGACAGGTGGACCTGGGTGACCCCCTGGGCCTCCGCCTGCGCCAGGACGGTGCCGCGAAGCTCGAACACGGGACGGCCGGACTCCTCGCGGATCACCTCGGCGTCGTGCCACTCCATGCCGCGCGGGGCACCGAGCGCCTTGGCCAGGGCCTCCTTGGCGGCGAAGCGGGCGGCCAGCGAAGCGACCGGGAGCGTCCGTTCGGCCTCGGTGAAGAGCCGTACGGCGAGCGCCGGCGTCCGCTCGAGCGACGCCGCGAACCGGGCGAGCTCGCAGACGTCGATCCCGACGCCGATGACGCCCACGCCTACTCCACCGTGACGGACTTGGCGAGGTTGCGCGGCTGGTCGACGTCGTGGCCGAGCGCGGTCGCCAGCTCGCAGGCGAAGAGCTGGAGCGGGATGATCGCGACGAGCGGCTGGAGCAGCACGGGGACCTGCGGCAGCCGGATCAGGTCGTCGGCGTAGGGCTCGATCGTGTGGTCGCCCTCCTCGGCGAGACAGATCGTTCGGGCGCCGCGGGCGCGCACCTCCTGGATGCCGCCGAGCATCTTGGCGTGCAGCTGGTCGCGACCGCGGGGCGGCACCACGCACAGCACCGGGAGACCCTCCTCGATGAGCGCGATCGGTCCGTGCTTGAGCTCGCCGGCGGCGAAGCCCTCGGCGTGGATGTAGGCCAGCTCCTTGAGCTTGAGCGCACCCTCCAGGGCGACCGGGTAGCCGGCGTGGCGGCCGAGGAAGAGCACCGAGCGGGTGGCGACGTGGGCGCGGGCGAGCTCGTAGATCGAGTCGGCCCGCGTGAGCACCGTGTCGATGTGGTCGGGCATCGCCTCGAGCTGGCCCATGATCTCGTCGATCTCGTCGCCGTACCGGGTGCCCTTGACCTGCGCGACGTAGAGCGCGAGCAGGTAGCAGGCCACCAGCTGGGTCAGGAAGCCCTTGGTCGAGGCGACACCGATCTCCGGCCCCGCGTGGGTGTAGATGACCGCGTCGGACTCACGGGGGATCGAGGAGCCGTTGGTGTTGCAGATCGCGAGGACCTTGGCACCCTGGCTCTTGGCGTGCCGGATCGCCTGCAGGGTGTCGGCGGTCTCGCCGGACTGGCTGATCGCGACCACCAGGGTGGTGTTGTCGACGATCGGGTCGCGGTAGCGGAACTCGGAGGCCAGCTCGACCTCCACCGGGGTGCGGGTCCAGTGCTCGATGGCGTACTTGGCGACCATCCCGGCGTAGAACGAGGTGCCGCAGGCGATCACGATGATCTTGTCGAGGTCGCGGATCTCCTCGTCGGCCAGGCGCATCTCGTCGAGCTGGAGCAGGCCGTTGACGCCGCGTCGGCCGATGAGGGAGTCGGCGACCGCGCGCGGCTGCTCGAAGATCTCCTTGCGCATGAACCAGTCGTGGCCGTCCTTCTCGGCGGCCGACAGGTCCCAGTCGACGTGGAACCGGGTCGGCTCGACGGGGCTGCCCCAGAAGTCGGTGACCGTCACCTCGTCGGCGGTGATGGTGACGATCTGGTCCTGACCGAGCTCGAGCGCCTCACGAGTGTGCTCGATGAAGGCGGCGACGTCGGAGCCGAGGAAGTTCTCGCCCTCGCCCAGGCCCACCACGAGCGGGCTGTTGCGGCGCGCCGCGACGACCCTGCCGGGGTCCTCCGCGTCGACCGCGACCAGCGTGAAGGCGCCGTCGAGCTGCTGGCACACCCGCTGCATCGCGACCTGCAGGTCGACGCCCGACTGGACCTGGAGCTCGACCAGGTGGGCCGCGATCTCGGTGTCGGTCTCGGAGAGGAAGACGTGGTCGTCGGCCTCGATCCGGTCCCTGAGCTCGGCGTAGTTCTCGATGATCCCGTTGTGGACCAGCGCCACCCGACGCGCGCCCCCGGTGTGGGGGTGGGCGTTGGCGTCGTTGGGCGGCCCGTGGGTCGCCCAACGGGTGTGGCCGATGCCGGTCGTGGCCGGAGGCAGCGGCTTGTCGGCCAGGACCTTCTCCAGGTTGGCCAGCTTGCCGGAGCGCTTCGCGACGGCCAGCACCCCGTCGTGCACGACCGCCACACCCGCGGAGTCGTAGCCGCGGTACTCCAGCCGCCGGAGGCCGTCGACCACGACGTCCTGCGCCCGCTGGGGCCCGACGTAGCCCACGATCCCGCACATGGCCGGTCACTCTACGGCGTCCCGGGGGCCAACCAGGACAGCCACTACCGCGGGACGGACACCGTGCTGGAAGAATCGCCGTCATGTCGACGGCGGAGCCGCTCGGCCCCGGCCCGGGGGACGAGCCCCAGGAGTCCATCCGGGAGTCCTCGCCCTACCTCGAGCTCGACCGTGCGACGTGGGCGGCACTGGCCTCCGAGACGGAGAGCCCGCTCACCGAGGACGAGATCCTGGCGCTCCGCGGGCTCGGCGAGGCGCTCGACCTCGACGAGATCGTGCAGGTCTACCTGCCGCTCTCCCGCCTGCTCAGCCTCCGCGTCGAGGCGGCCGGCGCGCTGCACCGGGCCCAGGAGGAGTTCCTCCACCGGGCGACGCCCCCACGCACCCCGTTCGTCATCGGTCTCGCGGGGTCGGTGGCGGCCGGGAAGTCGACCGCGGCCCGCGTGCTCCAGCAGATGCTGGCCCGCTGGCCCGCCCACCCCAACGTCGCGCTGGTCACCACCGACGGCTTCCTCTACCCCAACGCCGAGCTCGAGCGGCGCGGCCTGCTCGACCGCAAGGGCTTCCCGGAGTCCTACGACCGGCGGGCGCTGATGAAGTTCGTCGTCGACATCAAGTCCGGCAAGGACGAGGTGCTCGCGCCGACGTACTCCCACCTGATCTACGACGTCGTGCCGGACGAGAAGGTCGCCATCAAGCGTCCCGACATCCTCATCCTCGAGGGCCTCAACGTCCTCCAGCCCGCTCGCGCCCGTGGCGACGGCCGGACCGGGCTGGGCCTGTCGGACTTCTTCGACTTCTCGATCTTCGTCGACGCGGCCGTCGCCAACATCCGCGACTGGTACGTCGACCGCTTCCTCAAGCTGCGCGAGACCGCGTTCCGCGATCCCGACTCGTACTTCGGCAAGTACGCCCAGCTCACCCACGACGTCGCGATCGACGAGGCGCGCCGGATCTGGGACACGATCAACGGGCCCAACCTGGAGAACAACGTCCTCCCGACCCGGTCCCGCGCGACCCTCGTTCTGCGCAAGGACGCCGACCACTCGGTCCGCTACGTGCGACTCCGCAAGATCTGACCGGTCGTCCGAGCCAGCGTGACCTGGAGGTCACTCTCAGTCGGACGACTCGAGGGCGAGACGGCGGCGGACCACCTCGGCGAGCCCGTCGGCGACGGTCTGGGCCTGGTCGGCGGTCGGCGCCTCGACCATCACCCGCACCAGCGGCTCGGTGCCGGAGGGGCGGAGCAGGACCCGGCCGGTGCCGGCCAGCTCGGCCTCGACCGCAGCGACCGCGGCGAGCAGCTCGGGGTCGTCACACCGGTCCTTGTCGACCCCGGGGACGTTGACGAGCACCTGCGGCAGCCGGGTCATGACCGCGGCGAGCTCCTGGAGGGTGCTGCCGGTGCGGACCATCCGCTGCATGACGTGGAGCGCGGTGAGGACGCCGTCGCCGGTCGTCGCGTGGTCGCGCATGATGACGTGGCCGGACTGCTCGCCGCCGAGCGAGTAGCCGCCGGCGCGCATGTCCTCGAGGACGTAGCGGTCGCCGACCGCAGCCTGCCGGACGGTCACCCCGGCGGCGGTGAGCGCCTGGATCATCCCGAGGTTGCTCATCACGGTCGCCACGAGGGTGTCGTCGACGAGCCGGCCGCTCTCCTTCAGCCCGAGGGCGAGGATCGCCATGATCTGGTCGCCGTCGACGATCGTGCCGGTGTGGTCGACGGCCAGGCACCGGTCGGCGTCGCCGTCGACGGCGAAGCCCGCGTCGGCGCCGTGCTCGAGGACGGCCTTCTGCAGGAGCTCGAGGTGGGTCGAGCCGCAGCCGTCGTTGATGTTGAGGCCGTCGGGCTCCGCGCCGATCGCGACCACCTCGGCGCCGGCGTCGGTCAACGCCTTGGGGCCGACCTCGCTCGCAGCGCCGTTGGCGCAGTCGAGGACCACCTTGAGCCCGACGAGGGGCTTGTCGAGCGTGCCGATCAGGTGCGCGGCGTACTCCTCGACGGTCGGACCGTAGGGGGTCACGCGACCGACGTCGGCGCCGGTCGGACGGTCCCACTCCTGGTCGAGGTGCTCCTCGATCTCGCGCTCGAGCGCGTCGTCGAGCTTGACCCCGCCGCGGGCGAGGAACTTGATGCCGTTGTCGGGCATCGGGTTGTGGGACGCCGAGATGACCACGCCCACGTCCGCGCCGAGGGCGTCGGTGAAGTAGGCGACGCCGGGCGTCGGGAGGACGCGGAGCCGGAGGACGTCGACGCCGGCCGACGCGAGCCCTGCCACGACGGCGTGCTCGAGGAACTGGCCCGAGATCCGGGTGTCGCGCCCGACGACCGCGAGGGGCCGGGGACGACCGCTGCCGAGCCCGCCGTGCTCGACGAGCACGCGGGCGGCAGCAACGCCGAGGCCCAGGGCCAGCTCCCCCGTCAGTGACGAGTTCGCCAGACCCCGGACCCCGTCGGTGCCGAAGATCCGCATCTGCGGAATCGGATCAGCGCTTCGAGTACTGCGGCGCCTTGCGCGCCTTCTTGAGACCGGCCTTCTTGCGCTCGATGGCCCGCGCGTCGCGGGTGAGCAGACCGGCCTTCTTCAGGGTCGGGCGGTTGGCGTCGACGTCGATCGCGTTGAGCGACCGGGCCACACCGAGGCGGAGCGCACCGGCCTGGCCGGTGATGCCGCCGCCGTGGATGCGGGCGATGACGTCGAAGCGGCCCTCCAGGCCGAGGGCCGCGAACGGCTCGTTGACGACCTGCTGGTGCAGCTTGTTGGGGAAGTACGACTCGAGCGTGCGGCCGTTGANCGCCGGTGCCGGGGACGACCCGGACGCGGGCGACGGCCTCCTTGCGGCGGCCGGTGGCAGCGCCGGGGGCGATGGTCGCCGGGCGAGCGTCGACGGCGGCGGCCGACGGCGAGGTCTCGCTGGTGTACGCGAGGCCCTGGTCGTCGGTCTCGTAGGTCTCCTCGACCTCGGTGCTGTCGGTGGTGTCGGTGGTGTTCTCAGCCACGGTGTTCCTCAGATCCTTCGCTTCAGTCACTGGGAGATCTTGGCGATCTCGAAGGGGACGGCCTGCTGGGCCTGGTGCGGGTGGGCCGGGCCGGTGTAGACCTTCAGCTTCTTCAGCATCTGACGGCCGAGCTTGTTCTTGGGGACCATGCCCCAGACAGCCTTCTCGATCGCCTTGCGGGCGTCCTTGTCCAGGACCTCGCCGATCGGGGTCGCGGTCAGACCACCCGGGAAGCCCGAGTGGCGGTAGACCATCTTGTCGGTCCGCTTCTTGCCGCTGAGCGAGACCTTCTCGGCGTTGATGACGATGACGTAGTCACCGGCGTCGAAGTTGGGCGCGAACATCGGCTTGTGCTTGCCGCGGATGAGGTTCGCCGCGGTGGTCGCGAGGCGACCGAGCGGGACGTCCGTCGCGTCGATCACGAGCCACTGGCGCTCGACGTCGCCGGGCTTCGGGGCATAGGTGCGCATGGCTGCAACACTTTCTGTCGTTCGTGGAGACACGGCCGAAGGCTCCGGCCGCGGCGTCTTCTGACGAACACTGGCCCCGCCGTCGGGCGGGACACTGCCCCCGCAAGCGGGAGCGGCAGAAGACGCAATCGACAAGACTACGGTCAGGGGCGGGAATCCACCAATCGAGGGACGAGCGGGAGCAGCCATGGACTCAGCACTGACGACGATCGGGCTCCCGGTCGCGCTGGCCGTCATCATGTTCGGCCTCGGGTTGTCGTTGACCATCGAGGACTTCCGCAGGATCGGGCAACGTCCCAAGCCGGTCGCGATCGCCCTCGCAGCCCAGCTGCTGCTCCTCCCGCTGGTGTGCTTCGGGCTGGTGACCGCCTTCGACCTCGACCCGATCCTCGCGGTCGGCATGATGCTGCTGGCCGCCTCCCCCGGCGGCACCACCGCCAACCTGTTCAGCCACCTGTTCCGCGGTGACGTCGCCCTCAACGTGACCCTGACGGCGGTCAACTCGGTGATCGCGGTGGTCACGCTCCCCGTCGTGGTCAACCTGTCCATCGCCCACTTCGACCCCGCCGAGGGCGGCGACGTCGGGCTCCAGCTCACCAAGACCGCGCAAGTCTTCGCGATCGTGCTGGTGCCCGTCGCGATCGGGATGCTCGTCCGCCGCTCCTCACCCGGGTTCGCGGACAGCGCCGACAAGCCCGTGCGGATCGCGTCGGCGGTCGTGCTCGCCCTCGTCATCGGCGGGGCGCTGCTCGCCGAGCGCGAGAACCTGGCCGACTACCTGGCCGACATCGGGCTGCCGGCCACCCTGTTCTGCGCCCTCAGCCTGACCCTCGGTTACGTGCTGCCCCGCCTCGCCGGAGTGGACGAGCGCCAGTCGCTCTCCTCGGCGTTCGAGGTCGGGATCCACAACAGCACCCTCGCGATCGCGGTGGCGATCAGCGTGCTCGACAGCGAGACGCTCGCGGTGCCGGCGGCGGTCTACGGCGTCCTGATGTTCCCGCTCGCGCTCGTGGCCGGCGGAGTCATCCGCCGCATGCACCACGGAGCGGGACGCCGGGTTCCGACGCGTGAGGGACTGGACTACGGTGCAGAGCGTGACTGACTCTCTCACCGTTCGCGACAACCGCACCGGCGCGGAGTACGAGATCCCGATCACCGACGGCACCATCAAGGCCGCCGACCTCGGGCAGATCAAGCTCAACGACGACACCCCGGGCCTCGCCACCTACGACCCCGGCTTCGTCAACACCGCCTCGTGCCGCAGCTCCGTGACCTACATCGACGGAGAGGCCGGGATCCTCGAGTACCGCGGCTACCCGATCGAGCAGCTGGCGGAGAAGTCGAACTTCCTCGAAGTGGCCTACCTCCTGGTGCACGGCGACCTGCCGTCGAAGGAGCAGTACGACAACTGGGTGCACCACATCACCTACCACACGTTCGTCCACGAGAACGTGAAGGCCTTCATGCAGGGCTTCCGGTACGACGCCCACCCGATGGGGATGCTGATGGCGTCCGTCGGCGCGCTGTCGACGTTCTATCCCGAGGCCGCCAACATCTCCGACCCCGACAACCGGCAGATCCAGATCATCCGGATGATCGCGAAGATGCCGACCCTCGGTGCGTGGGCGTTCCGTCACGCGCAGGGCAAGCCCTACGTCTACCCGGACAACGACCTGTCGTACGCCGAGAACTTCATGTCGATGCTGTTCAAGATGAGCGAGGTCAAGTACGACCCCGACCCGCGCATCGCCAAGGCGCTCGACACCCTCTTCATCCTGCACGCCGACCACGAGCAGAACTGCTCCACCAACGCGGTGCGCTCGGTCGGCTCCTCGCAGGTCGACCCGTACTCGGCTGTGTCCGCCGGCATCGGCGCGCTCTTCGGCCCGCTCCACGGCGGCGCCAACGAGGCCGTCCTCAAGATGCTGCGCCGGATCGGCAGCAAGTCCGAGATCCCCGCGTTCATCGAGGGCGTCAAGGCCGGCAACGAGCGGCTCATGGGCTTCGGGCACCGGGTCTACAAGAACTACGACCCGCGCGCCAAGATCATCAAGAAGGCCTGCGACGACGTCTTCGAGGTCACCGGGGTCAACCCGCTGCTCGAGGTCGCCCAGGAGCTCGAGAAGATCGCGCTCGAGGACGAGTACTTCGTCAAGCGCAAGCTCTACCCCAACGTCGACTTCTACTCCGGCCTCATCTACGAGGCCCTGGAGTTCCCGCCGGAGATGTTCACCGTCCTCTTCGCGATCGGCCGCACCCCGGGCTGGCTGGCCCAGTGGCTCGAGCTGGTCCAGGACAAGGAGCAGAAGATCGCCCGGCCCAAGCAGATCTACACCGGCGAGCGCAAGCTGGACTTCGTGCCCGCCGCGGAGCGCTGGGCCTGACCTGCCTGCTCTGCTCCACGACCCCGGCCCGGCGGCCGGGGTCGTGCGCTTTTTCGGGCAAGTACCGCCAGGGTCGTTGTGCCGAGGTGTGGCGTAGGCCACAATCCGGCGGATGAGCACCGACACCGACGTCGCCGCACCCGCCCATCGTTCCTGGCCCCCGGCCCTGCCTCCGGAGCCGACGTACGTCGACGACCGGCTCAACCACTGGGCCGAGGCCAACCCCGACGGGGAGGCGATGAGCTACCTGGGGCGCACGTGGACCTGGTCGCAGCTCCACGACCGGGTGCACCGGGCGGCGGGCGGGCTCCGCGAGCTCGGCATCGCCCGCGGCGACGTCGTCGGGTTCCTCGACAAGAACCACCCGGCCTGCGTCGAGATCAGCATGGCGGCCGGCTCGATCGGCGCCGCCAACGCGATCATCAACTGGCGGATGGCCGGCGACGAGGTCGACTACGTCGTCAATGACTCCGGCGCCCGGATCCTGTTCGTGGGCGCCGAGCTGCTCCCGACGATCGAGGCGATCCGTGACCGGCTGCCCCACGTCGAGAAGATCATCACGGTGACGCCGGACGGTGCCGAGGGCGACGAGTACGAGGCGTTCCTCGCCGCGTCGACGCCGTGCGACGACGGGCCCGACGTGGTCGAGGACGACGTCTGCCTGGTGCTCTACTCCTCGGGCACCACCGGTCACCCCAAGGGCGTCATGCTGACGCACCGCAACATGGTCAGCCACACGGTCTTCTCGCACGACGGCTGGGCCTTCCCCGAGGGCAGCAAGTCCATGGTGGCGATGCCGCTGTTCCACGTCGGTGGCTCGTCGTACGTCCTCTTCGGCATCCATGACGGCGTCCCGAGCGTGATGACGCGCGAGCCGGACGCCGGGTCGCTCGCCGGCGCGATCCTCGCCGGAGCGACCTGCACCTTCCTCGTGCCGGCGGTGCTCGCCCAGGTGCTCCAGGCCGGCCCGGACGCCATCAAGCTCTTCGGCGCCCTGCGGGTCTACACCTACGGCGCGGCGCCGATGCCGCCGCCGCTGCTGCGCGCCGCGATGGCGGCGTGGCCCGGCACCGACTTCATGCAGGTCTACGGCCTCACCGAGGTGTCCGGGGTCGCCACCCACCTGCTGCCGGAGGACCACCGCAACGCCGAGGCCGACGGGCACCCCGAGCGGCTGCTCTCCGCCGGGCGCGCCATCCCTGGCTGCGAGGTGCGGATCGTGGAGCCCGGCTCGCTCGGCGAGCTGCCGACCGGCGAGGCCGGCGAGATCTGGCTCCGGACGCCGCAGCTGATGAAGGGCTACCTCAACAAGCCCGAGGCGACCGCCGAGGTCATCACCGAGGACGGCTGGTTCCGCACCGGCGACATCGGGCACCTCGACGCCGACGGCTACCTCTTCGTCTCCGACCGCCTCAAGGACATGATCATCAGCGGCGGCGAGAACATCTACTCCCCCGAGGTGGAGCGGGTCCTCTCCGAGCACCCCGCGGTCCTCGAGGTCGCCATCGTCGGCGTCCCCGACGAGAAGTGGGGCGAGTCGGTCAAGGCGTTCGTCGCGCTGAAGGAGGGCGTCGAGGTGACGGGCGAGGACCTCATCGAGTGGACCCGCGAGCGGCTCGCGCACTACAAGTGCCCGAAGTCCGTCGACGTCGTCCCCGCCCTCCCCCGCAACCCCACCGGCAAGGTCCTCAAGCGCGAGCTCCGGGCGCCGTACTGGGAAGGTCGCGACCGACAGGTCTGATCTCGCCGAATCGCCCCGCTTGCCGGGTCGAATCGCCTGGCTTGCCGGGTCGAATCGCCTGGCTTGCCGGGTCGAATCGCCAGTGGGGATGGCAACTCGACCGGGCAACCTCGGCAACTCATCCCCGCAAGCCAGGCAAGTCGCGGGGCTGGACCCGCTCCGGCCGTCAGGAGGCGTCGGAGCCGAGGGAGAGCCGGGTGGTCTGCTCGTCGGTGCCGCGCAGGTAGGTGACCGTCACCTGGTCCTCGGGGCGGTAGGAGCGGATCGTGGCGACGAGGGAGCCCGAGTCGGCGATCACGTGGTCGTCGATGCGGGTGATGACGTCGCCGGCGCGGAGGCCGGCGTCGGCGGCGGCCGACCCGCTCTCGATCTCCCGTACGACGGCCCCGGCGCCGTCCTCGCTGGTGCCGACCTGGATGCCGAGCCGCGCGTGGGTGGGGGTCTCGCCGGCGCGGAGCTGCTCGATGATCGGGGTGACCTCGTCGATCGGGATGGCGAAGCCGATGCCGATCGACCCGGCCGACTCGTCGCTGCCGTCCGCGGTGCGGATCGAGGCGTTGATGCCGACGAGCTGACCGTCCATGTTCACCAGCGGCCCGCCGCTGTTGCCGTGGTTGATCGCGGCGTCGGTCTGGATCGCGGGATAGGCGGTCGTGTCGCCGTTCTCGTCACGCGCCACCTCGACCGGGCGGTCCAGCGCGCTCACGATGCCGCTGGTGACGGTCGCGTCGAGGCCGTACGGCGAGCCGACGGCGACGACCTGCTCCCCCACGTCCAGGTCGCTGGAACGGCCGATCGTGATCGGGGTCAGCCCCGAGACGTCCTGGGCCTGCACCAGCGCGGTGTCGGTGAGCGGGTCGGTGCCGACGACCTCGGCCGTCGTCGTCGTGCCGTCGGAGAAGGACACCGTCACCTCAGCGGTGGCGGCGTCCGCTGCGCCACCCAACGTGACGACGTGGTCGTTGGTGAGGATCAGTCCGTCCTCGGTGAGCACGACGCCCGACCCGCTGCCGCCCGTCCCGCCGGCGGTCACGTCGAGCGCGACCACCGACGGGAGGACGGTGCGGGCCACCTCCTCGACACTGCCCTGCGGGGACGGGCCGTCGGTGTCGTCGGCGGTGTTGGCGACCTGGAGCGGCGCGGACGTCGTACCACTGCCGTTGCTTCCGGCCCCACCGTCAGGGCCGTCGAGCACGGACCACAACGCCGCGCCGCCCAGTCCCGCACCGCCACCGACGACCAGCGCGCCCGCGATCACCGCGGCCGCGAACCCGCCGCGACGCGGGCGCGGAGCTCCCGGGGGCGGCGGCGGTGCGATCGGGGGCGGCAGTTGCTGGTACGACGGAGGTGCGGAGATCGTCATGCCGGCAAGCCTGCGGAGCCAGCCTGTGAGAGCGCTGAGACGCAGCCTCGGATTTCCTCAGACATGGGCGACTCGGCCCCGCAAGATGGGCGACTCGGCCCCGCAAGATGGGCGACTCGGCGGGTCAGCAGAGCTTCTTCTGGAGCTGGCCGCCGCGGGCGGTGGGGCGGAAGCCCATCTGCTCGTTGATGGCGATCATGTGGGCGTTGACCTCGGCGTTCCAGGTGAGGATCCGGCGGCGCTCCCCGGGACACGCGCGCTGGAACGCCAGCAGGTTGGCCACCTTGACCGCGACCCCGAGGCGGTGGCCGCGGTGGGCCGGGTCGACGAGCGTTCCCCACTGGTGGATCCACTTCGGGTCGGTCGCACCCACGACCAGGTCGCTGTAGGCGACGACGGCGCCGTCGGCGTCGAGCGCGACGGTGTGCCACGGGACGCGCTGCTGCTCGGCGAGGACCTGCTCGCTCTTGCGGTGGTCGGCGAGGTCGACGACGTGGTCCTCGCGCTCCAGGTCCCCGACCGGCGCCTCGGTCGCCAGCCGCGTCGACAGCTCGAGATAGCTCTGCAGCAGGTCGTCGGGGATCGGCCCGGTCCAGGACCGCAGCTCGTAGGCGGAGTGGTACGGCGCCGCTGCCGCGGCCATGCCCTCCAGCAGGTCCGCGTCAGCCGGGAGCGCGAGCTCGCGCTGCACCTCGCCGAGGCCGAAGGCGTAGCCGTGGGCGCGTCCGAACTCCACGCCCGACGTGCCCGACCCGTCGGGCGGTCCGTCGTACCGCCAGTCGGTGACGCCGCCGAGGCGGGTCCGACCGCGCTCGGCACAGACCTCCTCCAGATGCGCGAGGACGGCCGACCCGAGGCCGCGTCGACGGTGCTCGGGCAGCACCCCGACGTAGAGGTCGGCGCCGGACAGGTTGTCGATCATCGAGAGCGTGATCCAGCCGGTCGCGACCAGGTCGTCGCCGACGGTGCCGAGGAACAGCAGCTCGTGGCGGTTCTCGGGCGGGTCCTGGACCGCAGCGACCATCTCCGGCACCGTCCACATCGCCGCGGAGTCGCCGACCTCGTGCTCGACGACCGCCGTGGTCAGGTGCACCCACTGCTCGATGGCGGCGACGTCGCTCGGTGCGACCGCCGTGATCCGGACGTCCGGGTCGAGGGCGCCCATCAGCCGTCCAGCTCGATCTTCTTCTGGAGCTCGCCGGCGCGGGCGACCGGCCGGAAGCCCATCCGCTCGTTGATGCCGATCATGTGCTCGTTGACCTCGGCGTTCCAGGTCACCAGCCGCCGACCGTCGTAGGCACCGGTCGCCTGGAGGGCCTGCAGGTTGGCGATCTTGACCGCGAGGCCGAGCCGGTGGCCGCGGTGGGCACGGCTGGCGAGGGTGCCCCACTGGTAGACGTGGGTGGTCTGGTGGGTCGGCGCCATCAGGTCGGTGTACGCCGCCACGCTCCCGTCGGGGGCGAGCGCAACCGTCGTGAACTTCAGCCGCCCCTGCTTGGCCACGACCTCCTCGTGCATCCGGTGGGCCTCCACGTCGACCGCCTCGTCCTCGTAGTCGAGGTCGCCGGTGGGCGCCTCGGTGATGAGCTTGGACGCCACCTCGAGATAGCTCAGCAACAGCTCGTCGTCGGGGAACGGGCCGCTCCAGGTGCGCAGCTCGTAGTCACCGGCGGCCGCCGCCGCCTCGGCCGCCAGCTCGGCGAGGACCGCCTCGTCGACGGGGAGGGTGACCTCCCGCTGGACGTCTCCCAGCCCGAACTCGTAGCCGTAGCGCTGCGCGAACTCGACGCCCGAGGTGCCCGCCCCGTCGGCCGGGCCGTCGTACGGCCAGGCGCACATGGCGTCGAAGCGCGACCGGCCGTGCTCCTTCGCGATCGCCTCGCAGGCCTCGAGCATCGCGGTGCCGAGCCCCTGCCGCCGGTGCTCGGGCAGGACGTTGACCTCGACCTCTGCCGAGGAAAGGTTGTCGAGCAGCGGCATCTGCACCTGGCCCGCCGCGACCACGACACCGTCGACCGAGCCGGACAGCCGCACGGTCCTCCAGCCCTTGCTGGGCTCCCGCGCGCCGACGGCGAGCTCGGGGAACGTCCACGGGGTGGAGGCGTCGCCGCGCTCGAAGAGGTCCACGGTGTTGACCACGTCGAGCCAGGCCCGCAGCTGGTCGTCGTCGAAGACGTCGATCTCCCAGACCTTCATCGTCATCGCACTCGCACCACTCTCTGCTCGTCCCACACGGGATCATCGGACTCATAGACGCCGCCGTCGGCGCCGAACACCAGGAAGCGGTCGAAGCCACGGGCGAACCACCGGTCGTGGGTCACCGCGAGCACGGTGCCGTCGAACGCCTCGAGACCCTCCTCGAGCGCCTCGGCGGAGGCCACGTCGAGGTTGTCGGTCGGCTCGTCGAGGAGCAGCAGGGTCGCGCCCGAGAGCTCGAGCAGCAGGATCTGGAACCGGGCCTGCTGGCCGCCGCTCAACGACTCGAAACGTTGCTCGGAGGCAGCGCTCAGCTCGTAGCGGTCGAGCACCCGGCTCGCCTGCTCGCGCCCCATCCCCTGGCGTCCGTTGGCCGCGCCGTCACCGCGGTGCAGGATCTCCAGCAGGGTGCGGCCGACCAGCTCGGGGTGCTCGTGGGTCTGCACGAACCAGCCGGGCCGGACCCGCGCACCGAGCTTGGCGACGCCCGCGTGGCGCACGGGCTGTACGACGACCTCCCCGACGGGCTTGTGCTCGACGTCCGGGTCGGACCCGCCCGCGGCCAGCAGTCGCAGGAAGTGGGACTTGCCGGACCCGTTGGAGCCCAGGACCGCGACCCGCTCGCCGTACCAGACCTCCAGGTCGAAGGGCCGCATCAGCCCGGTCAGCTCCAGGTCCTCGCACACGACCGCCCGCTTGCCGGTGCGGCCGCCCGAGAGCCGCATCGAGACCTGCTGCTCGCGCGGCTGCTCGATCGGCGGACCGGCCTCCTCGAACTTGCGGAGCCGGGTCTGGGCCGCCTTGTACTGGCTGGCGAGCCCGTCGTTGTACTCCGCCTTGATCTTGTAGCGGAGGACCAGCGCCTTGAGCTTCGCGTGCTCCTCGTCCCAGCGGCGGCGCATCTCCTCGAAGCGGAGGAACCGGTCCTTGCGGGCCTCGTGATAGCTGGCGAAGCCACCGGGGTGGGTCCAGACGAGGTTGCCCGACGCGCCGAGCTCGACCGTCACCACCCGGGTCGCGGTGTTGGCGAGGAGCTCGCGGTCGTGGCTGATGAACAGGATCGTCTTGTCCGAGCTGGCGATCCGCTCCTCGAGCCAGATCTTGCCGGGGACGTCGAGGTAGTTGTCGGGCTCGTCGAGGAGGAGCACCTCGTCGGGGCCGGCGAGCAGGTACTCCAGCACGATCCGCTTCTGCTCACCGCCGGACAGGGTGCGCAGCTCGCGGTACTTCGCGCGGTCGTAGGCCAGGGCGAGCGCCTTGACGGTGCAGACGTCCCAGGTGACCTCGAGGTCGTAGCCGCCGGCGTCGGCGTACTCGGCGAGCGCGTGCGCGTAGGCGAGCTGGGTCTTCTCGTCGTCGACCTCCATGAGCGCCTGCTCCCAGCGGTCGACCTCGGCGGCCGCGACCTGCACCCGCTCGGGACTGATCGAGAGCAGCAGGTCGGCGACGGTCGGCTCGTCCCCGAGGCCGGCCCCGACCATCTGCCGCATCACCCCCAGGCCACCGCTGCGCGTCACCGCGCCGGCGTGCGGGACCAGCTCGCCGGTGATGATCTTGAGGAGGGTCGTCTTGCCGGCGCCGTTGGCTCCGACGAGCGCGACCTTGGCTCCGTCGCCGACGCGGAACGCGACGTCGTCGAGCAGCACCCGCCCGTCGGGCAGCTCGTACCGGACCCCGGCGACCTCTACGTGACCCACAACCGACGATTCTGCGGTAAGGACCGACCTCCCGCGACGGATTTACGTCGTTGGCCGCGACCCTCAGCCGGCCACGAAGCGGCCGTCGACCACGGCCGCGACCTCGATGTCGTCGGGCGAGAGCGCGAGCTCACCGCCTGCGCTGTCCTTCGCCATCCCGCGGGAGAACGCCATCTCGGCGTGAGCCTGGGGATGCAGCCCCTCGCTGAGCATGCCGGCGTCCGCGAGCGCGACCGGTCGCACCGGGCCGAGGTCCAGCGCGTCGGCGTACTCCTGGGCGCGTGCGGCAGCGTCCCGCACCGCGCGGGTGCGGGCGTCGCGAGCGAGCTCGCGGCGTCGGACCTCGGTCAGCGCCCACTCGACGCCGTCGAGGGTGAAGCCCGGCGTCTGCTCGACGTGGCCACCGACCCAGCGGGTGAGGGCCGAGAAGTCGCGGAACTTCACCTCGATGCCGACGCTGGCGTGGTGGACGAGCGGGAGCTGCTTGCCGTCCTGGTTCCAGGGACGGTTCGACCAGGTAGCGACGTGCTTGGTCGCCCACCAGGTCACCGGGCCGCGCTCGGGGTCGTGCAGTTCGGAGACCGACGCCTTGACGGCCTCCAGGTCACGGACGACTCGGTCGTAGACGGGCTGCATCTGCGGGCCCTCGAAGGCCAGGCTCGCGCGGACCGTCGCGCGCTCCGGAGGCTGGAAGGCGGAGAACGAGCCGCGGACGGTGATCTCGGTCGTCATGCGCCGACGTTAGCCGCGTTGGCAAGACGGCTGACAGGATCTGCGCATGGACTGGATGCCCCTGCTGCGCGAGGCCACCGCGCGCTTCGCCGGCGTGCTCGCCGACGGCGACCTCGACGCGTCCGTGCCGGCCTGCCCGGACTGGACCCTGCGCGACCTGGCCGACCACCTCGGCGGGGTCCACCAGTGGGCCGCGCACGCGGTCGTCGTGGGCGACGCCCGCGGGGAGCCGACACCGGCGCCGACGGACCAGGTAGCGCTGGCGCGGTGGTACGAGGCGTCGGCGCGGGACCTCGTCACCGTCCTCCTCGGCACCCCGGTCGAAGCGACCGCGTGGACCTTCGGGCCGGAGCAGGTCGCGGGCTTCTGGCGGCGGCGGCAGGTGCACGAGACGCTGATCCACCTGTACGACGCGCTGGCGTCGCAGCAGCGCCAGGACGAGTGGACGGTGGCGCCCGAGGTCGCGTGGGACGGCGTGGACGAGGTGGCGACGATCTTCTACGACCGACAGGTGCGCCTCGAGCGGACCGCTCCGCTGCCCGGCACCCTGCGGCTGCTGCCGACCGACGTCGAGGCCGGTCCGATCGACATCGGGCCCGGGGCCGGCGTCGTCGACCTGCCCGGCACCGCGTCCGACCTGCTGCTGGCGCTCTGGAAGCGCGCCACCGTCTCCGATCCGGAGGCCGCCCGACTGCTCGCGATGGCGATCACTCCGTAGCGCGGACGGTCTCCAGCACGCGGAAGCCCTTCGCGCTCGCGAGCCGCGCGGTCGGGAAGCCCTGCTCGCCGAGCCAGCGCTGGAGCGAGTCGGCGCCGAGGTTCTTGCCCACGACCATCACCGCCCGACCGCCGGGCGCGAGCCGCGGCAGCCAGGTGAGGAGCAGGTCGTGGAGCGCGGCCTTGCCGATCCGGATCGGCGGGTTGGACCAGATCTCGTCGAAGGTCTCGTCGACGGGGACCTGCTCGGGCGTCAGGGCGCGGTAGCGGTCGGCGAACCCGAGGGTCTCGGCGTTCTCCTGGGCGAGCAGCACCGCGCGCCGGTTGACGTCGACCGCGGTCACCGTGGCGGTCGGCGCGGCGGCGCAGACCGCGAGTCCGATGACGCCGTACCCGCAGCCGAGGTCGAGCACCCGCCCGCCCGTCGGCGGCTCGGTCTCACGGAACAGCACCGACGTCCCGATGTCGACACGGCCCTGCGCGAAGACGCCGGAGCCGCTGGTCAGCGCGAGCTCGTGTCCCCAGACGTCGGCGCGGACGGCCGCGCGCTGGAACGGCGCGGCCGGGTCGGCACTGAAGTAGTGGTCCTGGTCGTCGGTCATCCTTCGGTGCCCCCCACCGACTCGCGAACGGCCGACGTCAGCACGACCCGCGCGGCGAGGTCGGCGTCGTCGGGGTAGGCGACCTCCTCGAGCGTGAGCCCGTGGGCGTGCAGGACGTGGACGGCGGGGTCGCGCTGCGCCGCGACGAGCATCTGGTGCGCCCACTCCGGGGGCCGACGGCCCTCACCGACCGCGACCAGGCAGCCGACCAGGGCCCGGACCATCGAGTGGCAGAACGCGTCGGCCCGCACCGTGCCGACGGCGACGCCGGCCTCGTCCCGCTCCCAGGAGAGGTCGAGCAGGGTGCGGATCGTGGTGGCGCCGGGCCGCTGCTTGCAGAACGACGCGAAGTCGTGGAGCCCGACCAGCGGGGCCGAGGCCTCGTTCATCGCGTCGAGGTCGAGGCGTCGCGGCCAGGTCAGCACGTGGTGCCGGCGGAGCGGGTCGACCGCCACCGGGTCGTCGGCGATCCGGTAGGCGTAGCGGCGCCACAGCGCAGCGAAGCGGGCGTCGAAGCCGTCGGGGGCGACCGCGATCCGGTGCACCCGCACGTCGCGGTCGAGCACGCCGTTGACCCGGCGGGCCAGCTGGTCGAGGTCCTCAGCCAGCCCCAGGCCAACCGGCAGGTCGAGGTGCGCCACCTGCCCGCGCGCGTGGACACCGGCGTCGGTGCGCCCAGCACAGACGACCTGGATCTCGTCGGCGGGACGCCGCAACACGGTGGCGAGGGCTCCGACGAGCTCGCCCTGCACGGTCCGGAGGTTCGGCTGCGCAGCCCACCCCTTGAAGTCGGTGCCGTCGTAGGCGAGGTCGATCCGGAGCCGCACGGGGGTGATTCTCTCAGCCCCGACGGCTCAGCCGTCCCACCCCTCGGGGCGCAGCTTCTTCGGCAGCCCGTCGACCACCAGCCGGTACGACTCGTCGACGCCTTCACCCCGACCACGTCGGCGCCGAGGAACGCGAAGATCTTGCCCCGATCCCCCTCCCCGACCTCGATCACCGGGTGCTCGTGCTCCCACGGGTTGTCCGGCCAGGCCCCGGGCTTGGCCGCCGTCTGTCGGCCGATCAAGACGACGGCCCCAGCGACCATGAGCGTCCACGCACCCATCAGGCCAAGGACCCATCGATGCGCCCATTGAGACATTCCGCCGCTGGTGAAGCTTCTTGCGCTCAGTTCTTCAGGACAGGTCGGTGCGGCGGGGCGGGTCGGCGCCGACGCGGGAGACCGTGACGGCGGCGCACGCGGCGGCGTGGTGGAGGGCGGCGGTGCGGTCCTCGACGGTCAGGTCGGCGAGCCGCGCGGGCAGGTGGTCCCACAGCGCGTCGATCAGACCGGCGCCGAAGGTGTCGCCGGCCCCGATGGTGTCGACGACCTCCGTCGGCAGGGCGGGGACCGTGACCCGGTCCCCGAAGCGCCGTCCCCACGACCAGCGCGCACCCTCGGCGCCCTTGGTGATCACGATGTTGCGGGACCCGAGGTCGCGCAGGTGCTCCACGACGTGCTCCTCGTCGAGATCGGGCCACAAGACGGCGAGGTCCTCCTCCGACGCCTTCACCAGGTCGGCGCGCCCGATCAGTCGGTTGATCCGTGCGAGGACCTCCGGACCGGTCCCGGTGATCGCCGGCCGCAGGTTGAGGTCGTAGGTCACCACTGCGGTCGCCGCCAGCCGGTCGACCAGGTCCCAGACGACCTCGGCCCCGGGGTCGAGGAGGGGCGCCAACGAGCACACGTGGAGCACCCGGACGTCCTCGATCGTCACCGGCCCGAGGTGCCACGCGACGTCGAAGTCGTACCAAGCCCCGCCCGAGGAGTCGATCCGAGCCCGGGCGACCGACGTCCGCGCGACGACGTGGGGCTGCGTGGCCAGGACGACGTCGCTGGCCGCGAGGTGGTCGGAGACCAGGCGGCCCCGCTCATCGGGGCCGAACGAGGTGGCCAGCAGCACCGGCCGCTCCAGCCGGCTCAGCGCGACCGCGGCGTTGGCGGCGCTGCCGCCGGGCCGCTCCACGACGCTGCCGTCCGCCGCCTCGACCACGTCGACCAGCGACTCCCCGACGACGAGGGCGACTCCATCCATGGTCGATACTCTGCCCCGCGCACCCAGCAGCCCGCCATACTGCACGGGTGCCAGAGGCAGCGCAGCCCGAAGGGCGCCATCCCGCGATCATCCTCGTGTCCCCGGAGCGCTCGGACTTCCTGCGCGACGAGTTCGGTCGCTACCAGCGCGACTACGACCTGCGTTCGGTCTCGACCGCAGCCGAGGCCGAGGAGCTCGCCCAGCACCTCGTCGAGGACGGACGCCAGGTCTCCCTGTTCGTCACCGAGAGCCGGCTCGCCGACGCGCCGCTCCTCGTGGCGCTGCACCGGTGGCGCGTCGTGGTCCCGACCGCGCGCCGCCTCGTCGCCGCGCACTGGGAGGTGTTCCTCGAGGACGCCGAGGCCCTGCGTCCCGGCCTGGTCACCGGCAAGTACGACGCCTTCCAGCTGATGCCGCGCGGCCTGCGGGACGAGGAGTTCCACACCGCGGTGTGCGAGCTGCTCTCCGACTGGGGATCGACGGTCGCCGCGCCCGAGGTCACGACTGCCGAGGTGGTCGCCGAGCCCGGGGACCCGCTCGCCGTCGGGATCCGTGAGTTCTTCGCCCGGATGGGCATGCCGAGTGCCACGGTGAGCCCGGACTCCCCCGCGGGCGTCGCGGTCACCCAGTCGTGGCGGAGCACCCACGGCACCGAGCCGTCGTACCCCTTGGTGAGCCACATCCGCGGCGGCGTCATCGCGCCGCGGACGGTGCGCGACGTCGCCGCCCTGATCTACGGTCGCCCCGACTCGATCGACCCCGAGGGCGCCACCACCATCGTCGACCTCTGCATCGTCGGCGCCGGCCCGGCGGGCCTCGCTGCGGCCGTCTACGGCGCCTCCGAGGGCCTGTCCACGGTCGCGGTCGAGGCCGAGGCCATCGGCGGGCAGGCCGGCACCAGCTCGATGATCCGCAACTACCTCGGCTTCCCGCGCGGCGTCTCCGGGATGCGACTGGCACAGCGCGCCCGCAGCCAGGCGCTCCGGTTCGGCACCCGCTTCTTCACCGGCTGGGAGGTCGCCGGCCTGACGCCCGGGGTCGACGGGGCACCGCACGTCCTCCACACCGACGGCGGCGACCTGCACGCGCGGGCCGTCGTCCTGGCGACCGGGGTGACCTACCGCAAGCTCGGCGTCGAGGCCCTCGAGGCGCTCGTCGGGCTCGGGGTCCACTACGGGAGCGCGATGTCGGTGGCCCGCGAGATGGAGAACGTCGACGTGGTGGTCGTGGGCGGCGGCAACTCCGCCGGGCAGGCTGCCCTCCACCTGGCCCGCTTCGCCCGGTCGGTGACGATCGTCGTCCGGCGCGACGGCCTCGAGGCGACGATGTCGTCGTACCTCATCAAGGAGATCAGCTATCACCACCGGATCACCGTGCGCCCGTTCACGGAGGTCGTCGACGGCGGGGGCGGCGGCCGCTTGGAGTGGCTCACCCTCCGCGACGGCCGCGACGGCAGCGAGGACACCGTGCCGGCGGGCGGCCTCTTCCTGCTGCTCGGCGCCGAGCCGCACAGCGACTGGCTCCCCGTCGCGGTCGCCCGCGACGACCGGGGCTACGTGCTCACCGGTCGCGAGGTGCCGGCGGCGGCGTGGCACGACGGTGTCCCGCCCCCGAGCCTCAGCACGACGGTGCCGGGGGTCTTCGCGGTCGGCGACATCCGGGCGGGGTCGATGAAGCGGGTCGCCGCAGCGAGCGGCGAGGGCTCCTCGGTGGTCCCCCTCGTGCACGCCTACCTCGGCGGGCTCTGAGACCTCACCGAAGGAACCTCAGCGCACCAGGTTGGCCGACTGGGCGCGGCTGCACGTCGCCACCCCTTCGAGGTAGTTCTTGGGCGCCACGGCGTAGTACGTGCCGAGCGGGTTCACCCTCGGGACCTTGTAGACGCCCGTCCCGTCGGTTCGCGTCCGGCTGATCAGCTGGTCGGCGCCGCTGAGCGCCCGATAGATCCGCACCGGCTGACCTGCGGCGCAGCGGGTCTCGGTCGACGAGCTCAGCTTGCCGCGGAACTCCTTCACCGTGGCGTTGTAGCCGAGGGTGACGACCCGGTTCCGGGCGGGGCACCCGCCCGGGACCGGCCCCTTCACCGTCGGACACTGGTCGTAGGGGTCCTTGAGCCCGTCCTTGTCCGTGTCCTCGCAGTAGTCGGTAGTGACGAAGAGCGCGAACGTGTAGACGGCGCCGCTGTCCCCCGCGGCCTGGTCCGCCACGCGCAGCGTCCAGACCCCGCGCGGGTTCAGGTCATCGAAGGCGTCGAGCGACTCCTCGGGCCGGTAGGTGCCGAGGTAGGGCGGGGTCGCGGACGTGATCGGTTCCGCAGCCGCGTCGTCGAAGAGCGCCGGCGCCGTCCCTCCGTAGGAGTGCTCGCTCCCTCCGTTGCCGGAGGAGAGGTCGACCTTCTCGCCGGCGTACTCCAGGGAGATCGCGAGATCGCCGATGAAGCCGTGGTCGATCCGGACGCCGACGTCGAGGTCCACGACCTTCTCGCCGGCCGGGATCAGGGGCGCCAGGTCGATCGTGGTGGTCGCGGTGCCTTGGTCGGGGATCGAGGCCGAGGGGTACTCGTGCCGGTTGAAGACACAGGAGACCGCGGCGGAGGCGGTGGGCGGGCCGACGACGGGGAGGACGACCGACGCGCAGGCGACCAGCAGCGCTGCGCACGGCGGGAGGAGCCGCTTCATGCGGTGACGGTACGCCGCCCTCGGCGCGGCGTACACCGCCGATCGACGGGTTTGTCGGGCCCATCAAATAGGGTCGTGCCGTGGCCCTGGAGACCTCGCTGGAGAAGCCGGCACCGGTCCGGTCGATCGCCAACGCGGTCGCCGGCTGGATCGACCGTCTCGGCGTGATCTGGGTCGAGGGCCAGGTGGCCCAGGTGAGCCGGCGCCCCGGCGTGGGCACGGTCTTCCTGACCCTGCGCGACTCCGTCGCCGACATCTCGGTCCCGGTGACCTGCTCGCGAGTCCTGTTCGACGGCCTCCAGCCGCCGCTCGTCGAGGGCGCGAGCGTCGTGATGCAGGCCAAGCCGTCGTACTACGCCAACCGCGGCACGTTCTCCCTCTACGCACGCGACATCCGGATGGTCGGGCTCGGCGAGC
>NZ_JACEFC010000030.1:0-17803 GCF_014180715.1 Nocardioides stalactiti | reverse complement strand
CCGGATGGTCGGGCCCGGCGAGCCCCTCGCCCGGCTCGAGCAGCGCCGCCAGCTGCTCGCGGCCGAGGGGCTCTTCGCCCTGGAGCGCAAGCGGCGGCTGCCGTTCCTGCCGCAGCGGGTCGGCCTGATCACCGCGCCGCGGTCGGCGGCCGAGAAGGACGTCGTCGAGAACGCGACGCGCCGTTGGCCCGGGGTCTCCTTCGAGATCGCGTACGCCGCCATGCAGGGGCAGCGTTCGGCACTGGAGGTCATCGAGGCCCTGGAGCGGCTCGACGGCCGGGCGGACGTCGACGTCATCGTCATCGCCCGCGGTGGCGGCTCCGTCGAGGACCTGCTCCCGTTCTCCGACGAGGGCCTGGTCCGCGCGGTGGCCAAGGCGCGGACGCCGGTCGTGTCCGCGATCGGCCACGAGCCCGACAGCCCGCTGCTCGACCTGGTCGCCGACGTCCGCGCATCGACACCGACCGACGCCGCGAAGCTCATCGTCCCCGACGTCACGAGCGAGGCCGACGGCATCACTCGCGCCCGCGACCGGGTCCGCCGCGCGCTGGCCGCCCAGGTGGCACGCGAGCAGGCCGGCCTCGACGCGCTGCGCTCGCGCCCGGCACTGGCCGACCCCCGCACCCTGCTCGACCGGCGCGACGACGAGCTGGCCGGGCTGTGCGACCGGATGCGCCGTACCCTCGGCCACCGCCTCGACCGGGCGGCCGACGACATCGACCACCACCGCGCCCGGGCCCGGGCGCTCTCCCCGCTGGCCACCCTGCAGCGCGGCTACGCCGTGCTCCAGGACGACGCGGGCCACGTCGTCACCTCCGCTGCGAGCGTCGCGCCGGGGGCGGCGATGAGCGTGCGGGTGGCTGACGGCAGGATCCACGTGACCACCGACCGCACCGAGCTCTTGGAGGAGACCGATGGCGACTGAGTCCGACGAGCGTCCCTCCTACGAGGAGGCGCGGGAGGAGCTGGTCGAGGTCGTCCGCAGCCTCGAGGCAGGCGGCACGACCCTCGAGGAGTCGCTGAAGCTGTGGGAGCGCGGCGAGCTGCTCGCCACGATCTGCCAGGAGTGGCTCGACGGTGCGCGGGCCCGGCTCGACGCGGTCGTCGGCGATGCCGACGAGGACGAGGACTGAATCAGTCCTCGACCGGGTCCGTGGTCAGGCGGCCGATGAGGTCCTCGAGCTCCGCGGGCGACGCCGACCCGTAGACCAGGATCGTGTCCTCGCCGAGGGTCGCGGCGTACGCCGTGTCGCCGCCCTCGTCCTCGTAGCCCTGCCACGCCTCGATGACCGAGGCGGGGACGGTGATGATCTCGGTGGTGGGGGCGTCCTCGTCGACGAAGGTGTCGAGCAGCGCGCTCACCTCGGCACGGTCCTGGACGATGCCGACGAACTCGTCGTCACCGGTCAGCATCTGGAGCTGGAACCCCTGGCGGGTGTCGACCGAGGTGGCGACCCAGTCGCCGGGAAGGGTCGCCGGATAGACCGGTTCGATCCCCGCGCCCTGGAGGGCGGCGATCTCGTCGAGGTAGTCGACGGGCTCACGCTCGACCTCGAGGTCGGAGCGGAACAGACCGAGCAGCCACACCAGACCGCCGACGGCGACGACCGTCAGCACGAGCGCGGCGACGAGGCCCCCGACGGACCGCTGGTACCTGCCGGGCCGGCCGACACGTGCATCACTCATAACGGGGCCATCTTCACAGCCCGGCGCAGAACAACCACGACCGGGGCCACGTCGAACGCGCCGCGTTGTCCGCACTTGCGGTCTATCGGCTATCTTTCTGACCGCAAATGCGGAACACTGATGGCGTGACCGACTACCGGATCGCGGAAGCCGCCGAAGTTCTGGGCGTCAGCGACGACACCGTCCGCCGCTGGGTCGACGCCGGCCGCCTCCCAGCGGCCCACGACAGCGGACCCACCGTCATCGCCGGCGCCGACCTCGCCGCTCTCGCGGCGTCGCTCGTCGACGACGTCGAGCGGGAACGGACCCGGGCCGGGTCCGTGAGCGCCCGCAACCGGATGACCGGCATCGTCACGCGCGTCGTCCGGGACACCGTGATGGCCCAGATCGAGCTGGTCTGCGGTCCCTACCGGGTCGTGTCGCTGATGAGCGCCGAGGCGGCCACCGAGCTCGGGCTCGAACCAGGGGTCCGGGCGATCGCGTCGGTGAAGTCGACAGCAGTCGTGGTGGAGCGCCCGTGAACAAGACTCTGATCATCCTGCCCGCCCTGGTCCTCGCCGCCACCCTGGCGGCCTGCGGCGACGGGGCTGACGACGAGGGCGCGGACGGCGGCACTCTCACCGTGCTCGCCGCATCCTCGCTGACCGACGTCTTCACCGTGCTCGCCGAGCGGTTCGAGGCCGCGCACGACGGGGTGGAGGTCGAGCTCTCCTTCGGGTCGAGCACCGACCTTGCCGAGCAGGCGGCGGACGGCGCACCGGGCGACGTGCTCGCTACGGCCGACCAGACCGCGATGGCGATCGCGGAGGACGCCGGCGCGGTCGAGGACCCCGCGACGTTCGCGACCAACCTGCTGGTCATCGTCACGCCGCCCGACAACCCTGCCGGCATCACCGGCCTGGAGGACCTCGACGGCGCCACCTGGGTGCGCTGCGCCGACGCCGTCCCCTGCGGCCGGGTCGCGCTCGCCGTGCTCGAAGCCGCCGGCGTCGACGCCGAGCCGGCCAGCCTCGAGGAGGACGTCCGGTCGACGCTCGACAAGGTCGTGTCCGGCGAGGCCGACGCGGGTCTGGTCTACGCGAGCGACGCCATCGCCGCCGGCGCCGACGTCGCCACCCTCCCGATCGCGGGCGCCGAGGAGCAGCTGACGTCGTACTTCATCGCAGACCTGGAGCAGTCCGAGGACGACGACCTCGCGGAGGCGTGGGTCGAGCTGGTCACCGGCCCGGAGGGCCAGGCCGTGCTGACCGAGGCGGGCTTCAGCCTCCCGTGACCCACCTGGAGACGACGCCGCGCCGCCGCACAGGCGATCCGCTGGGGCGAGCCCCCTGGATCCTGCTGCTGCCGGCGGCCGGAGCCGTGCTCCTGCTGCTGGTACCGATCGCCTCGATGGTGGTGGCGACCGACCCGCGCAGCCTGCTCGAGGCGCTCGGTACCGAGGCGCTCCAGGACGCCCTGCGACTCTCGCTGGTCACCTCGACGCTTGCGATGCTGGTGTGCCTCGTGCTCGGCCTGCCCCTGGCCTGGCTCCTGGCGCGGGTCGACTTCCGCGGACGTGGCCTCGTCCGTGCGCTGGTCACCGTCCCGATGGTGCTGCCGCCCGTCGTCGCGGGCGTGGCGCTGCGGGAGGCGTTCGGCCGGTCCGGGCTGCTCGGCGCGCCGCTCCTGGACGCGACCGGCTTCGCCTTCCCCTACACGACCTGGGGCGTCGTCCTGGCCCACGTGTTCGTCTCGTTGCCGTTCGTCACCATCGCCATCGAGGGCGGGCTCCGCTCCGCCGGCACCCGGTACGACGATGCTGCAGCGACGCTCGGGGCGAGCCGGTGGTCGACGTTCCGCCGGGTCACGGTGCCGCTGGCGCTGCCCGGCATCATCGCCGGGATGGTGCTCGGCTGGGCCCGGTCGCTCGGCGAGTTCGGAGCCACGATCACCTTCAACGGCAACTACCCCGGCACCACCCAGACGATGCCGACCCTCATCTACGTCGCCCGCCAGTCCGACGCCGACGCCGCACTCGCGCTGAGCCTGGTCATGCTCACCGTCTCGGTCGCGGTGCTCGTCGTGCTCCGCGACAAGTGGCTGGTGACCGCACCGTGACCGCACCGACCGGCCGGACCGGCCTCGACGCCCGCCTGGTCGTCCCCGGCCGCCTCGACGCCACTCTCGCCGCCGACCCCGGCGACGTGGTCGCGGTGGTCGGCCCCAACGGTGCCGGCAAGAGCACCCTCGTCCACGCCCTCTCCGGGCTCCTGCCCGCCGAGGGTCACGCCCTCCTCGGCGGGACCGACCTCCTCACCCGGACCCCGCCCGCGCGCAACGTCGGGGTGGTGTTCCAGGACCAGCGGCTGTTCCCGCACCTGTCGGCGCTCGACAACGTCGCGTTCGGCCTGCGCTCCCGCGGTGTCCCTCGGCCCGACGCCCGCGCTGCAGCGGCCGAGTGGCTGGAACGGCTCGGGATCGCCGAACTGGCACGACGCCGACCCGCGCAGCTGTCCGGCGGCCAGGCCCAGCGGGTCGCGATCGCGCGCGCCCTCGTCACCTCCCCCGACCTGCTGCTCCTCGACGAGCCGTTCTCCGGCCTCGACGTCGGCGTCGCCGCGACGCTGCGGATCGAGCTGGGGCGCCACCTCTCCGACTTCCGCGGGGTCACCATCCTGGTCACCCACGACGCCCTCGACGCGCTGACCCTGGCCAGCGCGGTCGTCGTGCTCGACACCGGCGCCGTCGCCCAGGTCGGCACCCCGGCGGACGTCGCGGCGCGTCCGCTCACCGAGCACGTCGCACGCCTGGTCGGCCTCAACGTGATCCGCGACGGCGACCGGCTGCGTGCCTTCTCACCGTCGGCCGTGACGGTGTCGGTCCACGCCCCCGCCGACTCGACCCGCAACCGGTGGCAGGGCGTCGTCCGCGGCGCTGCCCCGCACGGTGACGCGATCCGCCTCCAGGTGAGCGGCGAGGTCGACCTGATCGCCGATGTCACGCCCGCGGCGTCCCGCGAGCTGGCGCTCGTCCCCGGCCAACCCGTGTGGCTGTCGGTCAAGGAGACGGCCGTGACGACGTACGCCGGGTAGATCCCCTGTCCAGACCCAAGTTCCGGTGCGCAGCAGTCTCCGCGCCGGAGGATAAGGTTCGGCCCATGAGCTCCTTCGCCGTGCCCCCGCCGGCTCCCGACCGCAACCTCGCCCTCGAGCTGGTGCGCGTGACCGAGGCAGCGGCGATGGCCGCCGGCCGCTGGGTCGGTCGCGGCGACAAGAACGGCGCCGACGGCGTGGCCGTCAACGCGATGCGAGTGATGATCTCGACGATCGGCATGAACGGCGTCGTCGTCATCGGCGAGGGCGAGAAGGACGACGCCCCGATGCTCTACAACGGCGAGCGCGTCGGCGACGGCACCGGCCCCGAGTGCGACGTCGCGGTCGACCCGATCGACGGCACCACGCTCACCGCCAAGGGCATGAGCAACGCGATCGCCGTCCTGGCCGTCGCTCCCCGCGGCTCGATGTACGACCCGTCCGCGGTGTTCTACATGGAGAAGCTCGTCACCGGGCCCGAGGCCGCCGACGTCGTCGACATCCGCTACCCCGTCTCGGAGAACATCCACCAGGTCGCGAAGGCCAAGGGTGCGACCGCCTCCGACGTGACCGTGGTCCTCCTCGACCGTCCGCGCCACGCCCACCTGGTCGACGAGATCCGGGCCACCGGAGCGCGGATCAAGTTCATCACCGACGGCGACGTCGCGGGTGCCATCTCGGCCGCCCGCGCCAACTCCGGCGTCGACCTGCTGCTCGGCATCGGCGGGACGCCCGAGGGCATCATCACCGCCTGCGCGATCAAGTCGCTCGGCGGGACGATCCAGGGCCGGCTCTGGCCGACCGACGACGAGGAGCGCCAGAAGGCGATCGACGCGGGGCACAACCTCGACCCCGACTACGTGCTCACCACCGACACGCTCGTCACCGGCGACGACTGCTTCTTCGTCGCGACCGGCATCACCGACGGCGAGCTGCTGCGCGGCGTCCGCTACCGCGCAGGCGGCTGCACGACCGAGTCTCTGGTCATGCGCTCCCGCTCGGGCACGATCCGCACGATCACCTCCGAGCACCAGCTCCAGAAGCTCCGGAACTTCAGCTCGATCGACTTCGACTGACCCGTCGAACCCGGACTCGACGGGTCAGGCGGACTCGACGGCCTGGAGGGTGACGACGCCGGCGACCTGCCGGTGGAGGGCGTCGCCGACGACCCTGACGACGCGCGGGTCGATCGCGAGGCCGATGTGCGAGGCGCGGACCTCGACGTGCTCGCCCATCGGGTCGATGCAGGCCTTCCAGTCGACGATCCCGTCGCGTCGCGAGAAGACGTTGGTCATCGCGACGCCGTGGGGCACGGGCTGGCGCACCTCGTGGAAGCTCACCTCGGCACACGGACCGGACACGCACTCCTGCGACATCACGCCGGGGACGCCTGCCTGGGCCAGCCGGTTGAGCAAGGTGACCCCGCCGGTCAGCAGTCGGTGGTGCGCACCCGGCGCGAGCATCGGGCTGCCCATGGTGACGATGCCGGACACGAGGTCGGGGCGCCGTACGGCGATCCCGCGGGCGATCATGCCGCCGAGGCTGTGGCCGACGATCTGCACCCGGGAACCGCGGCGCTCGGCGATCCGCTCGAGGTGGGCCTCGACGAGCGCGGCCGCGTTGAGCGTGCAGCCCACGTTGGCGTGGATGTGGGAGCGATAGGTGCGGAAGCCACGCTCGCGCAGCCCCGCCGCCATCTGTCGCAGCGTCCAGTCACCGGCCAGGAAGCCCGGCACGAGCAGCACCGGCTCGGCGGCGCGCGCCGTACTGCGGGCGGCGTACGGCGTGTTCCGGCGGGTCCGACGGGCGGCCCCCTTGTGGACGGCCAGCCGGCCGGCCTCGGTGACGAGGCTGCCCTCACGGAGCAACGCAGCCAGGGCCGGACGACCGAAGCCGTCGGGCATCAGGTAGGGCGCCAGCACGGTGCTCATATCACCGACCTTAACTTGGTTGAAACATGAACTGGGTGCCATTCGGCAAACTGGGGTTCATGATCTCGCCTGCTGACCGGACCGACGTGGCGGTGTCCCAAGAGCTGTTCGCACCCCTTCCGGGCGGGGTCGAGCTGTGCTACCAGACCTTCGGCGACCCCGACGCCGAGCCGCTGCTGCTCGTCATGGGCCTCGGCGGCCCGATGACGTGGTGGGACACCGACCTGTGCATGCTGCTGGCGCGGGAGGGGTTCTTCGCGATCCGCTACGACAACCGCGACACGGGCAGGTCCTCGCGGGACGCCGGCCGGGTCCGCAAGGTCGACGTCGCGCGCGCGTTCCTCGGACGCCGGGTGGCGGCGCCGTACTCGATGGGCGACCTGGCCGACGACGGTTTCGGCCTGCTCGACCACCTCGGCCTCCGCTCGGCCCACCTGGCCGGCGTGTCGATGGGCGGGATGATCGCCCAGACGATGGCCCTCGCCGCCCCGACCCGGGTGCGCTCGCTGACGAGCATCATGTCGACGACCGGCCAGCGGACCGCGGGGTGGCAGAGCCCCACCCTGCTGCCCACGCTGATCTCCGGTCGTGGCCCGACCCGCGACGACTACCTCAAGGACGCGGTTCGGGTCTGGGGACTCATCGGCTCCCCCGGCTATCCCCCGACGGCCGGCCGCCTGGAGAGCCGGGCGGGCGAGACCTTCGACCGCGGCGTGAGCCGGGCCGGGGTGCTGCGCCAGATGCTCGCCGTCCTGACCCAGCCCAACCGGACGGCCGACCTGACCCGGATCACCGTCCCCACGACGGTGATCCACGGCCTCCAGGACCGGATGGTCCACGTCTCGGGCGGTCGCGCCACCGCGGCCGCGATCCCCGGTGCGGAGCTCCTCCTCATCGACGGGATGGGCCACGACCTGCCGCCTGCCCTCTTCCCGACGTTCGCGACCGCCCTGCGTCGTACCGCCGACCGCGCTACCCCGAAGCGCCCCGGACAATCGGTCTAGACAAAACGTCCTCCCGGGGGGAGTGTGGCCGTGGTCACACCTTTCGGGAGGGTTCGATGACGCATCGATCGAGAGCTCTCGGGACCGCCACGTCACTCGGTCTCGTCGCCACTCTGCTGTCCGCCTGCGGCGGCTCGGACAAGCCGGTCCTCAACTGGTACGTCAACCCCGACGGCGTCGAGGTCTTCGAGAAGTACGCCGAGGAGTGCAGCACCGGCGACTACGACATCGTGCTCCAGCAGCTGCCGACGAGCGCGACCGACCAGCGCATCCAGCTGGCCAGGCGGCTCGCCGCCGAGGACTCCTCGACCGACCTGATGAATCTCGACCCGGTCTTCGTCGCCGAGTTCGCCAACGCCGGCTGGCTCGCCGAGATCCCCGAGGAGAAGGCCTCCGAGATCACCGACGGCGGCGACTACCTCGCCGGGCCGGTCGAGACCGTCACCTGGGACGACGGCGTCTTCGCGATACCGATGTGGGCCAACACCCAGGTCCTCTGGTACCGCCGCTCGCTCGCCGAGAAGGCCGGCCTCGACATGTCGCAGCCGGTCACCTGGGACCAGGTCATCCAGGCGGCGGCCGACAACAACGGCAGCGTGGGCGTCCAGGCCAACAAGTACGAGGCCTACGTCGTGTGGATCAACGCCCTGGTCCTCGGCGCCGGCGGGGCGATCATCACCAACAACGAGGAGGGCCGCGACGCCGACGTCGGGCTCGACTCCGACGCCGGGCGCAAGGCAGCGGAGGTCGTGCAGGCCCTCGCCGACTCCGACGCCGCCCAGAGCGACCTCTCGGTCTCCAACGAGGGCACCAGCCTGGGCCGGATGTTCCCGGACCCGAAGGGTGACCAGGGCGCCGGCGAGTTCATGACGAACTGGACCTTCGTCTACAAGAACTACGCCGACCTCATCGGCAAGCCGGGCGGACCCGCCGACGACAAGGCGTTCGAGGACCTGGGGTGGGCGCGCTACCCGCAGACCGTCGAGGGCGAGACCTCCCAGCCGCCCGTCGGCGGGATCGACATCGGGGTCGGCGCCTACTCCGAGCACCCGGAGCACGCGATGGCCGCGGCCGAGTGCATCACCTCCCAGAAGGCTCAGGTCGACCTCGCGCTGGACGCCGGCCTGATGCCGTCCACCAACTCCGCCTACGACGAGGTCGCCCAGAGCGGCGACTACCCCGAGGACCTGATCGAGCTGTTCCGCACCAGCGTCGACGAGGGCGGCCCCCGCCCCGAGAGCGCCTACTACGCGACCATCTCCGGCGCCGTCCAGGAGCGCTGGCACTCCCCGGCCTCCGTCGACCCGGACTCGACCCCGGAGGAGTCGGCGGACTACCTCGAGGACGTCCTGCAAGGGGAGGCACTGCTGTGACCACCGTGACCGCTCCCCGGGCAGACGCGACCAACCGCGGCGGCGGCAAGGTCGCCAGCGACCGGGCACGGGCCGAGAACCGGCTGGGCCAACGCCTGGTCGCGCCGGCGATCGTGCTGATGCTCATCGTGACGGCGTTCCCGATGCTGCGGGCGCTCTGGCTCTCGGTCTTCAACTACTCGCTCGCGGCCCCCGACGACCGCGAGGTCGTGTGGGCCCAGAACTACCTGACCGCGCTGAGCGACCCGCTGTTCTGGAAGACCACGGTCATCACGGTCGCCTACATGGTGGTCACGGTCGCGATCGAGCTGGTCATCGGCTTCGTGTTCGCGATGGTCATGCACCGGCTGGTCTTCGCGCGCGGGATCGTCCGTACGTCGATCCTCATCCCCTACGGGATCATCACCGTCGTCTCCGGCTTCACCTGGCAGTTCGCGTTCAGCTCGACCAACGGCTTCGTCAACGGGTGGATCCCGGGGATCGACGACACCTTCAACTGGTTCGGAGACACGACACCGGCGGTCATCGCGATCTGCATCTCCGAGATCTGGAAGACCACGCCGTTCATGTCGTTGCTCCTCCTCGCCGGGCTGGCGCAGGTGAGCGAGGACATGATCGAGGCGGCGAAGGTGGACGGTGCCACCTGGTGGCAGCGCCTCTGGAAGGTCGTCCTCCCCAACATGCGGGCCGCGATCATGGTGGCGGTGCTGTTCCGCGCCCTCGACGCCTACCGGATCTTCGACAACATCTTCGTGATGACCAACGGCGCCGAGGACACCGCGTCGATCAGCTTCCTCACCTACCGGCAGACCATCGAGCAGCTCCAGCTCGGCATGGGCTCGGCCCTCTCGGTGCTGTTGTTCCTCTCTGTCCTGCTCATCGCCTGGCTGATCATCAAGCTGTTCCGCGTCGACCTGGCCCAGGCCAGGCAGGAAGGGTGACCCGGCCATGAAGAAGCTCGGCATGCCCATCGGCGTGGCGCTGATCCTGATCTGGTGCCTGCTGCCGGTGGTCTGGGTGATCTCGCTGTCGTTCAAGGCCCCCGACTCGATCACGGTCGGCAACCCGGGGTTCTGGCCGGCCGACGGCACCTGGGCCGGCTGGGAGAACTACCGCCAGGTGTGGGACAACGACCAGTTCAAGCGAGCGATCCTCAACTCCCTGGGCATCAGCCTCATCGCCACCGGGCTGTCGGTGATGGTCGCGACGCTGGCTGCATACGCGATCGCCCGCCTGGAGTTCAAGGGCAAGCGGATGGTGCTCTCGATGGCGCTCGCCATCGCGATGTTCCCCGTCGTCTCCCTCGTCGGGCCGCTGTTCGACATGTGGCGCGCCTTCGGCATCTACGACACCTGGATCGGGCTGATCATCCCCTACATGTCGTTCACGCTGCCGCTCGCGATCTGGACGCTGTCGGCGTTCTTCCGCGAGATCCCCTGGGAGATGGAGCAGGCCGCCCAGGTCGACGGCGCGACCTCCTGGCAGGCGTTCCGCAAGGTGATCGTGCCGCTGGCCGCGCCGGGCGTCTTCACCGCCGCGATCCTGACCTTCTTCTTCGCCTGGAACGACTTCGTCTTCGGGATATCGCTGACCTCGACCGAGGCGGCCCGGCCGATCCCGGCGTCGCTGGCGTTCTTCACCGGACCCGACCCGTTCACCCGGCCCGCCTCGCTGCTCGCGGCGGCGGCCGTCATCGCGACGATCCCGATCATCGTCATCGTCCTGATCTTCCAACGCAAGATCGTCGCCGGGCTGACCTCCGGCGCAGTGAAGGGATAAGCACCATGGCTGCGATCACCATCCAGAACCTCGTGAAGAAGTACGGCGACGGCTTCCCGGCCGTCAACGACGTCTCGATCGACATCGCCGACGGGGAGTTCATGATCCTCGTCGGGCCGTCGGGCTGCGGGAAGTCGACGTTGCTGCGGATGATCGTCGGTCTCGAGGACATCACCTCGGGCGACCTGAAGATCGGCGACCGCCGGGTCAACGACCTGGCACCGCGCGACCGCAACCTGGCGATGGTTTTCCAGAACTACGCGCTCTACCCCCACCTCACCGTCTACGAGAACATCGCCTTCCCGCTGCGGCTGGCCAAGATGAGCGACAGCGAGGTCGACAAGCTCGTCAAGGACGCGGCCGGCACCCTGGAGCTCGAGGAGCACCTGCAGCGCAAGCCCGGCAACCTGTCCGGCGGTCAGCGCCAGCGGGTCGCGATGGGTCGCGCGATCGTCCGCCAGGCCGACGCGTTCCTCTTCGACGAGCCGCTCTCCAACCTCGACGCCAAGCTCCGCGGGCAGATGCGCACCGAGATCGCCCGGCTGCAGAAGCGGCTCGGCATCACGACCGTCTACGTCACCCACGACCAGACCGAGGCGATGACGCTCGGCGACCGGGTGGCCGTCCTCAAGCGCGGCGTCCTCCAACAGCTCGCCACGCCACGCGAGCTCTACGACAACCCCGGCAACCTGTTCGTGGCCGGCTTCATCGGCTCGCCGCCGATGAACTTCCTTCCCGTCGAAGTCAGCGGTACGTCGGCCAAGCTGCCGTTCGGCTCCGTCGAGCTGCCGGCCGACAAGGCGGCCAAGGTCGAGGGGCGCGGCCTGCTCATCGCCGGCATCCGTCCCGAGAACTTCGAGGACGCCTCACTCGTCGACGAGGCGGAGTCGGGGAGCACGTTCCAGGCGCACGTCGAGGTCGTCGAGTGGCTCGGCAACGAGACCTACGCCTACATCCCGTTCGAGGCTCCCCCCGAGGTCGAGCAGCAGCTGCGCCAGCTCGAGAAGGACCTCGACGGCGAGTCCCTGCGGACCCAGCTGGTCATCACGCTCGACGGCGCCAGCCGGATCAAGGAGGGCGAGACCGCCGAGATCGCGATCGACGCTCGCAAGATGCACATCTTCGACCCGGCCACCGGGGAGAACCTCACCGTCGACCGCGAGCACGCCGGCCGGATCGGCGAGGAGCAGGTCGCCGCGCCCGCCTGAACCTAGGCTCGGGGTCATGACCGTCCGCCAGCTCCGTCTCGTCGTCCACGCCTCCGACTACGAGGGTGCGCTCGCGTTCTTCCGCGACGCGCTCGGCATGCCCCAGGCCGAGGCGTACTCCGGGCCGGGAGGCGCCGAGGTCACCATCCTCGACGCCGGCCGCGCCACCCTGGAGCTCTGCAACGACGCCCAGATCGACTACATCGACGAGGTCGAGGTCGGTCGCCGGGTGGCGCCGCACTTCCGGGTCGCGCTCGAGGTCGACGACTGCGCGACGGCGACCGAGGCCGCCGAGCAGGGCGGGGCGACGCTCGTCGCGCCGCCCACCCGGACGCCGTGGGAGTCCGTCAACGCCCGCTTCGACGCCCCGGCCGAGGTCCACCTCACCCTGTTCGAGGAGCCGACCGCCTGAGGTCCATCCCCACCTCGAGGGTCATGCCGAGCTCGATGCCCTCGGCCCGTCGTACGACGTCCTTGAGCGGCAGCAGGTAGCGACCGTCCTTGGGGAACAGCGCGGTCGTGAACTCGGTGTCGCCGATGAGGGCGACCACCGGCACCTGGCCCCAGTACTCCAGGCCCTTGGCGGCGTCCTTGACGTCGTCGCTGTCCTCGACGGGGATGTCGGCGTAGTAGAACGGCGCCGGGCCGCGCCACTCGATCACCCTCGCCGAGAACTCGAACTCCACGGCGCGAGCCTAGTTCTCCGCATCGACATAGATCGTGCCTCCCAGCGCGAGGAACTCCGCCGACTTCTGCTCCATCGCGGGGGCGAACCGCTCGCGGACGTCCTGGCTGATCCGCATCGAGCAGAACTTCGGCCCGCACATCGAGCAGAAGTGCGCGGTCTTGGCACCCTCGGCGGGCAGCGTCTCGTCGTGGAACGCCTCGGCGGTCACCGGGTCGAGCGACAGCGCGAACTGGTCGCGCCAGCGGAACTCGAACCGAGCCCTGGAGAGGGCGTCGTCCCACTCGCGGGCGCCCGGATGACCCTTCGCGACGTCGGCGGCGTGAGCCGCGAGCTTGTAGGTGATGACGCCGGTCTTCACATCGTCGCGGTCGGGCAGGCCGAGGTGCTCCTTCGGCGTCACGTAGCAGAGCATCGCGGTGCCGTGCATCGCGATCGTGGCGGCGCCGATCGCACTGGTGATGTGGTCGTATCCGGGCGCGACGTCCGTCGCGAGCGGGCCGAGGGTGTAGAACGGCGCGCCGTGGCACCACTCCTGCTGGAGCCGGACGTTCTCCTCCACCAGGTTGAGCGGCACGTGACCGGGGCCCTCGACCATGACCTGGACGTCGTGCTCCCAGGCACGCTTCGTCAGCTCGGCCAGCGTCCGCAGCTCGGAGAACTGGGCCTCGTCGTTCGCGTCGGCAGTGCTGCCCGGGCGGAGCCCGTCCCCGAGGGAGAAGCTGACGTCGTACCGGGCGAAGATCTCGCACAGCTCGTCGAAGTGCGTGTAGAGGAAGTTCTCCTCGTGGTGCGCCAGGCACCAGCCCGCCATGATCGAGCCGCCGCGGCTGACGATGCCGGTCACCCGGCCGGCGGTGAGCGGCACGTACCGCAGCAGCACGCCGGCGTGGATGGTCATGTAGTCGACGCCCTGCTCGCACTGCTCGATGACGGTGTCGCGGAAGATCTCCCAGGTCAGCTGGTCGGCCTCGCCGTCGACCTTCTCCAGGGCCTGGTAGATCGGGACCGTGCCGATCGGGACCGGGCTGTTGCGGATGATCCACTCCCGGGTGGTGTGGATGTCGTCACCGGTGCTGAGGTCCATCACCGTGTCGGCACCCCAGGTGATCGCGTGGGTGAGCTTGTCGACCTCCTCGGCGATCGAGCTGGTCACGGCCGAGTTGCCGATGTTGGCGTTGATCTTCACCAGGAAGCGGCGGCCGATGATCATCGGCTCGGACTCGGGGTGGTTGACGTTGGCGGGGATGATCGCGCGGCCCGCGGCCACCTCGGTCCGGACCAGCTCGACGTCGCACTGCTCGCGGGCCGCGACGTAGGCCATCTCCTCGGTGACGATCCCGGCGCGGGCGTAGGCCATCTGGGTCACCGCCTTGCCGGTGCCCCGTCGCGGCTGACGGCGCTCACCGCGCCACTCCTCGCGGGCCTCGCCGCGGCGGACCGCCGCCCGGCCGTTGTCGACCAGCAGGGTCGCGCGGCCGTCGTACGACTCGGTGTCGGTGCGGCCCTCGATCCAGGCCTCCCGCACAGCGGCCAGGCCGCGTTCCGGGTCGCTGCCCGGACCCTCGGTGCAGTAGCGGTCGAACGTGTCGCCGTTGGTGAGCCGGACCCGGGTGAACGGCACCCGCAGGTCGCCGCTCTCGATGCGGGTGTGGGCGGGGTGGACGGTCATGGGGTGACTCCTTCAGGGGTTGGGGTGACGTGCGCGACCGGGCCGCGGCCGCGGCCGAGCTCCCAGTCCTTGCCGAGGTGGAGCTGTCGTTCGACGTACGCCGCGGCGCGGGTCGTCGCGGTCCGCAGGTCGCGGCCGTGCGCGAGGTGGGCGGCCAGGGCGCTGCTGTAGGTGCAGCCGGTGCCGTGGTCGTTGGTCGTGACGACGTCGCCGCCGCGGGTGACGACCAGCCCGGGGTGCTCGAGGCGCCCTAGGGCGCCCCACTCCTCCTCGTTGGGGGTGATCACGTCGGCGAGGGGGACGAGGTGGTCGCGGTACGCGGCGATCACCTCGGCGTCGGCGAACGCCGTACCGACGGTGGCGTGCAGCACCGGGTCCACCACCAGCAGGGGTCGTCCCGGCGGGAGTGACCGACAGACCTCGCTGACCAGGAGCACAGCAGCCGCCGATCCGAGGACACCGGTCTTGACGACTGCGACGGGCAGGTCACCGAGGACCGCGGCGAGCTGGTCCGCCACGACCTCGAGCGGGAGGGGGTGGATCGCGTGCACCGCGGTCGTGTCCTGGGCGGTGACGGCAGTGACGACGCAGGCCCCGTGCACGCCGAGCGCCGCGAAGGTCGCCAGGTCGGCCGCGATCCCGGCACCCCCGCCCGAGTCGGTGGCGGCGACGGTGAGGACGACGGGCGGGGTCATCCGAGCACCCGCAACAGGGCCTCGACGACGCGCGCGGGCTCCTCGGCCCGCATCACCTCGCCCATGACGGCGACCCCGCACGCCCCGGCCCCGACCGCGGCCACCGCGTTGCCAGGGGTGATCCCACCGAGCGCGAAGGTCGGCAGCGGCAGGTCGGCGTACGCGCCGACCGGGAGGGGTGGCCCGTAGCCGGGCTTGCTCGCGCTCAGGGAGTACGGCGACAGGGTCGCCCATCTCGCGCCCTCGGCCGCCGCGCGGGTGACCGCGGCGCGGTCGTGGCAGGAGCGCCCGAAGCGGCCGGCGACGGTGGGCTGGTCGGCCGCCAGGTGCGTCCCGTGCGCGGCCGGCGTCGGGATGCGCGACGAGATCACGGTGAGGCCGGGCAGACCCGCGAGCGATGCCACCAGCGCCGCTCGCTGCGGCTGCTCGAGGTCGTGCTCGCGCACCACGACCGACTCGAGGCCGGCGTCGACGCACTCGCGGACCGTCCGGAGCAGACAGCGGCCCAGCCGGAGCTGGGCGCGGTCGGTCAGCAGCACGACCGGGCTCATCCCGGGGTCCCCGCGGCGTTGTTCGCCGGAGGAGCGAAGCGGGGGAGCCGAAGAACGTCGTGGGGTGGATCGATCCGCCCCGTCATCGGCGAGGACGCGCGGGCGGTCGCGCGCCGCGGGATCCGGCCGGCAAGGCGAGCGGCGTGGCCGGCCTCGACCCCGAGCCGCAGGGCCCGTGCCATCGCCACCGGGTCGTCGGCCCGGGTGATGGCGGTCGCCGCCAGCACCGCGTCGCAGCCGAGCTCCATCGCGAGCGCGGCGTCGCTGGCCGTGCCGACCCCGGCGTCCAGCACCACGGGCACGTCGACGGAAGCCCGGACCGCCTCGATCGCATGCGGGTTGAGGACGCCGAGCCCGGACCCGATCGGCGATCCGAGCGGCATCACCGCGGCGCACCCGAGGTCGACCAGGCGGCGCGCGAGGACCGGGTCGTCGGTCGTGTAGGGCAGCACCGTGAAGCCGCGCCGGACGAGCTGGTCGGCTGCGTCGAGGAGCCCGACGGCGTCCGGCAGCAGCGAGGTCTCGTCACCGATGACCTCGAGCTTGACCCAGTCGGTCCCCAGCGCCTCCCGGGCGAGCTCGGCGGTGAGGACGGCCTCCCGGGCCGACAGGCAACCGGCGGTGTTCGGCAGGAGCGGGACACCGCGCCGGCGCAGCCCCGCGAGCAGGCTCCCGTCACCGGTCGCGGACGTCCGTCGTACCGACACGGTGACCAGCCCGGGGTCCGCAGCAGCCAGGACCGGGTCGAGGAGCGCCAGGTGGGGCAGGCCGCCGGTGCCGAGGAACAGCCGCGAGCCGAGCGGGCGGCCGGCGATGGTGAGGCTCATCCGCCGGCCACCGCCGTCACGATCTCGACGACGTCACCCTCGGCGAGCCGTCGGCGCGGCCAGTCGTCCCGCAGCACCACCGCGTCGTTGACAGCCACCGCGATGCCGGGTGGCCGGGGGTCGAGGAGCCGGGCTGCGAGCAGGTCGGCGACGGTGCCGTCATGAGCGACCGCCTCTCCGTTGACGGTCAGGGTCATCGGTCTCCTCCGGTGAAGCGACGGGGGTCGAGCACCGGGTCGACGACGCCGGTCTCGAGGTGGTCGGCGACGAGGTACGCGGTGAGCGGGGCGAGCAGGACGCCGTGGCGGTAGTGGCCGGCGGCGAGCACCACCCCGTCGGCCGCCTCTACCGCCGGGCCGACGAGCGGCAGGTTGTCGGGGGTGCAGGGACGGTCGCGGGCGGTGGCCTCCACCAGCTCGGCACGGTCGAGCGCGGGCCACAGGGCCCGGGCCGCGGTGAGCAGCCGACGGACGCCGCCGGCAGTCACCACGGGCGGCGCGTCGTGCTCCTCGCTGGTCGCGCCGACGACGACCTCGCCGCGGTGCCGCGGCACCACGTAGACGGCGTCACCGTGCACCCAGCCGCGCAGCGTCCGAGCCGGCGGGTCGTCGGAGCGCAGGCGCAGGATCTCGCCGCGGACACCCCGCACCAGTGACGCGTACGGCGACGGCAGGGTCGCGCCCGTCGCGAGCACGGTCGCGTCGTGGTCGCCGGCCGAGTCGACCGGGACGACTGGGACGCGTCCGAGGAGTGCGGTGACGACGGCCCGCGGGTCGGTGCTCGCCTCATCGGGAAGGACCGCCGAGCCGTCCGCGCACCGCTCCACCCGACCGCCGTGCTTCTCGACGAGCGCGACCTGGCGGGCGACCTGCTGGCGGTCGCCGGCGTCGTACCCGACGAGAAGCGTGCCGTCGGTCCGCACCGGGACCCCCAGCCGGTCGGCATAGGAACCCCAGAGCGCGAGGGAACGACGTCCGAGACCCAGCAGCGCCTCCTCGTGGTGCCAGAGCTCGGCCGAGGGGCTGAGCATCCCCGCGGCGGCGTACGACGCACCCGCGCCGGGCGCCGGATCGACCACCGTCACCCGGTGACCGCGCCGGAGCAGCTCGTCGGCGACGGACAACCCGATGATCCCGGCGCCGAGGACCTTGACCCGCACGTCAGGCTCCGCTGCCGGCGGCGAGCTCCTTCGCGGCGAGGACGGGATCGGGTTGTCGCCAGATCCCGCCGATGACGGCGATGCCGTGGGTGCCGGCGGCCCAGACAAGGGGCGCTCGTGCGGCGACGATGCCCCCGATCGCGACGAGCGGGAGCACGCCGA
>NZ_JACEFC010000003.1 GCF_014180715.1 Nocardioides stalactiti | reverse complement strand
AGTCGCGATAGACCCGGATCACGTCCTCGCGGAACTCCTTGGGAAACGCCTTCGGCATGGTGCACATCCTTCCAGCGTCGACACACATCGACGCAGATCAGATGTCACCTATCCGTGCAGCAGACCCGTTCGTACACTTTGGAGCGACTGACGTTCAGGTGTTCGGCGACCTCCGGAATCCTGTACAACAGTTTGTCCTTCATGACTTCCTCCATTTGCATTGGGCCTCATCGGCCTATGGAGTTGAGGATGCGTCTGGCGATCACCTGGGTCCACGTTCGTCGATCACAGCTGAGCGCAGTCTGCCCGTAAGGGGTTCGCGGGGCGCCCGCTTGGATCTACGGTGGCCGCGCCGCTGGGCGGAACCGATGTCGCGTACCTAGCGTCGACTGTGTTCGACACAACGCTTGAGAGCATCCGACACATGCTGATTGACCCCGACCGACCGGACTGGCGCACCCCATCATGCCGCCCGGCCACGACCCCTGTCGGCCGACTACGCCGCGAAGGGATCACCGAGCAGCCACCCGGCCTGCTCCCACCGGCAAGCACCGGCCCTGATGCGAGCCAAGTTGCCCACCAAGATCCCGCGATAACCGAGCGAGGAGATTCGCTACCCTCGACATCCCGGACATTCTGGCGCCGTGTCAGCGCCGGTTGAAAACTGATCCCGGAGCGTCGAACCCGCCCGACGGAAAGGGGTCAATTCTCGACCGGGCGTTGACACGCCGAACGGCGACGGCCTCAAGGCCCTGACGGCCGCTTCGCGATCGGGCTACGCCCGGGCCTTGACCCCCGCCTTCTCGTCGCGCCCAGCTACTCCGGGTCGAGGGCAACAGAAGGCCGGCCCGCTCTTGACAGTCCCCGCCTCTTCAGGGATGACGTGCGCCACCAAGAACGTCAGCGCCCGCGGCCAGGGCCCAAAAGACCACGACGGCCTTCGGGAACCGGAGCCCGACCGCCAACACCGGGCGCAACCGCCCAGTGCCAACCGTCCCTGAAGCACCCCAATGCCGCACCAATCATCTGGATCGCTAGTTTGTACTTGCAGTACAGCATAGGCTATTGGCACCAAAGGGGTGTCGAGCGTCAGAATGGCTGAGGCTTCGACTCGAGCGAGTCGGGAGTGGGTCCGTGCGACAGGTACCGGCCAAGTTGGCCGCCAAGCTGTACGGCGCGGCCGAGCTGATCGCCGAGCGCGGAATCGGGGACGCCAAGATCGACGAAATCGCCGAGGCGGCCGGCATCCCGAGAGCAACGCTGTACTACTACTTCACCGGCAAAGACGAGATCCTCGCGTTCCTGCTCCACGACATGCTCGATCTCGTCGCCGGCGAGGTCGGCACCGCAGTAGCCGGCACCGGCACCGCCCGAGACCGACTCAAAGCAGTCGTGGGCGCCCAGCTCTCGGTGATGCTCGAGAACCCGGCCGTCTGCCGCGCCCTGGTCGGTGAACTTGGCCGTGCGTCTCGACTTCCCGACCTGGCCAAGGCACTGCAAATGGCCTTCCACGAGCCAGTCGAACGTCTCCTGGAAGAGGGCGTCGAAGACGGCACCCTGCGCAAACTCGACAACCCCTTCGCCGCCGCGCTCAGCGTGTTCGGGGCGGTCACCGTCGCCGGCCTTACCCACGCCGTGGCGGGATTGTCGAGCGATCCCGCCACTGTGGCCAACGAGGTCTGTGACGTCATCCTGGGTGGACTGCAGACCGAGACGTGAGCGGACCTGGGTCACGACCACGACCCACGACCACGACCCACGACCACGACCACGGCAGCGGTCCGGATCCGGACTCCCGGGACTAGAGCGTCCGTGACCTCCGCACCTCCAGGGGCAGTTCAATCAGGTGATCGTCGACCTGCTTGTTCCGCTGTCGCGCACGCTGTCAGGCGGTGAGTACATCTCGCAGCCGCATCAGCAACGACTCCGGCGCGGACACGGCGGCGAGGAGCTCGGGGTGATCGCCGTTGCGCGCCTTCAACTCCAGCTGGCGGCCGACGCGCGCGGCGGTCGCGTCGAGGGTGCTCGCCAGCCCTGCCGCCACCGCCATATAGGCCCAGTCATTGCGCGCCGTAGTGCAGAGTGCACGTTCCACGGCATCGTTCGGCGGATTGGCCGCGAGACGGTCAAGGACGAGGCGAAGCCCGGCCGTCTCGTCTCGGGCCGTCCGCCAAGCCCTCACTACCGCCGCTTCTCGGTCCAGCGGTTCGTCGGCCACCGAGCGTTCGAGCGCGGTAGCCAGCCGCGTGTGCCAGCGGAGGAGGAGCGCGCCGATGAGGTCTTCGGTGTCGTGGAAGGTGATGCTCACTCCCGGAAGTTCGCACGGGAGGTGGCCGTCCTGCCTGGCCTGGGCCTCCTTGATGACGGCCTGGAGAACAGCGGCTCGCCTGTAGGTGGGTGCGTGCGTCATGGTCGACTCCATTCCGTGTGGATCTGGTGAGGAAGGCCGCTGCTGCCTCAAGCGCATCGATCGCAGCGGTGACTCCCTTCGTGCGACGCGTCGAGCCGGTCCCGGCTCTACCTGGTCCGGGGAGCGGTCCTTCGCGGTGGTGAGCCCAGGCAGACCGCCCCGTACCGCTCACGGGAGCGCGCATGTCAGACTGATCGTTTGTAGCTGTAGTTTGTACTCACAGTGCAACATACCACGCGGCTGGCCTTTGAGCGGGGGTGTTGGACTGTCAGGAGCGAGTCGGGAGTGGGGTCCGCGCTCCAGGTGGACTGTGTGGTTGAGTGCTGGATCTCCCGCAGATGCCAGATCGGAGTTCGACCTCAAGCAGGGACCCGGACCGACCTCAAGGGTCTGTCCGGGTCCCATCAACTGTTGTGGTGAACAGCGCGTGCGATCTGAACCCGCTTGTTTCGCCGCGTGGATCTCGCCTTACTAATGTGCTGGCGCCACCGAAGAGCTGCGGGAATCCGGGACTGCCTCGGACAGCCGAGGCCCGGATCAGGTGGGCGTCGGCAGAGACCGGGCGATGATCTCCTTCATGATCTCGGTGGTGCCGGCGTAGATCTGACTGATGCGCAGGTCCGTCCACGCGCGGGCAATCGGATACTCCTCCATGTAGCCGTAGCCGCCGTGGAGTTGCAGGCAAATGTCGGCTACTTGCTGAGCCCGCTCCGACGACCAGTACTTGGCCATGGCGGCGGTCGGGATATCCAGTTCGCCCTTGACGTGCAGGTCAAGACACTCGTCGATGAAGGCGCGGGTAACGCGGGCCTCGGTAGCGACCTCGGCGAGCTTGAACTTGGTGTTCTGAAATCCGAAAATTGGCTTGCCGAACGCCTCGCGCGACAATGTGTACTCATGTGTCAGGTCGAGCATCAGATCCATCGACGCGGCACAGCTGATTGCGACGAGGAGCCGCTCCTGCGGCAGCTGCATCATGAGCTGGATGAAGCCTTGGCCCTCTTCGGTACCGAGCAAGTTGCTGGCAGGCACCCGTACGTCATCGAAGAAGAGTTCGCAGGTGTCTTGGCCCTTCAGGCCGATCTTGTCAAGGACCCGGCCACGGCGAAATCCCTCGGCGTTCGTCGGCACGATGACCAGGGACACGCCTGCAGCGGCCTCATCGGGGGTGGTCTTGCAGGCGAGCAGGACCATGTCGGCGTGGTAGCCGTTGGTGATGAAGGTCTTAGCGCCGTTGATGACGTACTCGTCGCCTTCTCGGATTGCCCTGGTCTTGATTCCTTGTAGGTCCGAACCTGTGCCGGGCTCGGTCATCGCGATGGCGGTGACGACCTCGCCGGACGCCATCTTGGGGAGCCACTCCTGCTTTTGCTCCTCGGTGCCGTAGTGCAGCAGGTAGTGCGCGACGATGCCGCTGTGTAGCGAAGCGCCCCAGCTGCTGTCGCCAATGCGTGCCTGCTCCTCGATGAGGATCGCCTCGTGAAAGAAGTTGCCGCCGCCCCCGCCGTACTCCTCTGGAATGGACGCGCACAACAGGCCGAGCTCGCCAGCTCGGGTCCAAAGTTCGCGGTCGACGCGCTTTTGCGCGATGAACCGCTCCATGTGGGGCTTGATCTCCTTCTCGCAGAACATGCGGGCGAGCTGACGGAAGTCGTCCAGGTCCTGGGTCATCCAGGGCGAACGGCGGCCGGGCATAGGTCCTCCAAGGGGTAGTGAGTGCCGGGTACAACCTGTACCAGACTACGGGTACGACGTGTACCCGCGCCAGTGCCGTGGGTTAGATTGCGGTCGTGGATATCGCGAAGTGGGTGGACACGGCCGTGGTGCGCCGGTCGACCGCGCACGAATCCCACCGAGCCCCGCAGCGTGACCGGATCGTTGTCGCCGCTGCCGGCGCGATCGAGGAGCACGGGGTCGGGGTCGGCACCGCCCAGATTGCGGACCGGGCTGGGGTGGCGCGGCCCCACGTCTACCGCCACTTCGACAGTAAGGAGGATCTCGAGAGCGAAGTGCTGCGGTTCGCTTCCGACCAGCTCATTGATGCTGTTCGGCCCGCCATGCGAGTGAGTGGTACAGCTCCAACAATCATCGGGGGTGTGATAGGTGCTGCCGTCGGTTGGGCTGCCGGACATCCGAATCTCTATCGCTTCATGGCCGCACGCCAGCAGAGCAAGGACACTCACCGCGCCAGGCTGGGGCGGACGCGATTCCTGGGTGAGGTGGTGGCCGCAGCGTCGGCCTACTTGCGCACTCCTGACGTCCAAGTTGATCCCCCGGACGGCGTCATGGCCGGGCTCATGGGCATGGTCGACGCCGGGATAATCTGGTGGCTGGACCACCGCGACGAGTCCCAGGAAGAGGTCGTCGCACGGATCGCGCACCAGGTCTGGTTGGTCATGCGTGATCTCGCCCAGAGCGTGGGGCTCCCAATCGACGACGACAGTTTCCTCAGCGTCCAATGATTCCGACGCCCACTGCGGATGGGCCACTTGATCGCAGACGTGCAACGCATAGCCACTCGCAGACCGAGCGCATCAGGCCCACCTTGCCCCACGTCGCTCGTGCCTGCATACGGGGCTCGGCCAACCGCGGGCTCATCGATTACGAGCCTGATCAGGCACTCGGCACCGGGGACGAGTCAGGGTCTGGGAAGCGCAGTTTGCTCTCGTGAAACGTCCAGATGCAACGAGGGCCTCGACAATGCGGGGCCCTCGCTGGCAAGCCCGTGTTCTGGGGGCGTTCTGAGCCGGGGCAGCGTGAATAGATCGGCCCAGTTCCGACCTGGATCGCGCTACACCGCTATCGGGGACTCACTGATCAACCGTGGTCGCGGAAGCGCGCGCTGAGTTGGCGAAACTCGCTCGGGGACTGTCCAGTCCACCGCTTGAAGGCATGCGAGAAGTTGGTGAGATCGCTATAGCCGAGCTCGCCAGCCACCTGACTTATCGTCGCGGACGAGTCGAGCAGGCGAACGATAGCCCGTTCCCGCAGCCAGGACTCGCGGATGTCTCGGAAGGTGGTTCCCTCCTCGGCGAGCTTCCTCTTAAGGGTGCTCGTGGAGATGCAGAGCTGGTGAGCGACGCGCTGGCTGTGAAACTGACTGGGGTCGTCCTCCAGGATGACCCGCACTCGCTCCGAGAAGGAGACTGCACCGTCGCGTCGCTCCAGCGCTCGGCGCAGTTCCGATATCGCGACGCGGTATGCGACGGGGTCGGCGAAGCGGCATGCCTCGTCGAGGGCATCTCGAGGGACCTGCACGTAGGAGGTGGGGGCGTCGAAGATCACACGCGTGCCGCGCGGTCCCCCTTCCTCGGTCCAGGACGACGGTGTCGGCCAGCCGAGGTGGAGTCTGATCGAGGGCAAGGTCCCGGCGAGCATGTCCAAGAGGCGCAGCACCGTGGCCCCGCAGTAGGCGATGACCAGGCAGTCCAGGTCCGGATCGCCCGTGTGGCCGGTAAGCCCGACCGTGAGACCACGCTCGTTGGTGTGGAACTGGGGGCGCACGGCGGTCGAGATCAACGGCAGATAGGCGAGGAGCTCGACGATCTCGGCGACTGATCCCGCGCTCACCAGCGGCATGCTCAATGGTCCGAAGGAGGTCAGGTGAGCGTGCTCGGCGAAATCCAACCCCAGTCGGGTCGCCTCGTCCGTATCGAGATCTGGGAAGACCTCCCGAAACCAGCGCACCGGTGCCGGGACGCCGGACGCCACCAGGGCAGCCTCATGGGTTCCCTCGCGGGCCATGACCTCGCGAAATCGGGCCCTAGCCTCGGGTCCGATCGCGGCGCTGAGCAGCATCTGCGCGAAGGCGAGGGGAGGGACGCCGGGTTCGGGCGCGCGCATGCAGTGCGTCCTCTGAGCCGAAATCACAACATTCTGACTGAGGTGACCATAGCCACACGGGATCGGACTCACAAGACTTTCGAACACGTTTCGATCCGTGAGGAGTTGGACCATGGGAGTAGTCACCTTCGTATCCCACGACGGCGAGAAGCACGAGGCGCCGCTGGACGAGGGCCAGTCGCTCATGCAGATCGCTGTAGACAACATGGTGCCAGGCATCGACGGCGACTGCGGGGGAGAAGCCGCGTGCGGCACCTGTCATGTGATCGTCGACGCGCACTGGTCGGACACGGTGGGTCTCTCCGAGCCCGTCGAGGAGGAGATGCTGTCGATGAATCCTGAACGGCAGCCCACGTCCCGACTGTCCTGTCAGATGAGGGTGTCGCAGGAGTGGGACGGCCTCATCGTCCAGCTGCCTGAGTTCCAGATGTGATCGACAAGAGAAGTGGATCGATAATCATGAACGTTGCAGACACGCTGAGCGAGAAGGTCCAGTCGACCCTCCCGATCGAGTTGCAGATCCGGGGCGCCCATCTCTACGACAAGACTCGTCGCTGGGTGACCGGGACGAATGGACAGAAGATCTTCGTCGAGAGTCCCATCCCGCCCGTGGAGGAGGTCGAGCTCGCCGACATCGACCTGAGCAACCCGTTCCTCTACCGCCAGGGCAAGTGGCGGTCGTACTTCGAGCGTGTGCGGAACGAGGCTCCCGTGCACTACCAGCCCAACAGCCCGTTCGGGCCGTTCTGGTCGGTCACCCGGCACGCCGACATCATCGCTGTCGACAAGAACCACGAGGTCTTCTCGGCAGAGCCGTTCATCATCATCGGTGCGCCTCCGAAGTTCATGGACATCGCCATGTTCATAGCGATGGACCCGCCTCGTCACGACCGGCAGCGAGCGGCGGTCCAAGGGGTGGTCGCACCAAAGAACCTGCGTGAGATGGAGAGTCTGATTCGCTCGCGCGTTCGCGAGGTGTTGGACGACCTCCCGGTGGACCAGCCGTTCGACTGGGTGCAGAACGTCTCGATCGAGCTCACGGCGCGGATGCTGGCGACCCTGCTCGACTTCCCTTACGAGCAGCGTCGCAAGCTGGTCGAGTGGTCTGACCTGGCCAGCTCGATGGAGCAGGCCAACGGTGGTCCCTCCGACAACGACGAGGTGTTCAATGGCATGGTCGATATGGCGCGGGGTCTCAGCGCGTTGTGGCACGACAAGGCGGCCCGGCTCGCTGCTGGGGAGGAGCCCGGCTTCGACCTGATCACGATGCTGCAGACCAACGAGGACACCAAGGACCTCATCGATCGTCCGATGGAGTTCCTGGGCAACCTGGTGCTGCTCATCGTCGGCGGCAACGACACCACGCGCAACTCGATGAGTGGCGGCGTGCTCGCGCTGAACCAGTTCCCCGAGCAGTTCGAGAAGCTCAAGGCGAATCCGGACCTGATCCCGAACATGGTTTCGGAGATCATCCGTTGGCAGACCCCGCTCGCGTACATGCGCCGCGTCGCCAAGAAGGACACAGTGCTGAATGGGCAGTTCATTCGCAAGGGCGACAAGGTGGTCATGTGGTACGCCTCGGGGAACCGGGACGAGCGCGTCTTCGAGCGACCTGACGAACTGATTATCGACCGCAAGAATGCGCGCAACCACATTGCATTCGGATTCGGGGTGCACCGGTGCATGGGTAACCGGCTGGCCGAGCTCCAGTTGAGGATCTTGTGGGAGGAACTGCTTCCTCGCTTCGAGAACATCGAGGTCGTCGGCGAGCCGGAGTACGTCCAGTCCAACTTCGTGCGGGGCATCAGCAAGCTCATGGTGCGCCTGACCGCGAAGAACGGCGCATGACGAACGGGACCGCGATCGTCGTCGGAGCCAGCCATGCTGGGGCTCAACTGGCCGCTAGCCTGCGCCAGGAAGGCTGGGACGGCGAGGTAGTCCTGTTGGGGGATGAGGCAACGTTGCCCTATCAGCGACCGCCGTTGTCCAAGGCCTATCTCGCCGGCAAGAGCACTTTGCAAGAGCTGACTATTCGGAAGGCGGAGTTCTACGCCAAGCAGCAGATCCAGCTGGTCGATGCGCGTGTGGAGTCGATCGACCGTGCAAGGGGCCGCGTCGTGCTGGAGGGCGGTCGGACCCTGCCCTACGACAAGCTGGCCTTGTGCACGGGGGGCCGGGCTCGGCGGCTCACCATTCCGGGAGCCGACCTTTCCGGAGTCCACTATCTGCGCACGTTCGCGGACGTGGAGCAGATCAGGGAGTCCTCACAGCTGGGTCGGCGAGCGGTCATCATCGGTGGTGGCTACATCGGTCTGGAAACCGCTGCTTCCCTCCACGCTCTAGGACTGGACGTGACGGTGGTCGAGGCGGCCGAGCGCGTGCTTGAGCGGGTCACCGCACTGGAAGTGTCCGCGTTCTACGAGCGGATCCACCGCGACGCGGGAGTGACCATTCATACCGGTGCTGTCGTTGAGGCGCTGAGTGGCGAGGACCGCGTCCGAGGGGTCCGGTTGGCCGATGGCGACGAGCTCGCGGCTGACCTCGTCATCGTCGGGATTGGCATCGAGCCCAACACCGAGCTGGCTGCCGCCGCGGGTCTCCTCGTCGATGACGGGGTCGTGATCGACGACCATGCCCGCACCAGCGACCACGACATCGTGGCCGCGGGCGACTGCGCTAGCCACCTGATGGGACGGTACGGCCGGCGCATTCGGCTTGAGTCCGTGCCAAGCGCCGGGGAACAAGCGAAGGTCGCTGCCGCCACCTTGTGCGGTAACGACAGGACGATCAGAGCGCTGCCCTGGTTCTGGTCGGACCAGTACGAGGTCAAGCTTCAGATCGCAGGACTGAACACGGGGTACGACGAGGTCGTACTTAGTGGTGACCCGATCAGCGACCGCGACTTCAGCTGCTTCTACCTGCGCGCTGGGGAGCTCATCGCAGCTGACTGTGTCAACCGGCCGCGCGACTTCGTGTTCAGCAAGCGGACTATCGCCCAAGGACTTCCCGTCGACCGGGCCGAGCTCCTGACCGCCGGAGCAACCTGAGCGTCGCCCCGCCGGCTCGGTCTCTACGAGCCGCCGCCACCTGCTCCCCACAACAAAGGAACCCTATGAAGAGCACGATGATGGACGTCCCACTCACGACGGCAGCGATTGTGCGCCACGGTGCACGCGTTCACGGCGGGGCGCGCGTGCGGACCTTGCAACCGGATGGCAGCGTCACGAGCGGGACATTCGCGGAGGTGGGACGCCGGTCGGCCCAGCTCGCCCACGCGCTGCGCGCCTGTGGCGTCAATGGCGACGAGCGAGTCGCCACCTTCATGTGGAACAACCAGGAGCACGTCGAGGCCTATTGCGCCGTCCCGTCCATGGGCGGCGTGCTGCACACCTTGAATCCTCGTCTCACCGCCGAGCAGCTCGCCTACATCGGAAACCACGCCGAGGACCGGGTCGTCATCGTGGACGGCAGCCTGGCGCCGCTACTGGCACCCGTGCTGCCGCAGATCCAGAGCGTCCACACTGTCGTCGTGACCGGGCAGGCCGACCCGACGCAGTTGCGCCGCGACGGCGTCACCGTCGTCGGGTATGAGGACTTCATCGCCGGCCATCCAGGAACGTTCGACTGGCCCGACGTGGACGAGCGGTCCGCCGCAGCCATGTGCTATACCTCGGGCACCACCGGCAACCCCAAGGGGGTGGCCTACAGCCACCGTTCGACCTACCTGCACTCGATGGCCGCGTGCGCGGCCGACGGACTCAGCGTCACCGGTGACGATTGCATCCTGGCGATCGTGCCCATGTTCCACGCGAACGCCTGGGGCCTGGTCTACGCGGCCATGATGGCGGGTGCGGACCTGCTCATGCCCGACCGATTTCTGCAGGCTGAGCCGCTGGTGCGGCTCATCGCCACCGAGAAGCCGACCATCGCCGGCGCGGTCCCCACGATCTGGAGCGAGGTTCTCAACTATCTCGAGGCCAACCCGGGCCAGGACGTCTCCTCCCTCGGGCTGGTCGCCTGTGGGGGATCCGCCGTACCGCTTCACCTGATGCAAGCATTCGAGGAGAAGTACGGCGTGCACATCGTGCAGGCGTGGGGGATGACCGAGACCTCCCCGCTCGCCACGATCGCCAGGCCACCGGCCGCTCTCGGCCCTGACGAGCAGTGGGCGCTGCGCGCTACCCAGGGCCGCCCGGTGGCCGGCGTGGAACTGAGGCTGGTCGACGACGAGGGCAACGAGCTGCCGCACAACGGCGCATCGGTCGGCGAGCTGCAGGTGCGGGGTCCCTGGGTTACCGGCGCCTACGTTGCCGACGAGGACGGCGAGAAGTTCCAGGACGGGTGGCTACGCACCGGCGACGTGGGTCGCATCGACGAGCGCAGCTTCGTCACGCTGACAGACCGTGCTAAGGACGTGATCAAGTCCGGTGGCGAGTGGATCTCCTCGGTCGAGCTCGAGCTCGAGCTCGCCGGTCATCCCGACGTTCTGGAAGCCTCGGTGATCGGAGTACCGGACGAGAAGTGGCAGGAGCGACCTCTGGCCGTGATCGTGCTCCGCGACGGCAGCGAGGTCGCGCCTGGTCAGTTGCGCGACTTCCTGGAGGGCAAGGTTGCGAAGTGGTGGCTGCCCGAAAGGTGGTGCTTCGTCCCCGAGGTGCCCAAGACCTCGGTCGGGAAGTTCGACAAGAAGCGCCTTCGCGCTCTGCACGCCGACGGCGTTCTGAATGTCATCGACATCTGAGGCTGCTCATCAGCTCGCGGCCTCGGTCATCCAGTCCGGCCGCGTCCCTCGACAGGAGCTCCCATGAACGCCCCGTCCGCATCCATCCTCGACATCCGTCGACCCATTGACGGAAAGGTGGTCCGCTCCGTGCCGGTCGTCGACGCCTCTGGTGTAGAAGCTGTCGCGGCCGATCTCCGTGCCGCTCAAGCCGATTGGCGGGACATGGGGCCGGCGGCCCGTGCGATGTGGCTGCGCCGCTGGCGGACCTGGATCCTCGAACACACCGACGAGCTGACGGACATGCTCGTGGCGGAGACTGGCAAGGTGCGGCCGGACGCCCTGGTGGAGACGACGGCCTCGTGCGAGTTCATCTCCTTCTACGCTGACCAGGCGAAGGCATTCCTTGCTCCCGAACGCGTCGGTGCCGGAGGATTGTTGAGCCTCCCGAAGCGGCTGACTCGCACCTATCGGCCCTACCCGGTCGTGGGCCTCATTATCCCTTGGAACTTCCCCATCACGCTCTTCCTGATGGACGCGGCACCGGCATTGGCGGCCGGGTGCGCCGTCCTGACGAAGTCCTCGGAGATGACGCCACTGACCTGCGCGCGCGTCGTTGAGGGATGGCACGAGATCGGCGCGCCACCCGTGCTCGCCCACGTGGCTGGTGCCGGTGAGACGGGAGCGGCGGTGGTCGACATCGTCGACTTCGTCCAGTTCACCGGGTCGACGGCCACCGGGCGCCGCGTCGCCACTCGCTGCGCCGAGCTCCTGAAGCCGGTCAGCCTGGAGCTGGGGGGGAAAGACGCGGCGATCGTGCTGGAGGATGCCGACCTGGACCGCGCCGCGCACGGCATCGTGTGGGGGGCGATGTTCAACTCCGGTCAGGTGTGCATCTCCGTGGAGCGCGTCTACGTCGTGGACCAGGTCTACGACCGGTTCGTGGAGAAGTTGGTGCAGGCACTGGACTCGCTCAGGCAGGGGTCCGGCCCACGCGATGACGTGGGTGCGATGGTGACGCGGGCGCAGGTGGACACCGTGGAGCGCCACGTGGAGGATGCTCGGAAATCGGGTGCACGGGTGCTGGTCGGGGGAGCCCGTGGTGCTGAGGGGAACTTCTACGCCCCCACGCTGCTCGTCGACGTCGACCACCGCATGGTCTGCATGACCGAAGAGACGTTCGGCCCGACCCTGCCGGTCATGAGAGTGGCTGACGAGGACGAGGCGGTGCGCCTGACCAACGACTCGGATTACGGGCTGTCCGCTACCGTGTGGACGCGCGACGTCGCGCGCGGTCGCCGGATGGCCGATCGGCTCGACGTCGGGGCGGTCAACGTCAACGACGTCTTCAGCAACCTGTTCGCGGCTGGGCTGCCGCACAGCGGCTGGAAGTCGTCGGGCTTGGGCGCGCGGCTGGGTGGAGCGCAGGGTCTGCGGAAGTATTGCCGCGTGCAGGCCATCACCGAACCGCGCATCCCGTTGGCCGCCAAAGAGCTCACCTGGTACCCGTACTCCGCCCGGCGTACGGCCATCGCCGGCCGTGTGCTGCGGCTGGCCGCCGGACGCGGCCTGCGACAGCGGCTCGGCTTCTGAGAGGAACAGGCAATATGACGACGATGACGAGACCACGTGTGGTCGCCATCACTGGCGGCGCTCGCGGCATCGGCTTCCACACCGCCGAGGAACTGATCAGGCGCGGCCATCGCGTGGCGATCGGCGACATCGACGAGATCCAACTCAAGTCCGCTGCCAAGGACCTCAGGGTCGAGGTGGCGGTCCGGCTCGACGTGACTGACCCGAAGTCGATCAGCGCCTTCCTCGACGCCACCGAGGACGCGCTCGGCCCGATCGACGTGCTCATCAACAATGCGGGCGTGATGCCCACCGGTCATGCCCACGAAGAGGAGGACGAGGTCACGCGTCGACAGGTCGAGATCAACGTCCTGGGTGTCATCTTCGGCACGAAGCTCGCGCTTCAGCGGATGCTGCCGCGTCGGCAGGGCCACATCATCAACACGGCCTCCCTGGCCGGGGAGCTGCCCGTGCCGGGGCTGGCGACCTATTGCGGCACCAAGTTCGCCGTCATCGGATTCACCGAGGCGGCCCGGCTGGAGTACCGCAAATCGGGCGTCACCCTGTCCACGGTGCGGCCCACCTTCACCAACACCGAGCTGGTGTCCGGGACAACCGGGGCGAAGGGCATGCGCAACGCCGAGCCGCAGGAGATCGCGCAGGCCACTGCGGCGCTAATTGAGCGGCCGCAGCCGTTCGTTCGGGTGACGCGCGTGGCGGGTTCTCTGGTCGCAGCGATGAAGTTCGTGCCGGAGCGGATCGCAACCCGGCTCGGTGCGGTGCTCGGAACCGACACTGTTTTCCTCGACCGCGTGGACACCGCAGCTCGGCAGGCGTACGTGGAGCGAGTCAGCCGGAGCTGACACGAGCGGGCCTGAGCCTCCAAGCTGAACAGCAAGGACTTGCGCCGCTGAGGTCACCGCGCAGCGTCACCGCGACATGGACGCCCACTCCTCGCCCAGCAGCACAGCCAGCCGTTGCAGGTGGGGCACGGCCTCACGATCACCGGAGAAGCCGAAGTTCAGGGTGCCTGCATAAGACAACAACGTGATATTGAGCGCGGCCGCATCCAGCTGCAACGACGCGGGGTACATCGCCTCGAGACGACTCCCACGGAAGTACCTGTCCTCTTGTGGGCCGGGAACGTTGCTGACGATGAGGTTGAAGCTGAACGGGCCAGGCAGTGGCGCGCCCACCGCGGCGAGCCCCGCCTGCGCCAGCATCGGCGCGACGAGGAGGGCGGCGTAGGCGACGGCCGAGAGTGGCCCCATGCCCGCCAGCTGCGCCTTCGCCGCCCTGGTCGAGGCCACCACGGCAGCCAGTCGCTCGTGGGGATCGGCTAGGTCGGTGCCCAGTGAAGCCAGTACCGCGCCGAACACGTTGCCTCCGCCGGCGTCGCCGTCCCGCCGCGTACTTACTGGCACCAGCGCGACCAACGGCTTGTCGGGGAGCGCTCCCAGCTCGGTGAGGTAGGTGCGCAGCGCCCCGCCGACCAAGCAGAGGCTCACGTCGTTGAGAGAGGCACCGTGGCGCTTGCCGAGCATCCGCAGTCCGTCCAGGTCCAGCTGTTGGGTGGCGAAGCGCCGGCTTCGACCGATGCGGGTGTTGAGGATGGTCCGGGGCGCCTCGTGCGGCCGGATGAGGTCTGCCGATCCCACGGGCATCACCGCCCTGGTCGTGGCACTAATGAGCGACCTGGTCGAGCGCAGGGCGTCGACCATCGCGGTTCCCGCGCTCACGAACGGGGCCTTCGATCCCTGATCCCTTGACGGCCGCGCCGGAGCGTTGGCAGCGAAGAGAATGGGGGACTCGAGGTCGTCGGGGCTAGTGGACAGACTGCGCTGGAGTAGTTTCATGCCGGTGTAGCCGTCGACGAGGGCGTGGTGCATCTTGACAAACATGGCGAACCCTCCGTTGTCTAGCCCTTCGATGAGATGCATCTCCCAGGGCGGGCGGGAGAGGTCGATTTGACGACTGTGCAGCCTGGAGACGAGGGCACCGAGCTCCCTCTCGTCGCCGGGACTTGGCAGAGCCGAGCGACGAACGTGGTACTCGAGGTCGATGTCGTCCTCCACGACCCAGCGCTGCAGCGGCCCGGGACCGAGCCGCGGATGGGCTAGCTTCAGGTTCCAGGGACGGGCGACCGCGACTTCTGCCCGCACCTCGTCCGCCAACTCTGACAGATAGCGCTGACCAGGATTGGGGGGAGGGGAGAATCGCAACAGTGCTGCCACGTGCAGCATGGTGCGGGGGGTCTCCGCGGCGAGGAAGACCCGGTCGATGAGACCGATGCTCTGGCTCATGTGACTCCTGTCCTATAGAGCGCCATCAGGCTCCCACGTTCCAGCAGACGTCGTCTTGTGCACGAGTTCAGTCAAGTAGCGAGCAGCAGGGCCAACGCACAAGCGCCGGGCCGGTCGCCGTCGAAGGCTGGTCGACTCACGGAATCTGCGGAGAGGGGAAGCCCCGCCGGCGTCTATTGTGACCCGTTGCGCACACCACCATGTCGCGGTTGGTGGAGGGAGCGCCTATACGCGGTGGTAGAGGGCGTGGTGGTCGAGGGCGACCGAGAGAGCGGGGCTGATCTTGGCGATCGGGCGGTTAAGCAGTTCCTCGGCCTGTGCGATGCGGTAGCGGACCGTGTTCCGGTGCACGACGAGCAACCGAGAGGCTTCCTCGGCACTGCCTCCACTCGCGAGGAAGGCAATGAGGGTCTCGCGAATCCGGCACATGGATTCATCCTCGCGCGCCAGCGGGCCCAGTTGGCGCATGACGAAACGATCGACAGCGGGGCTGCAGCCGAGGAGGACGGGAAGCTCGACAGCGTCGTACCGGCTGAGCCAGGCCGCTGCGCCGGGGACGGCGACCTCGAGCGCCCCCTGTGCCTCGCGGTGGCTTGCGACAAAGCCACCGATTCCCGGGATGGAGGTGCCGATGCCAACCGACGCCTCGCCGGGACCGCTGGGGAGGCCCTCGAGCCTGGACAGGTCCAGCAGACCCTGCGTGGCGACCCACAGCCACAGCTGGCGGCCGCCCGGCTTGACGACGAGCGGGTGAGCAGACCCGGCCGCGCGTAGCAGGTCGGCGGCGAGCGGCTCGAGAGCCCCGGCCTGCTCCGCGTCGCCCACAGAGACCGCGAAAGCAGTGTGGTGGGCGGAGAACGGATAGCCGCCGAGTGCCCGAGATGCCTCGCGAGCATCGGTCAGCTGGCCGTCGAGTACTGCCTTGACGGATTCGAAGCGCTGAGCGGCCGCACCGGCGAGCACTCGGCCACGAGCCTCCTGATACAGGTCGATCGACGTGCTGACCGACTTGTCCAGCCAGACACCGGCGCGGTCCCAGAAGTAGACCAGCAGATCAGCGCGGTCGAACTCGGCCGAGGTCAGGCTTCCGATCAGATCACTGACGTAGTTCCACACTTCCAGCTGGGCGATCCGGTACAAGCGGACCAGTGTCTCGAGCGGGATCTGAAGCTCGGCCAGAAGTCCCGCCAGACGCCCGGCCTCCTCGACCAGATGAAAGTGCTGACGAGGCTGAACGAGATCGCTGAGGAAAGCTAGCCAGTGTTCCCGTACGGCATCCTGCACCCTGTCCTCGAGGCCGTCGATGATCCTGATGTCGGACACCTCGTCAAAGAGGGCCGCCGTCACCCGGTGCACCCAGGCCTCGAGCTGGTCCGGCTGCGCCTGCTCAGCGACATACTTCAGCAGCCAGGGCGCGATATCGGCGGGGAAAGCGTCCTTGCTTGCCATGTCGCCACCCTAGTTGCCCCCGGCTCCCTTTGTGCAAATGGACAAGGCCGTTCGTTGAGGTTGGCGGCACGCACGAGACGGTGACGGTCGTCACCTGATGAAGTTGAGGCCTCGTCTTGTCGCGGCCCTCGCGGCGGGGGCCGCTCGATTGCTCAGAAGAGGTTCGCCATGTCCGTCGACTCGCTCGACGACACCGCGTACGACGTGGTGGTCATCGGCTCCGGCTTCGGTGGCTCGGTGGCGGCACTCCGATTGACCGAGAAGGGGTATCGCGTCCTCGTGCTCGAGGCGGGCCGACGGTTCGAAGACCACCAGTTCGCCAAGACCTCTTGGGACGTGCGGAAGTTCCTGTTCGCGCCTCGGCTCGGGTGCTTAGGCATTCAGCGGATCCGGCTGCTGCGCGACGTGGTCGTACTGGCCGGGGCTGGAGTCGGGGGCGGATCGCTCGTCTACGCCAACACCCTCTACGAGCCCGCCTCCGACGCGTTCTACAACGACCCGCAGTGGGCACAGATCACGGACTGGAAGGCAGAGCTCGCTCCGCACTACGACCAGGCGAAGCGGATGCTGGGAGTTGTCGACAACCCCACCCTCACCGCGTCGGACGAGGTGCTCAAGGAGGTCGCCGACGAGCTGGGGTGCGGCGATACCTACCGGCCAACGCCGATCGGTGTCTGCTTCGGCGCCGAGGGCCACAAGGAGCCGGGTCGACCGGTGCCTGACCCGTACTTCGGAGGCGTCGGACCGGAGCGAAGGGGCTGCCTGGAGTGTGGCGAGTGCATGACGGGTTGTCGCCACAACGCGAAGAACACTCTTTTGAAGAACTATCTCTACCTCGCCGAACGAGCTGGCGCCGAGGTGCGCTCGCTGACGACGGTCACCGGTGTAGCGCCCCGTCCGGGGGGTGGTTACGAGGTAGAGCTCCACGCAACGGGCAGCAGTCGTCGGAGACGGACGTCGGTGTCGGCCGCGCAGGTCGTTCTGGCGGCTGGAACCTGGGGTACGCAGGAGCTGCTGCACGGCATGAAGCGCAACGGTGCCCTGCCTGGTCTGTCCGAGCGGCTGGGCTACTTGACGCGGACCAACTCCGAGGCGCTGTGCGCGTCGAGCGCCACGCTGCGCAACAGGCCCGCCTATGACTTCCACCACGGCGTTGCGATCACGTCCTCGATCCACCCCGACGAGGTCACGCACGTCGAACCCGTCCGCTACGGCGAAGGGTCGGGCCTGATGGGCCTTCTGCTGACGCTGATGACCGACGGGGGCGGAAGAGTGCCGAGGTGGCTGCGCTGGCTGGGGCAAGCAGCGCGCCACCCCGGCCTCCTACTGTCGACCTGGTTCGGGCTCGGCAGTTGGCCGCAGCGCACGATCATCGCGCTGGTCATGCAGACCCGCGACAACTCGATCACGGTCTTTCCAAAGCGAGGCTGGCTGTGGCGTCGCAAGCGCGTCCGCCTCACATCTCGGCAGGGGCATGGAGAGCCGAACCCGACGTGGATCCCCATGGGCAACGAGGTGGTCCGCTCGATCAGTCGGCGGATCGGCGGGGGCAGTTACGGCACGGTCGGCGAGATCTTCAACATCCCCATGACCGCGCACTTTCTGGGGGGATGTGCGATCAGCGAGTCGCCACAAACTGGCGTCATCGACCCCTACCACCGAGTCCACGGTCACCGTGGGCTCCACGTCGTCGACGGCTCCGCCATTTCCGCCAACCTCGGCGTAAACCCCAGCCTCACCATCACAGCGCAGGCCGAACGAGCGATGGCAGCCTGGCCCAACAAGGGGGAACGGGACCACCGCCCGGAGCCCGGAGGGGCCTACGTCCGGCTCCGAGCTGTCCCTCCAGCCCACCCCGTGGTCCCCCCGACCGCACCCGCCGCGCTGCGGCTTCCACTCCATGTAGTGCGGAGCCGCGGCCCAAAGGATCCCGAGGAGGTCTTTCGATGACGCTGGCTCCCGAGCGATCAGCAGCACCGCGACGGCCCGGGCCGGCTGGAATGTCAGAGGGCTCTCGGCAAATGGCCGCGGAAGCTCTGCGCGGCACACTGCCCTTCAAGGCGTTGTCCACCTTCGGCGACTTCTACTCGTTCGTCGGCAAGGTCTTCCGCACCATGTTCACCACCCGCTTCAGGTTCAGCGAGTTCATCTCCCAGGCCTGGTTCGTCACCACTGTCTCGCTGGGTCCGGCCCTCCTGGTGGCGATCCCGTTCTGCGTCGTGATCATCTTCCAGGTGAACCAGCTACTGATCCAGATCGGCGCGGTGGATCTCGCCGGAGCAGGGGCGGCGGTTGCCGTCGTGCGCGAGATCGGACCGATCGTGAGCGTGCTGGTCGTCGCAGGCGCGGGTGCTACAGCGATTTGCGCTGACCTCGGCTCCCGCAAGATCCGTGAGGAGATCGACGCAATGGTGACGCTCGGCATCGATCCGATCGAGCGTCTCGTGGTTCCCCGCGTCGTGGCCTCCACCCTCGTTGGCGTTGCCCTGAACGGAATCGTGACCGTGGTCGGACTCGTCGGCGGCTACTTCTTCTCCGTCGTGCTGCAGGGAGCGACTCCCGGGCTCTTCCTGTCCGACCTCACACTGCTCGTCGGCCTCGCCGACTTTCTCGCCTCTGAGGCAAAGGCCGCCGTTTTCGGCCTACTCGCAGGCCTAACGGCGTGCTACCTCGGACTCAACGCCAAAGGCGGACCCAAGGGGGTCGGCGAGGCCGTGAACCAGACCGTTGTCTTCGCCTTCATGCTCCTGTTCGCAGCCAACAGCGTGATCAGCGCCCTGTTCCTCCAGATCAAGCTGGGAGCTTGAGATGTCCCAGATCACCCAGTACCTGGCCAAGCCGACGACCTCGCTTCGCAATCTCGGCGACCAGCTCAGCTTCCACGGCGCCGCGTATGCACACATCCCCCGGGTGCTCAAGCACTACCCCAAGGAAGTCGTCCGGCTGCTGGCTGAAGTCTCGCTCGGTTCGGGTGCCTTGGCCCTCATCGGCGGAACCGTTCTCGTGATCGGCTTTCTGACGGCGGCGTCGGGCATCGAGGTGGGCCTGCAGGCCTACACGTCCTTCGACAATATCGGCGTCTCCACGCTCTCCGGCTTCTTCTCGGCCTACTTCAACACTCGCGAGGTAGCGCCCATCATCGCTGGCATTGCGCTCACGGCAACCGTCGGAGCTGGATTCACCGCGCAGATCGGCGCAATGCGCGTCAGCGAGGAGATCGATGCCCTCGAGGTGATGGCGGTGCACCCGGTTCCCTACCTCGTCACCACGCGCATCATCGCTGGGCTGATCGCCGTCGTCCCCCTTTTCGCGATCGCACTGATGATGTGCTGGCTCGCGACATACCTGGTGGTCACCGTCGGCTACGACCAGGCTCCCGGAACCTACATGCACTACTTCGACACCTTCCTCATCCCCGGGGACCTCTTTCTGGCGATGGTCAAGGTGGTCCTGATGGCTTTGGCCATCGTGTCGATCTGCTGCTACCACGGATTTCGCGCCTCGGGTGGGCCAGCAGGAGTTGGCCAGGCCGTCGGCAAGGCGGTGCGCTCTGCCCTGATCTGCACCATGTTCATCGACCTGATCTTCGCCATCGCCGTCTGGGGTGGCCCGTCTGTCCACATCGCGGGGTGAAGACAGCATGAGGACGACATCGACACGGCTCGGGATCGATCGCAAGGTCAGCTACGGAATGGTCTTCCTGGTGCTCATCGCACTTCTCATCGTCGGGACGATCGCGAAGTACCGGGGTGACTTCAAGGACTCAGTGGAGCTGACGGTCGAGTCCGACCGGGCAGGTCTCACGCTCGCTTCGGGGTCACCGGTCAAGTTGCACGGCGTCGAGATCGGTTCGGTCGGGGCGGTCGACATCGACGGCGACCGAGTGATGGTCACCCTGGAGATCGATCCAGACGAGCTCGAGCTGGTGCCGGCCGACGTGACCGCGCAGATTGTGCCACCGACCGCCTTCGGTGCGAAGTACGTCCAGCTGACACCGTCGGAGACCGCCGAGGGGGCAGAGAGCATCGAACCCGGCGCCGTCATCACGGCGGACCGGGTGACGGTGGAAGTGGATGAAGCCTTCACGAACCTGACGAAGGTTCTCGACGTGGCCAGGCCAGCAGAGGTGAACGCTGCACTCACCGCCGTCGCGGTCGCGATCGATGAGCGTGGTCAGCTCATCGGCGACCTGATCTCTCAGACCGACGCATACCTGCGGTCCTTCAACCCGTCCCTCCGGACGCTGAGTGCCGACCTCCAGGTCGCCGACGACGTCGCTGACGTCTACGCTTTGGCGCGGCCGGACCTGGTTGCCACGCTGAGCCAGGCAGGCACCGTGTCCCTCACGCTCGTGCGACAACAGGCCTCCCTCCGGGCGCTCGAGCGGAGCCTGGTGGGCTTCAGCGACGAGGCCGACACCCTGCTACGCAACTCGGAGAAGGGACTGGTCACCAGCCTGCGGTTGCTCGCACCGGTCACGCGCGTCCTTGACCGCTACTCGCCGGAGCTGCCGTGCATCGTCCTCGGCCTGGCCTCGGCGAACAAGCTCGCCGAAGATGCGGTGGGCGGCACACATCCTGGCATCACCACCATCACGCGCGTCGTCCCGGGACGCGATCCCTACACGTACACCGAGAACCTGCCCGAGGTGGGCGACGACCGCGGGCCGGCGTGCTACGGGCTTCCGTACGTCACCGAGACTGAAGCGCAACAGCCACCGCCAGCCTTCCAGGCAGGCGCGAACCCGTACGTCGGTCCTCAGCCCACGCCGGACCAGGCAGTCCTGGACACCCTGCTCGGCCTGATCAGAGGAGGAACTCAGCTGCAATGAGCAGGCAAAAGCATCAAGAGCGTCGAGACCTCGTCAAGTTCGGGGTGTTCCTCACGGTCGCCACTCTGTTCACTGTGTGGGTCGCGCTAGTGACAGGGGAAATACGTCCCGGCGAACGCGACACCTATCGGGCGGTGTTCAACGATGTCTCCGGGCTGACCGTGGGAGACGAAGTCCGCATCGCAGGAGTCGACGTCGGCAAGGTCACCGAAATCGATGTCCGGTCGGATAACACCGTCATGGTGACCTTTGAAGTCGGCAGCAGCCACCAGCTCACGACCGACACCAATGCGACAATCCAGTACCGGAACCTTATCGGCGACCGCATTCTCCAGCTTTCCCGCAGCAGCGACGACCCATCGTCCAGGAGTGAGTCGTTACCGGTTGGCGGCACCATTCCGGCCGAGCACACGGAGTCGGCGCTCGACCTCGACACCCTGCTCAACGGCTTCAAGCCACTCTTCGCCGGGCTCAACCCCAGCCAGGTCAACGAGCTGTCCGGTCAGCTCGTCCAGGTGCTCCAGGGCCAGGAGTCTTCGGTCGCAAACCTCGTGGACCACGTCGCTTCCTTCACCACCGCCATCGGTGACCGGGAGGTGTTGATCGGGCAGGTGATCGGCAACCTCAACAGTGTCCTTGGCACGCTCGACGCACGAAAGGACACAGTGGGACTGTTGATCGACAGGCTCGCTGCGCTTCTCGCAGGTCTCGACAAGCAGGACACTCAGATCCTCGACGCCGCAGCCCGGCTCACCGGCTTCGCCGATCGGACCTCGACCCTCGTCGCTCGCGTGCGGGGCGACCTACGGTCCGATCTCCAAGCCTTGCGGACGACCGCGCGAGGCATCAACCTCAACTCCTCAACCCTCGAGACCGTGCTGAAGAAGCTCCCCGTCCACTACCGCAAACTCCAGAACACCGCCTCTTATGGCAACTTCTTCAACTTCTTCCTCTGCGGCGTCCGCGTCGAGACCGGGATCACGGACAACCAGGCACTACTTACCCCGTGGATCTATTCCGACGCGCCGAGGTGCAAGCGATGAGCCGGAATCTGAGTCCTGATCGCCTTGCGCTGCGCGGCCTCGTCGGCACCTTGGCGCTGGTGCTGGTCGTCCTTGCGGCGATGAACTTCAACTCCCTGCCGCTCGTTGGAAATCGAGGTGTCATCAGCGTGGAGTTCGCCGAGGCCGGGGGCTTGAAGGAAGGCGACTCGGTGCTGATCTCCGGCGCCGAGGTAGGCAAGGTGCGCAACGTTGCCATCGAAGTCGATCACGTTGTCGCCGACCTGGTCATCACCGACGACTCCATCAAGCTCGGCGAGCGCACCGAAGCGCAGATCATCACCGTCACCCTGCTCGGCCGAGCTGCGGTGGAACTCGAGTCGCGCGGTTCAGGCGTCCTGGAAGCCGGCGACACCATCCCCGTGGATCGCACGTCCGCGCCGTACAACCTCACCAGCGCCCTCAACCAGCTCACAGAGACCACCGCCGAGATCGACAAGCAACAACTTGCGGCCGCGCTCGAGCAGGCGTCGAACAGCCTCAGAGCTGCCAGCCCGGACCTTGGCCCTGCGCTGGACGGCATCAGCTCGTTGTCGCAGGCGGTCTCGTCGAATGACGAAGAGCTGCGTTCACTGGTTGCTCGCGCGAGCGATGTCACAGCAGTCCTCGCCAGTCGTGACCGACAGATTGCAGCGCTGCTCGGGGCCGGTCGCTCGCTGCTCGCCGAGCTCGACCGGCGCCAACAGGTCGTGATCAGTCTTCTTGCTGGCGCTCGCGAGCTGTCGCAGCAGCTTCGCGTTCTGCTCGAGGACACCGACGACGTGCTGGGTCCGGCGCTCGACGAGCTGGATGGAGTGGTCGCGACTCTCAATCGCAACCGGGTGAACCTCAAAGCGACCATCACCGGCCTGCTGGGCTACGCCACCGGATTCAACGAGGCCGTCGCAACCGGACCATGGTTTGATGCCTATATCCAGAACCTCACGTCGCCGACCACATTGGCACCCATCCTGTCCGGGGTCATGCGATGAACTTCTTCCGAGGTCAGTTCCTGAGCGTGCGCCGCGTCGTCACCCTGGTGGTCGTTGCCGCGGTGATCCTCGGCGCCCTCGCGTGGAATCGGGATGCGAGTGCAACCACGGTTCACGCCTACTTCTCCAGTGCCGAAGGCCTGAACGTCGGTGACGAGGTGAAGGTGCTGGGGGTCAGCGTCGGTGAGATCACCGCTATCGAGAACAAGTCCGAGGGCGTCTACGTGACGATGACGGTCGACTCCGACCAACCGCTCCCGGCAGACGCGCGCGCCGCCATCGTCTCGCCGAGCCTGGTGAGTGGTCGGTTCGTGCAGTTCGAGCCTGTCTACACCGGTGGGCCGAAGCTGAAGGACGGCGCCACCATCGAGCTCGGCAGGACCGCAGTGCCGGTGACCTTCGATGACGTGAAACAACAGCTGACCGATCTCGCAACGACACTCGGGCCGCAGCGGGGCGCGAGGCGGGGCCCGCTCGCCGACGCCATCGTCGCGATCCAGCGAGGGCTGGACAACGGCAGGTCCATCGACCTGCGCCGAGCCATCACCGAGCTCCAAGACGCCGCAACTGCCCTTTCAGACGGTCGATCCGACCTGTTCAGCACGATCGAGAATCTGAACAGCTTCACGAAGAACCTCGCGCTGAACGATGCGGCCTTGCGTGGCTTCACGTCCGAGCTCGACGACGTCAGCGGTGTCCTGGCCGCCAACCGCTCCGATCTCGGCGGCGCTCTACGAGACCTCGCGTCGGTCCTGAATGTCGTCGAAGACTACTTCGATCGGCATCGCGGGCGGATCCGGAACGCGGTCACCGACCTCAACGTGCTCGCCGCAACCTTGGCCGATCGGTCCAACGAACTCGCGGGGATCCTTCACGTCGCGCCCTTCCCCATCATCGGGCTGAGCAACACCGTCCAGGACCAGGCCATCACCGGCCGTGCGACGTTGTCCGGCCTAGACAACGTCGCAGAGCTGGTCTGCGGCGCGATCCTCGGGGCGGGCGGAACCAGTGAGCAGTGCACCACCGCGCTGCAGCCGCTGCTCGGCCTGCTCGGTGTCACTGGAGTCGGGGGAACCTCGTGATGAGGACGGATCTGGTGATGAAGGGATGCCGCTGGATCGCCGTGTGGTCCATGGTGACCGTCCTCGGATCTGCATGCGCGATCCAGCCGAACGACAACACGCTCCCGGGCCAGGTGGCTGTCGGGGACGACGGCTACACGATCGAGGTGCACTTCGACCAGATCGAGAACCTGGTCCCCAACTCCACGGTGCAGAAGGACAACGTGGTGATCGGCACTGTCGGCGCGATCGAGGTCGACGGATGGGAGGCGGTCGTCCACCTCCACCTGCTCGACAGTGTTCGCCTGCCCGTCGACGCAGTGTTCTCCATCGGACAGAAGACCCTGCTCGGCGCCCAGTACGTCGAAGTATCGTCGGCGGCGGAGTCGCGCGCCTTCGCCAACCGGGAAGCGCTGTCCGATGGCGACGTGATCGGAGTGGAGCAGACGGGGACGTATCCCGCCACGGAGCAGGTCCTGGGCGCGGTCGCCCTCCTGCTGAACAATGGTGGGCTCTCACAGATCAGCACCATCACAGGAGAGCTGTCCACCGCGCTGCGCGACAAGGTTCCCGACACCAGGGGCCTCATCCGGGGGGCGAACGACCTTCTCGCGGTGCTCGACGCCAATCGCGGCGAGATCGTGTCGGCGCTGGAGTCCCTCAACGACCTGAGCGCGGGCCTGCGCGACGATCGGCATTCGATCGCCACCGCCATCGATCGGATCGCCCCAGGTCTGAAGGTGCTGGAGGACGAGAGAGCGCGGTTGGTGGAAGCGCTGACGCGCGCCGGCCTCGCTGGGGATCGCGCCGTGCGGGTGATCCAGGCGAGCGAGCCTGCATTGCTTGCCAACCTCGACTCGCTCGGGCCGATCCTGACCAACATCGGAAAGGTGAGCGAATCTCTGCCGGAGGCCCTGAAGATCGCGATCACCATTCCATTCCCGGCCATGACGACCACGGAAATCCTCCGCGGTGACTACGCGAACCTCTTCGCCACCCTGGACCTCGGCGCCACGGGTCTCGCAGACGTCTGGCTAGGAGGTATCCCACCCGCCTTGCAGGCAGGGGATCCGCTCGAGGATCCGTTGGTGGTCGATCCGGAGGATCAGCCGACTGGGCGGGGTGACGACACCGGTGGCGAAGACCCCACTGCTCCCGCGCCCGACGAGCCGGACGACGCGTGCATGCTCCAGCTCCTCGGACTCTGTTAGGACTACCCGGATGTTGCTCACTCCTCTGATCAAGCGCCAGCTGAGAATCTTCGCCGTTGTTTCCGTGGCGGCACTCGGGCTTGCCTTCATCCACTACGCACGTGTGCCAGCGATGGTCGGCATCGGTGTCTACGACGTGACCGTCGACTTCAAGGACGCCAGCGGTCTCTATCCTCGAGCTGCCGTGACGTACCGCGGGGTCGAGGTAGGTGTCGTGTCCAACCTCGACGTCACCGCCGAGGGTGCTGTCGCCACTCTCCGGATCGACAACGGGACAGACATTCCGGCAGACGTGTCGGCCGAGTTGCACAGCACCTCGGCCATCGGTGAGCAGTACGTCGACCTCGTCGATTCCGAGAGCGTCCCTGCCGGCGACGGCGGCGCCGCCGACGGTGGCGGCCTACTTTCGGACGGAGCGGCGATCCCGCAGGAGCGGGCGATCGCGATGCCGCAGATCACACCGGTCCTCGACTCGGTCAACCGGCTGCTTGAGTCGGTTCCTCGCAAGGAGACGAAGGCCGTCCTCGACCAGGTCAACGAGGGGCTTGGGGGGAGCGGCCCCGAGCTCCGGGAGTTGATCGACTCGTCGGGGAAGCTGTTAACGGAGGCGCAGACCCAGATCGATGCGACGACGTCGCTAATCGCCTCCCTCCAACCCGTCCTCAACACACAGGTGGCGGTCGGCCCGCGGACCAGGTCCTATGCCGACTCCCTCAACGACGTCACCGCCACGCTCTCCGCGAGCGACAGCGCGGACTTGAGGGAGTTCCTGCGAAACGCTCCGGGCGGACTCGACGCGGCGACGGCAACGGTCGCTGACCTGCAGCCGGTGCTGCCGATGATGCTGGCCAACCTCACGACCAACGCACAGGTCTTGAACGCCTATCTACCAAACGTCCGGCAGATCCTGGTGCTCTATCCCTCGCTCGTCGCACGACTGCAGTCAGCGGTCAACCCGCGAGCCGGCTTGGGTGACGTTCAGCTCGACCTTCGCGCGGCTCTGAACGATCCGCCGACCTGCCAGAGCGGATACTTGTCTCCCGAGCAGCGCCGCAGCCCGTCCGTCGCCACGACCCGCGACGTCAATAGGTTGGCGCACTGCGAGATCGCGCCGGCGGACTCGACGGCGGTGCGCGGGGCGCGCAACCTGCCGTGCCCGCAGTCGCCGGCTCGCGGCCCGCTGCCGAGCTCGTGCGGTCTCAGCTTCCGTGGGGGAGTGTGGCCCGATTCCAGTGGGACGGTGGCCTACGACCTAGCCGTGGGCAACGAGGACGGATCCGTGGACCCTTCTGCTGACGCCAGCGACTATGACGAGGGCGATCTGTGGAAAATCCTGGTCCTAGCGCCACTGGCGGCGCGATGAAGCGGCCGGTTCGCCCGTCATGGACAACGATCGCCGTCGGCTTGGTCGTCTTGGGGCTGCTGGCCTTCTCGGTGGAGGGGGGGATGTCATGGCGAGAAGTGCGCAGCAATGAGGCAGACGAGCGCGCGGCCTCGGCAGCTGCCGTTACCCAGGTAGAGCAACTCGTCGGAATCAGCGGCTCGACCGCCGTCGAGGACATCGAACGACTTCTCGACGGCGCCACCGGTGACTTCCATGCCGAACTGGAGAGTCAGATCAAGCGATTGCAGCAGGTCCTCGCCGACAGCAAGGTCAAGGCAACCGGGGAGGCAGTCTCGACCGGTGTTGTCACCCTGACCGACGACAAGGCGTCGGTCATCGTCGCTGCTTCTGGCACGGTGCAGAACAAAGACACCGACAAGGCCGAACCTCGGAACTACCGGCTCAAGGTGGACCTCGTGAAGATGGACGGTCGATGGCTGATTTCCGGATTGGAGTTCGTGGCATGAGCGACGCCACGGACGAGGAGAACATGCCCGGAGGCGCCGCCTCCGCGGTGCCGCGATGGGTTGGCAAACGACGGTTCGTGGCCGCTGGCTTGCTCGTCGCATCGATGGGCGGTGCCGCATTCCTGGGGATGCAAGCGCATCGGGCCGAGGCAGACGCCGACGCTCGAAGCGAAGCCCTCAGCTCGGCCGAAGAGCGGGTTCCTGAGCTGCTGAGCTACGAGAGCTCGACGCTCGACGACGACCTTGAGCACGCGTTGGCCCAGACCACCGGGGACTTCGCCGAAGATTACGGCACCATTCTCGAGGACGTGGTGAGACCAGAGGCCCGAGCTCGGAAGATCAGCACCTTGGCCGAAGTCACCGCTGCCGGAGTCGTGCGCGGTGACCGCGACCGGGTCGTCGTACTGGTGTTCTTGACCCAGACCACCACGACCCGCGGCAGGCAGTCTGTTTCAGGCAGTCGGGTCGAAGTCACCATGGCTCCGGAGGACGACGGCTGGAAGATCGCTGGCCTCAAGCCTGTGTGAGGCCACTGCCAGGGTCGGAGCACAGGTAGGACACCTCAGTGGCCGAAGTGCTCAATGACCTGGACCTGGATCCGCCGACGATGCCGCCACTGCTCGTCTTCCTTGAAGACCGGCCCCGAGGACGGCGCCGACGGAGATCATCGGCAGGATCGAGTCGTACTCGACGTTGTCGAGCTGGCCCACCTTCTCCACGATTGTGCCCTCGAGATCGATGACGCTCTCATGGTGTAGTTCTGTGGGTCGCCGGGGTGTCGGGCAGCCGGTCGATCCCCAGCTGCGCAGCGGTCTCCTTCATCTCGCGGTAGCGGGTGCTGCCGATCACGAGCGACACCAGTGGGGTGGCGAGGCCCGTCTGGGCATCGATCACCGAGCTCACCTCCTTAGCGATCGGGGAGTCGAGTTTGTCGCCACTGCTCCCCTGGAAGGTGAACAGCCGAGGTAGCGTGTGGGTTCGAGCGGCCGGAAGGGCATGTTGAGCGCGATGTTGTCGCTGACGACGCCGAAGCCGATCGCCGGCATGATCCACGGCTAGTGGAAGACGCCCAACGCGGGACCATCTCGACCAGGCCGATGCCGAACCCGAAGCAGATGCCGCTGCGGCGCACGAACGCCGTCGCGTCGGTGCTGAGCGACCGCAGCAGGTCGTTGAGCTTGTCCTCGTTGCGAATCTGCGTCGTGACCGCGAGGAACTGGACGTCGACGTAGCGGCTGAGGTCGCTGCGAATGTCCTTCATCAGGCGTTCGCCCACCTTCGGCGCCTGGCTGAGCACGCGTGCCTGGATCGCGCGGCGGCCGGCCTCGGGCAGCGAGTCCCACAGACCGGGGCGGATCTGCTCGGCGAGCTCGGGCGTGATAGGTGCGATCGCCTGGACCAGCGGCTAGCGCAGCTGCTAGAGGACGTTGGTCTCGGCCATCACGATCTCGTAGTCCTGCTTCATCGAGGCGTGCTCCGGTCCCTGCTCGACCAGGCCCAGCGAGAGCAGATGCGACACGTAGGTGGCCGGTTCCATCGCCGGTAGCGCGAGGTTGGCGGTCGGGCCAACCAACGCGGCGTTATCGAGCTGGACCTTCCCGGGGCCCCGGGTCGCGGACCGGTCGCGGACCGTCACCAGAGGTGAGGCGGAGACGTCGGAGAGGGCGTTGATGATCCGCGCCTCGTCGGGGACGCGCTGGTCGTCGATCAGCCGGTGGAAGAGCTCGCTCTGACCGCCGCCGGTGCGCTGGTCGAGGGCTCGGTCGAGCAAGCTCTGCTCTTCTGGTCGAGCGATGCGGCCGGCCGCGGACCCTCGAGCTCGCGGGGCGCGTTCCTGGGGACGGCGATACGGCTGCTGAGCAGGGCGCATCGACTGCTGCTCGGTCCAGCTGGCCGCCTGGATCCTCGTCATCGCCGCCTCCACCGCCCCGGAGAACACCCCGACCGTGCGCGCGTGCAGGCGTCCCGGCGTCAGAGCCCGAGTGGTTCGGTTGTCGGACTCCCCGAGCTCTCTGATGATCTTCGGGCACTCGCCTCCAGGCCGCTGGTCCTTTGGGGCCGTCAAGTGATCACGTCGCGACGGGCAGCTCCAGCAGCCCGCGGAAGGTGAGGCCGGGGCGCCATCGTGCCGGCGCGCTCGCCCGCAGGGCGGGGAAGCGGGCGAGCAAGCGCGGGAAGAGCAATCGGCCCTCGAGCCGTGCGAGAGGAGCGCCCAGGCAGTAGTGGATCCCGGCACCGAACGCGAGCGATCCGCTGTCGGGTCGGCCTAGATCGAGTCGGTGGGGATCTTCGAACCGTGCGGGGTCACGGTTGGCGGCGCCGATGAGGAGCAGCACCATAGTTCCGGGTGCGATGGGGACACCGTCAAGGTCGGTTGCCTCCATCGCGGTTCGGCCATCGGTCTGGATGGGCGCATCGAATCGGAGCAGCTCATCGATCGCCGTGAGCGAGAGATCAGGGTTGCGCCGCCAGCGGTCAGCCTGGTCGGGATGGTCAAGGAGCGCTGCGGTTCCGTTGGCGATGAGGTTGGTCGTCGTCTCGAACCCTGCGGCGAAGAGCAGCATCGCGGTGCCGACGCATTCCTCTTGGTCGAGTGCGCCTGTGTCACGATTCGTGGCCAAGCGCGACAGGAGGTCGTTTGTCGGACGCCTGCGCTTCTCGTTCAGTAGGTCGCCGAAGTAGTCCGCTAGTTGCGCCTCTGCACGTGCGGCGGCTTGCATGCCGGCGACGTCCGCAGCAGGCTCGAGAGGGATGAGGAGATGACGAACCAGAGGTGCGGCGACAAGTCGGTCGGCTGAGGGAACTCCGAGCAGGTCCCCGATCACCGCTACCGGCAGCGGCAGGGCAAGGTCTGCCACGATGTCACAGCCCTGCCTCTCCTCGATCTGGTCGAGCAGCGTGTCTGTCGTGGACGCGACCCGCGCCTCCAGATCCGCTACGTGCCGCGGCGTGAAGACGTCCGAGACGAGTCGGCGGAGGCGCGTGTGGTGGGGCGGGTTCTGGAAGAGCATGGTGCGACGCAGGCGGGACAGCGTGGTCTGTTGGAGCTCTGGCGGCACGGGGTTGAGTTGAAACCCGAGTGACTCGTCGGCTTTGCCGAGGCGCGGGTCGCGAAGTGCCTGAGTGCAGGCGCGCCAACTGGAGAGGACCACGGTTCCGCTGGAAGCGATGAGGACGGGGGCCGTGGTACGGATCCTGTCGTAACCCAGGTAAGGACCGGCAGCGCCGTGGTCGTCCAGAAGCACGGATGCAAGCAGCTGGTCGGTCTCGCTCATGGGGCCGGCGGGGGCGAGAAGTGCGAGCGATCGACGGTCACGAAGGTTGCCTTGGCTGTTCCGTGAACGGTGCCGTCCGGTGCATCCACTTGTGCGGCGACGTGGAGTCGTCGCCCAGATCGATCGTTGATCGAAGCCGTGAACACGTAGTCCTGGTGGAGCCGGACTGGTCGGAGGTATTCCACGGTGAGGGACCGGGTGACGGCAAGTTGTCCCACGCTGTAGAGCAAGAATCCGAACAGGTCGTCGAACGCCGCCGCGACCAAGCCTCCGTGCGCGATCCCGGGTGCGCCAGTCTGGCGATCGTCGAAGCGGTGGACCGCGCGGACACCGGCTGCCGAGTTTTCGACGCGAAGACCTAGGCCAGCAGGGTTGTCGGGTCCGCACCCGGCGCATGTAGCGGAGTGCGGAGGGAGGAGCTCGCCTTCGGCTGCCGGCGAGGTGTCCTTCATGAGGCGAACCCAGCTGTCGAGGTCCGTGCCGTTCGCACTTGTCGAGCCTGGGAGGAGGCACTGCTGCTGGGGAAGGTCAGGCACTGGTTGTCATCCTCGTCGGTAGTGGTTGCGAGCGAGGCAGAAGACCGCCCGTCGAACGTGGTCCGGTAAGAACCAGCGGACGCATCCTCATCACCCGATCCGGCACGTCGATCCTGCTCCAGAGCACGTCGGACCAGGGGGCGAGCGGACAGGGCCAATGTGAAACAGAAGGGTCAGGTTTGTCAACGAGGTGAACATTACATCGGAGTATGTCTATGATCTGCTCATGCCGGTCCATGGTGATTCCGTTCGGTCCCGGAAGGCCGTGGCTGCGCATGGTCCCCATGGGCATGACAAGGAACGTCGTGGCGTGCCGTGGTGGGTGGCGATCACCGTGATCAAGCCAATACTCGTGGTGGTGCGGCGACGAGATTGGAGAGGTACGGAGCTGCTACCCGGGTCCGGCGGCGTGATCCTTGCTGCTAATCACGTCTCGCACGTCGACCCGCTGTTGCTGAGTGAGATGGTCCTGGCCCAGCGCCGTGTCCCGGCGTTTCTCGCCAAGTCGGCCCTCTTCGATCGTCGGCTAGTTGGCTGGTGGTTCCGGTCGGCTGGTCATATCGCGGTCGATCGAGAGGAAGGTCGTCAGGGGTACGACGCTGCACTCGCCGCCGTCCGCAGCGGCCGAGTGGTCCTGGTCTATCCCGAGGGGTCGATTACGAAGGCCGACGATGGATGGCCCATGGCTATGAAGAACGGCGCAGCGCGTTTGGCCTTGGAGTCGGGCGCGCCGCTTCTCCCGGTGGCTCAGTGGGGAGCGCAGGAACTGCTGCCGGCCTACAGCAAGCGTCCGCACCCCTTGCGCCGTCCGCGAGTGCTGATCGAGATCGGCCCGCCGGTCGACCTGGATGATCTTCGCGGGGGTGGCTCAGTGCACGAGGCGGCCAGTGAGGGCACGCGCCGACTCTTCGAGGCAATCGTGGGCATGTTGGAGCGGGTGCGCGGCGAGGGTCCGCCCGTTCGGTTGAGGCCCGCAGAACCCAGCGAACCATCGCCGCCGGAGGTGTAGAACGCAACCTCCGCGGGGGCGTGGTGTCAGCCTTCGACGGGCGAGAAGGTGTCATCCTCGCCCCTCGGGTAGAGCATGCCCCCATACGTCGCCCGAAGGGCTTCCATGACTTCGGTGAAGGGGAGGTCGGCGAAGACGCCTCGCTCTCGCACGTACTCCATGTGCCTGCGGCCCGCGCCGTCGTACTGGTGCAGGAGGGCGTCCTTCGTGCCGTCGAACTCGAGTGGTGCGACGCCGAACCGTTGGCACAGCTCGCCGTTGAACGCCGGTGAGGCCTTGCGCCACTGACCCCCGACGTACATCTGCACCCAGCCGTGATAGACGAACAAGTCCGTGCCCATCAACGTGAGGAGCTTGGGACTGGAAAGGTGGTTGCGAACATCGGAGAAGCCCAACATCGCAGGGATCTCGACCGCGCGCGCCGCCGCCGCCAATGCGACGGCCTTCGGGACGCACCACGCCGACTCTGAGGTCAGGATGGCGCTCGCGCGGTACTGCTCGGGATCTGCCGAGAGGCTATACGGGTCGTAGCGGAGGCGGTCCCGCACGGCTGCGAACAGCCGACTTGCGCGTTCGCGGTCATCGGACGCGCCCGAGGTCACCGAGCGGGCGAAATCGACGACCGCCGGATGATCGCTGTCGACGTACGCGCTTGGCTGGATGCTTTCAGGTGGCGGAAGGGTCACCGCGACAACCTCGCCCGTTGCAACGAGAGCGCGGCGGCGTCCAACGCCTCCGCCAACGCTGACTCCAAGCCCGGCAACACCTGGGCCGCAGAGCCGGCGTCCCTCCACCGCTCATCGACGGAGCAATCCTTGCTCCAGGCCAGGTGCGCCACCTCGGTCCATGCCCGCGCGCAGTTCCTGGCTGCCGTCGCCAGGTGGTTCACGTCGCGATTACCTAGGTGCTCGGCGATCTCCGCGGAACCGCTCGCCAGGAGCCGCCGGAACAGGCCCCCTCCGGTGCCGGCCTTCTCGATGAAGGCTCCCAGTCCGAGCAGCACGACATGGAGCTCGTCGTTGGCGAAAAGCTGGCGCCAGGTCAGGATGTCAGAGGCGAACAGTTGCGCCGCTTCGAGACCCCTGGCCCCCACCATGCCAGTGTCGACAGCTGCGATGACGGAGCCGGACGAGCCGCGCATGGTCGCGGCTGCCTGAGCGAAGGCGTCTCCAGCGACCTCTTGGAGCGGAGGCACGGCGGCGGGCCAGGCGATGTCGTAGAGGGTGTGCCTGGTCGGCACGGGGAAGGACGTCGATGCACGTGCGCGTGCCAATGCGTCGTAGGGGACCTCTTGGACTTCCTCGCGGTCGTTGTCCACGACGAACGCGATCCGGCGGTCGTTGTCGTACCCGATGATCACGATGTCGTGACGGCTCATCTGCAGGCGGACGCGGAGGTAGGGGAGTTCGCCGATGTCCCCCCACGCCATGACCGGCTGGCCGTCGTCGATGCGGTCGCGCACCCAGGTCCAGCCGAGGTCGGCATCATCTGTGGAATGCATCGAGACCGTTGCTCCAAGCCGCTTCGGCAGATCGACCTCGAGATCGCCTCCTCGGCCGACGAGATAGATCGGTGGCACCATCTCGCCGGTACGTGCATAGGCGATGTCGAGCGCCCCTCCCAGCGCGAAGACCATGCCCTCGCTTGGAGGTTCGCCCCACCCCAATCCAGCCCAGTGCATCAAGTCACGCAAGGCACCTGACCCGCAGTGACCGCCCATCCGATGCGGATAGGGCGTGATGATCGAGCCACGTGCGGACGTCATCTCGTTCCCCCATGCTGTCAACCGAGTTGGCAACGCACCGCAACAATACGGTGCTCAGTGCCTTCATTGTAGACGACATCGGAATTCTGTACCCCCTCGACGTTGCGTGCCCGTGCGCCCCCGTTGATTCGCGATCGTGGCCAGCGACTCCGTCCGTGACACACGTCATGAATGAAACAGGATCCATTACGCTGTCCGGGTGGATCGTCCGAGCGTCCGAGAGTCCTATCGACGGCACGTCCGCGGCTTGATCCTCGAATCGGCGTATGAGCTCGCAGTCGCCAAGGGCTGGGACAAGGTCCGGATGAGCGAGATCGCCGAGCGCGCCGGCGCGTCGAGGGCGCTGCTCTACAAGGTTTTCGGTGACAAGGCCAGTCTGGGCGACGCACTGTTGCTGCGCGAGGCCGACAGATTTCTGGCAGGGATCCACCTCGAACTGGAACGCCACAGATCCGACGCGGCCGCCGGCATCTCCGCCGCTGTCCAGTTCACGCTCAGCGAGGCTGAGCGAAGCCCCCTGCTGAAGGCGGTCTTGATCTCACATCGTGACGCGACGGATCAACCGCTCGGCGTCCTGCCCCTCCTGACTACCTCGTTCACGCTGCTCGAACGATCCACGGAGGTGCTCGTCGGGTGGTTCATGGAGAGCTTTCCCGAGCTCGACCGGACGGACGTCGATGACGCTGCCGATGCGCTGGTTCGGCTCACCGTGAGCCACCTTGCCCTCCCGAACGCCGACATGAACACCACGGGCCGCCAGATCACTGAAGTGGCGCTGAGGTACCTCGGACTCAGGTCGTAGAAATCTCGACAAGATTGTCTATGTCAGCCACTGAACCGCATGTAGGTCTTCAACGTGGCTGGCCTGGCGCTGGCTGGCAGGGTTTGCGCCGGCTACTCGGCGCTCGTTGTGACTCCTGAATCGCCTGATCCCTCGGGGTGTCAAGGCCCGGACCTGTCCAGCGGATGCCGGGTGGATGCCGGCGCCGACCCTGGCCCACAGCAATGGCTTGATCAGAAGCATGCCCACCGCGGGGACTGCGCCCCTCGCTGTGGCTCATGACAGGTCCGCCTCGCGATGGGACCTCCTCGTTCTGGTGTTCCACCCGGGCTGGAGCCGGCGACGACGTCTCATCCCGATCAGGTTGGAGAACCTCTCTTGTCGCAGTCGTGCTCGACTACCCGGAAGTGCCGGGCTCGGGCTTCGGGCCGGGGTCAGGACGCTGCAGGGGATGGTGCCGTCGTGGTTGATCCGCGGCGCCGGGTCGCGGAGGCCGGCCACCAGTTGTGGTTCTCGAGTAGTGCGGCGCAGGCGGGGACGATGAGGCTGCGGACCACGAAGGTGTCGAGCAGCAGTCCGGTGGCGACGGCGAAGCCGGTCTGGGCGAGAGTGATGACTGGTGAGGTGAGGATGGCGATGAAGGTGCTGGCGAAGATGATGCCTGCGGAGGTGATCACTGGGCCGGTGAGGGTGACGGCTTCGGCAACTTTGGCGCGGGTCAGGGTGGTGCCGTTCTCGCGCATGCGGCTCATCAGCAAGATGTTGTAGTCGGCGCCGACGGCTACGAGTAGCACGAAGGTGATCACGGGTACGGCGAACTGGATGTCGTGGCCGAGGAGGCTCTGGAAGACCAGGGTGGTTAGGCCGAGTGCTGCCGCGCAGGACAGAGCCACCGAGACGAGCAGGTACAAGGGGGCGGCGAGTGACCTCAGGGTGATGATGAGGACGAGGAGGACGACCAGGAGCACTGCCATGAGGACGAGTTTGGCGTCGTCGAGCAGGTAGCGGTTCAGGTCGGCGCCGAGACCGGCGGCGCCGGTGCCGCTGACGGTGGCATCGGCAAGACGCGTCTGGTCTAGCGCGGTTTCGGCCGTCTCCTGCACTTCCTCGAAGCGGCGTAGCCCGTCCGGGCTCAAGGGATCCGTGTCGCCGGTGACCTGGATTCGTGCCACGCGGCCGTCGGGGCTCAGGAACACTTCACGCGCGTAGGCGAACCGTTCGTCTCGCAAGGCGCTCGCGGGCAGGTAGAAGCCTCCGGCCTCGGGGCTGTCGGCCTGGCGATTCACTCTGTTCAGGTAGGACTCCGAGCGTCGCAGGTTCTCGGTGAGCCGGCTGGTCTGGTCGATGAGCTCTTCGATGCCGGGCGCGAAGGCGTCGGCGTTGTCGGCGATCTGCGAGGTGCCGTCTGCCATCTGTCCCAGCCTGGTGCGCAGGAGCCGCTGCCCGCCGGCGATCCGGTCGGCACCGCGCTGGGCCTGGTCCAACCCGGCGGCGAGACGGTCGAGGCCTTCGGCCAGCCGTCCTTGACCGCTCGCGATGCGTGCTGCGCCGTCCGCTGCCTTCTGCAAGCCGGGAAGCAGTTCGTTCTTCAGGCCGCGGTGGATCTCAGTTAGCCCTTCGCGCGCTCGGTGACAGACCGGGTCGGCGGTGCAGAGCAGGTCACGGTTGAGCGCTTGCACGATCATGCCTATCCCGTCCACGGCGACACTGACTTGGTCGTGGGCGGTCTGGAGCCCTGTCGCCAAGGTCGCGGCGCCCCGTTGGAGTCGGCGTGCGCCCTGTGCCGCGCTCTCCGTGTTCTCCGCGGCGCGGCCGAGTCCCCCGGCGAGGTCGGTGGTGCCATCCACCAGCCTGTTGACACCGTCGCGAGCACGATCGGCGCCCCCGGCGACTTGATCGATCGCATCGGCAAGCTGGGTGCTGCCCGAGGAGAGGCGTTCCAGCCCGGGTTGTCCTTCCTCCAGGCCATCGCTGGCTCGGCCGAACCCCTCGGCGAGTCTCTTGAGCTGCCGGGCGATCGAAGCCGGCTTGAGCGGCTTTCCGGCCGGCTGGGTGATGCTGCGCACGCCGGTGACCCCGTCCACCTTGGCTACCTCGCGACTGAGCTCGTTGAGCACGGCCAGATCCTTGGGGTTGCGCATGTCCCGGGGCGATTCCACCAGCAGGTAGTCAGGCAGGGTCTCGTTGCGGGGGTAATGCTCCTCCAACACCTCCAGCCCCTGGTTGCTCGGCGTGCCCTCGGGCTGGGAGTTGCGCTGGTCATAGGAGATCACCATGGTGGGCAAGAACGCGGCCAGCGCCACCAGCACAGCAGCGCCGACCAGAAGCACGCGAGCGGGTCGCCGCGCCACCAGCTGGCCGACCCGCGACCACGCAGAGGTCGGCGCCGGGGCCCGGGCGGGACCGATCCGCGGCCCGAACCAGACCATCAACGCAGGCGTGAAGGTCAGGCTCACCGCGACGGTCACCGCGACACAGATCGCCATCGGCGGACCGGTGGTGGAGAAGATCGCCAGCTTGGTGAAGCCAAGGCACGAGGCAGCCACGATAACGGTGCCGGCCGAGGCCAGCAACGCTGGGCCCACCCTGGTCGCGGACTCCCGAACCGCCGCCATCGGGTCGTCGCTTCGTCCGTAGGCCTCCCGGAACCGGCTGATCAGAAACACGCAATAGTCGGTGCCGGCGCCCAGCACGATCGCGGTGACGAACGCATCGGTGTAGGTCGACAGCGCCAAGCCCTGCTCACCCGCCCAGGCGAGCACCCCGCGAGCGCAGGCCAGCGCCACCCCGATCGTCACCACGGTGATCACCACGGTGGTGAGCCGGCGGTAGATGATCAGCAGGATCATGATCAGCAGCAGAGCCGAGATCACCGTGATCCTCACCGACGCGGCATTGACCTCCGTCGTCAGGTCCGTGATCATCGCCGCGTCACCGGTCACGTGTGTAGTGGTGCCAGGCGGCACTGGCACCTGGGCGACCTCGTCCCGAAGCCAGTGCACGTCTCGCTCCGAGCCCGGTGATCCCACGCCACTGGTCAACCCGACCACCATGTACGCGGCCTCGCCGTCGTCGCTGACCAATTGGCGCCGAGCGTCCTTGTTGCCGACGAAGTGCTGCACGTCAGAGACCCGCACCTCGTCTGCCTGCAGCGCCCGCACCAGCTTGCGGTAGGCCCGGACATCCGCCGCGCGCAGACCGTCGCTATTGCTGAACACGACGTAGACGAAGGACTCGGTGCGCCCCGAACCGAACGCCTCATCCATCCGATGCAACGTGTTCAACGTGGGGGCGTCCTCCGGCAGAAACGCCGAACTGCTTCGCTCCACCACCGATGGAAGCGATGGCACCGCAACCGTTACTGCGACAGCCGCGATCAGCCAGCCGAGGACCACCAGCCGCGGGAAGCGAATTCCGGCTGAGCAGAGTCGGGCCAGGCGGCCCGGTGCGGCGGCTGTCCAGGTCTTGCGTTGGCTTGAACCGCGTTGCGATCTCATCAGGACTCTTGTGGGGCCGAATCAGGGGGTAGCAGCCCTTCTAGGACCACGGTGAGGATGGAGGGGCTCAAACTCTCGGCGCTGAGTGGCCGGTCCGTGGCTAGGTATGACAGTGCACTCATGGTGACGGCGCCGAACAAGACCATCGCGGTCGTGGCAGGATCCTCGGTCGCTCGGAGCGACCCGTCGCGTACGCCCTCCTCGAGAAGATGTTGCACCGGTGTGTAGTAGGCCTCGGTGATGGCGGTTGCGATCTCGGGGATGCGACCCGCCCGACCGAGGTTTCCCACGAGGGCTCGGCACACAGCCGGCTGATCAGCCATCACCCGCAACTGCGCTTGGACGACCGCGGTCAACCGGGTCGCCGCCGAGTCCGCGGCCTGCACTGCCATGGTGACCTCGTCGGCCATCTGTTGAAGCGCGTCTTGGAAAAGGAACGCCAAGATCTCTTCCTTGCCCGCGAAGTAGTAGTAGAGCGTCGCCTTCGGCACTCCGGTTGCGGAGGCAATGTCCTCAACCTTGGTGTCCTCAAGGCCGCGATCTGCGAACAGTTCGGCAGCGCCCGGCAGTCGAGCAGCGATCTGGGCCGGAACACGGCGCATGGCGGTCTCCTGTCGCTATAACCCGTGAGGCTATAACCTACGAGTCTAGACTAACAGTCTAACTCCGTGGTCCAATACCATCCGGTGCTCGCGGAAGGGGCCCAGCCATGGTGGAGCTCTACGACCCGTTCGATCCAGCCGTGCATCAGGACCCGTACCCGGTGTACGAGGTGTTGAGAGAGCGGTGCCCGCTCTACCGGGCGGAGAACAGCAACACGTGGGTGTTGAGCAGGTACAGCGACGTCGAGGCAGCCCTGCTCGATGTGGGGACCTACTCATCGGCCCGCGGGATCTTCCCCACGCGCTCGGCGGTGGACATGACCGAGTTGTTCTTGCCGATGATGATCATGATGGACCCGCCCCGGCACACTGAGATGCGGTCGCTGGTCAGCAGAGTCTTCACCGCCCGCCGGATCGCCGGCCTGGCCGCAACGGTTCACGAGGCCGCCGACGAGCTGGTGGAGCCGTTCGAGGACCTGGCAGGGTGCGACTTCGTCCAGGACTTCGCCGGGCCGCTGCCGGCCATGGTGATCGCCGATCTCCTCGGCGTGCCGCGATCCGACCGCGACCAGTTCCGGATCTGGTCCAGCACGCTGGTCCAGGCCAACCCGTTGCTCGACATGGCCGGCCCGGGGCTCGCGGCCGCCGCTGCGCTGTATGACTACTTCGCCGAGTTCCTGACCGATCGACGCACGAGGCCACGTGAGGACTTGATCTCTGCGCTTGTTCAGGCCGAGGTCAACGGCGAGCGGCTCACTGAAGAGGAGCTCCTCGGCTTCTGCCTGCTCTTGCTGGTGGCCGGTCATGAGACGACCACCAACCTGCTGGGCAACAGTGCTGTCGTCCTCGCAGAGCATCCCGAGGCCCGTCGCAGGATGGCCGAGGACGCAACCCTCATCGCTCCGGCGGTCGAGGAGCTGCTGCGCTACGACTCTCCCGTCCAGGGCCTTTCCCGAACCCTCACCCGCGAGGTGAGGCTGCACGGGCAGACCATGATCGAAGGAGCGACCGTGCTTCTGCTGTTTGGCTCGGCCAACCGCGACGAACGCGCCTTCCCCTCAGCCGACGTGTTCGACATCGACCGCAAGCCGGACCACCAGGTCGCCTTCGGTCGTGGGATCCACTTCTGCCTAGGCGCAGCCCTTGCCCGCATGGAAGCCGCGGCCGCGCTCGCCACCATTCTGCGTCGATGGCCTGACTGGGACGTCGACCTCGCTGCCGCGACCCGGCTCCGCTCGGGGCCGGTCCGCGGCTACGCCTCACTCCCCATCACTTGGACCAGGACTCCCGTCGATGCGTCCGCGAGAGGAAATCGGTGACAGCCACATCACTTCGCGACCGGGTTGTCATCATCACCGGCGGCGGACGGGGCATCGGATACGCCACCGCCAAGAGACTCACCGCGCTCGGCGCCAAGGTGGGCATCGGCGACATCGACGAGTCGCGGGTGCTCACAGCGGCCGACGAGCTCGGGATTGAGGTCGCCGCCAGGTTGGACGTGACGGACCCGGCGTCGTTCCGTGCGTTCTACGCGACGGTGACCGACCGGCTCGGAACGCCGTACGCGCTGATCAACAACGCCGCGATCATGCCCGTCGGACCAACCCTGGAGGAACCCGACGACGTGGCTCGCCGCATGGTCGACATTAACGTTCACGGTGTCATCACGGGCACGAAGCTCGCATTGGAGTCGATGTTGCCGCGACATGGCGGCCACATCATCAACGTTGCGTCGATGGCCGGCGAAACGTTCGTTCCCGGAGCCGCCACCTACTGCGCGACCAAGGCGGCGGTGATCGGCTTCACCGAAGCGGTCCGCCTCGAGCACCGCACCAGCGGCGTCGAGGTCTCGTTGGTGCTACCCCCGTCACCACCATCGAAGCTGGTCACCGGAATCGCCGGACCGAGAGGTCTGCGCAACGCCGAGCCCGAAGAGGTCGCCGACGCAATCGCCTCGCTCCTGCAGAGACCGCGACCCCGTGCCTACCCCACCGGGTCTCGGTCAGGAACATCTGGTCTCCGCCGACCAAGCCGAGCGCATGGCCTACGAAAACCGCGCCCGGAAGTCCTGAGAGCAACCCGATCACAAAGGAAGATCCCGTGAGCCCGCTTCTCCTCAGGCCCCGGAAGGCGCTGCGCGACCGCTGCTCCTCCATCCTGATGCTCCCGGCGCCTCGGAAGGTGGATGAGGTGCTACTGGACCTCACGCACCGATGGCCCACCCGACCCTTGGCCGAACCACCACGGGGCAGCGGGCTGCGACCGGTCGAGGGCGACAAGGGGTGGCCGCTCCTGGGTCACACGGTGGACTACATCCGATTCGGCGCCCAGTTGGGTCGGGACCGGTACGCTCGCCTCGGTCCGGTCTCCTGGATGGGCGCGTTCGGCACACGAATGGTGGTCGTGGCCGGACCTTCGGCGACTCAGTCGGTGCTCGCGAACTCCGACAAGGCCTTCTCCCAGGACGGATGGACCTTCCTGATCGACAAGTTCTTCCATCGCGGCCTGATGCTGATGAGCTTCGATGAGCACCTCATGCACCGCCGGATCATGCAGGAAGCCTTCACCCGGGACCGGCTCGCTGGTTACGTGAACCAGGTCGCGCCGCAGGCACGGGAGGGCGTTGCTTCCTGGTCGAGCGACGGCCCCGTGCGGCTCTACCCGCTGCTGAAGGACCTCACATTGGACATCGCCACCGAGGTGTTCATGGGAGGCCGCGGCGGCGGGGACACGAGAGCCATCAACGAGGCCTTCGTCGCAACCGTCCGCGCGGCCAGCTCCATCGTCCGTCTGCCAATTCCCGGCACCCGTTTCCGGGCCGGCGTCAAGGGCCGCAGGGTGCTCGAGGACTACTTCCACAAGCACCTCCCCGCGACGCGGGCTGGAGGAGGCGACGACCTGTTCGCTGGTCTATGCCAGGCGACCACCGCCGACGGCGAGAGCTTCAGCGACGAGGACATCATCAATCACATGATCTTCCTCATGATGGCCGCGCACGACACCTCCACCATCACCACCGCCGCGGCCGCCTACTTCCTGGCCAAACACCCCCAGTGGCAAGAAGCCGCCCGGCGCGAGTCACTCGCCCTCGGAAAGGCCGTCGACATCGACGCCCTCGAAGGACTGACCACCCTCGACCTGGTGATCAGGGAGACGCTGCGCCTAGTGGCCCCCGTGCCGTTGGTGATGCGCAAGACAGTGAAAGACACTGAGGTCCAAGGACACCACGTCCCTGCGGGCACGCTGGTCGCTGTCGCCGCTGCAGTAAACCACTTCGACCACACCTGCTGGACCCAGCCAGACACGTTCGACCCGAACAGGTTCGGCCCCGCGCGCCAGGAGGACAAGTCCCATCGAAACGCCTGGATCCCCTTCGGCGGCGGCGTTCACAAATGCATCGGACTGCACTTCGGGACCCTGGAGGTCAAGGCGATCCTGCACGAGATGCTGTTGAACTATCGTTGGACGGTGCCCGACAACTATCGGGTCCGCTGGGATAACACCTCGCTCCCGGTGCCCGCGGACGGCCTTCCCGTGCAGTTCCAGCCCCTGACGGGGGCTCCGCCTGGACAACAACACTGAGACCACCGGATGCTTGCGGTTCCGCGGGTGTGCATACCTGAGCCACGGGGCCTTTCGTCTGGATGCGGGTGAGGGCGTCGAGGTTGCGTTGGTCGGTCGTGTCGGGCAAGGGTGTGCAGGAATTTCTGCGTGGTTTGGATTTGGGAGTGGCCCAATGCGGTCCATCATGGATTTGAGGTCGGCGCCACCGGCTAGTAGCAGAGTCTCCAAGAAACCCAGGGCGATTCAGATGTCATGTTCGGACCAAGCTTGATCCCGGACTGCCGCGGCTCGGTCGTAGCTGGCAGGAGCCTCTGGTGCCACGCGGTGGCGGGTTCGCACCGTCTGAATGCGCGAGCGCCGCTGGGGTAAATCCCATGAAGCTGACCTTCATCGCCCGGGCGACGAAGATTGGTAGGCCCCGCTGGTTCAGCCAGTCGCTGGCGGGGCCGAACTCTGCTACTTGGATCCGAGCGGTTTACACCAAGCGTCGACGCTTGGGTTCGAATGTCAACCGTGTTCGTGGAGTGGCTCGGAGAGTGGGCGCGCGAGCGGGTCGATCTAGATTCATCTAGAGAAACTGCACTTTCTAGCTTTGGCAGAGGTGCCCCGGATGGGGTCCGTTGTGGTACCGGCGACCGGCCCGGTTGACGGCGCGTCTCAGGGCTGGCGGTTCTGGATGCGGGTGAGCGCGTCGAGGTTGCGTTGGTCGGTGTCGGGCAGGGTGTGGAGGTACTTCTGGGTGGTTTGGATTTGGGAGTGGCCCATGCGCTCCATCACGGACTTCAGGTCCGCGCCACCGGCCAGCAGCCAGGAGGCGTGGGCGTGGCGCAGGTCGTGGACCCGGACAGGGAAGTCGACTCCGGAGGCTTTGACGGCGGGCAGCCAGATCCGGGTGCGGAAGGTGTTGCGGGAGATCGGCGTGCCGGCCTTCGTCGGGAAGAGCAGGTCATCGTGCCCGATGCCGTTGGCCTGGATGTGCTGGGCGATGTTGTCGAGCCAGGCCTGGCGGACGCCAAAGGTGCGGGGCTCGTTGTCCTTGGGGTAGGGCTTGGTCAGGTAGCGCTGGCCGGTGGGGGAGTGGGTCTTGGAGACCTCGACGATGGTCTCCTCAACGGTCAGTGATCGGCGGAGGAAGTCGATGTGGCGGGGCTTGAGCGCGACGAGCTCGCCCCACCGCAGTCCGGCCTCGATCAGGGTCTCGACCATGAGTCGGTGCTGGTCGGGGATCGCGGCGAGCAGACGGGTGAATTCGTCGGGGGTGAGGGTACGGGCCTTGCGGGTGATGACCTTAGGTAGCTCGGTGTGGTCGCAGGGGTTGTGGACCAGGATCCGGTCTTTGACGGCGCGGGCGAAGATCGAGGACAGCATCACGTGGTACTTGCGGATCGACCGAGGCGACAGCCCGTCCGCGTTGGCTTGGGTGACCCAGTCCTGGACCAGGGACGGGGAGATGCGGTTCAACTTGCGGTCGCCGAGGTAGGGGTAGAAGTGCTTGTTCAAATACGAGATGTAGGCCGCCCGGGTGGACGCTTCGACGTGCTTGTTCGGGAGCCACTCGCCCTTCACGTAGTCGGTGAAGGTGACCTCGCCGAGGGTGGTGTCGTGCCACGCGCCGGCGAGGACCTTCTGTTCCTCCCGGTTCGCCGCGCGCAGGGCGTCGCGGCGGGTGGAGAAGGTGCCTGCGGAGCGGAGGCGCCCGTCGGGGTCGCGGTAGCCGCCGCGGTAACGAGTGCCCTTAGCGCCGTGTCGTTCCACTACCCATGCCATGAAGTCTCCCCGAGTCGCATGTGAGCCATTTGTGAGCAGACCATGCCCGGATCTGGCTGGACGATCTCGGACGTCAGCGGAACGCAAACTGCCCTCTGACCTGCGACTTTACCTTGATTCCACACTCAGCGCACCTGTCGGTTGGTGGTCGGAGGGTCTCTCATAACCCAGAGGTCGCAGGTTCAAATCCTGCCCCCGCTACCAAAATCGAAGGGCCCGGACAGATTCTGTCCGGGCCCTTCGTGCGTGCACACCTGTGGCGCGCCGCGAGCTGGTGCTCAGGTCAGCTCACGCTTGAGGATCTTTCCCGTCGCCGTCATCGGGAGGCCAGTCACGAGCTCGATGATGCGCGGGTACTTGTACGACGCCATCTCCTGCTTGGCCCAGGCCACGAGCTCGCCCGAGGTCAGCGCCGAGCCGGGTTGGAGGATCACGAACGCCTTGATCTCCTCGCCGTGGCTCTCGTGGGGCACACCTATGACCGCGGCCAGGCTGACGTCCGGGTGCAGAACCAGTACTTCCTCGATCTCGCGGGGGTAGACATTGAACCCGCCGCGGATGATGAGGTCCTTGGACCGGTCGACGATGTAGTAGTAGCCGTCTTCGTCGCGTCGTGCGAGGTCTCCGGTCCGGAACCAGCCGTCGGGGTCGATGACGGCGGCTGTCGCGTCGGGTCGTCGGAAGTACCCCTTCATGACGTTGTGCCCCCTGACCGCGATCTCGCCGACCGCGTCGGGGGTCCACTCGATCGGGTTCCAGGAGTCCGGTTCGATCAGCTTCATCTCGACGCCGGGGATCGGTGTGCCGATCGAGCCCGGGCGCGGCGGTTCGTCGCGGGGCGCGAACGACGTCACCGGGGAGGTCTCGGACAGTCCGTAGCCCTCGGCGATCGTGACGCCCAGCTGTGTGGCGACCTGCCGGTGGATCTCGACGGGGAGGGCCGATCCGCCGGAGATCGCCAAGCGGAGACTCTTGGCGATGGTGCCCACATCGGTGCGTTCGTCGAGCGCACCCAGCAGACCCCAGTACATCGTCGGTACGCCGGCGAAGACCGTGACCGACTCCCGCTCCATCGTCTCGAGCACAGGTCCCGGCTCGAAACGGGGGAGCATCACGATGGTCCCGCCGAAGGCGAAGGCGCCGTTCTGGATGGTGGTCTGGCCGAAGGAGTGGAACAGCGGTAGGACGCACAGGTAGGTGTCCGGCTCGTCGTCGTCGCAGCCGAACAGGTCCTTGCCCGCCAGCGCGTTGTCCCGCATGTTGCGGTGGCGCAGCTCGGCGCCCTTCGGTTGGCCGGTGGTCCCCGACGTGTAGAGGATGACGGCGGTGTCGTCTTCGTCGGTCGCGACGGACGCAAAGGTGTGCGGCTGCGCTGCCACGGCCTGCCCGAAAGCCTCAGCATCGGGGATCGAAGGCGAGGCGCTCGGGTCGGAGGTGACGACGAACAAGTGCCTGCAGGTGTCGGCCTGGTCGAAGCCGGCGCCTGCCTCCGCGCCGATGGGCAGCGTGTCCGTGCCCTCGAACGCGAAGAGGGCCTTCGCCTCGGAGTCGTCGAGGTGGTAGGCGACTTCGCGACCCTTGAGCAGCACGTTCAGGGGTACGACCACCGCACCCGCCTTGAGGATGCCGTAGTACACGATCGGGAAGGCCGGCACGTTCGGACACATGAGGGCGACCCGGTCGCCGGGCGCGATCCCGCGCTCGATCAGGAGGTTCGCGACCTGGTTCGCAGCGGTGTCCACCTGGCGGTAGGTCAGGCGGGTGGGCCCCGAGACGACGGCCTCGCGGTCGGGGTGCAGGCGGGCCGAGTCCTCCAGGAGGGAGGCCAGGTTCAGCGCGCTCATCTTGTGTCCCTGGCGAGGGCTGCCTCGGTGACCGTGAGGTCGGCGGTCCGTCCCGACCGCTCGTCCAGGGTCGTGCGGATCGCAGCGACGAGTCGCTCGGTCGCGGCCTTGCTGCTCGGGCTGAGGGCCGTGAAGGAGAGGTAGCCGTGCACGTTGCCGGCTTCGCGGATCACCGTCGTCGGCACGCCGTTCTCCAGCAGTGCCGTGGCGTAGGCGTGGCCGTCGTCGTGCAGCGGGTCGAACCCGCCGAGGGTGACGATGGCGCGCGGGAGGCCTTCGAGGCTCGCCGCACGGAGCGGGGAGACGCGCGGATCGGCGACGTCGGTCCCTTCGGGCAGGTAGTGCCCCATGAACCACGCGACCTGCTGGGCGGTCAGCGCGGGGGAGTCGGCGAACTCGTCCTGGGAGGAGCGATGGACCGAGACGTCGGTCACCGGCTGGATCAGCACCTGGAGGACGGGCTGGACGTCCTGGCCGCGCACCTGCTGGCAGAGGACCGCGGCGATGTTGCCGCCGGCGCTCTCGCCGGCCACCACGACCCGACGCGGGTCGATGCCCCAGTCCGCGGCGTGAGTGACGACGTGGTGCCAGGCGGCAAGCGCGTCATCGTGGGCCGCAGGGAAGGGGTGCTCCGGTGCGAGGCGGTACTCCACGGAGAGGACGTCGGCCCCGGTCCCGTGAGCGAGCATGCGGGCCGGAGCGGTGTAGCTCGCTCGGCTGCCGAGCGCGAAGCCGCCGCCGTGGAAGAACAGGATCAGGTCGCGGGCCGATTGCCCGGACCGGTAGCGGGTGGCCCACAGCCCGTCGCGGATCTCGACCTCCTCCTCGAGGGCACATGGTGAAATGCGGTCGCCGAACAGCGCGAGGTCCCGCTCGGTGACCTGCCGCGCCTCAGTGGCGGACAGGTCGCTGAAGTCCTCGGCGGATTCGCTGAGCTTCATCAGGAGTGCCACGTCGGGGGCCATCCGGTCACCGGCGCTGTTGACTGGCGGACGCGCCAGCACCCGCTGGAGCGGGGCCGGCAAGTGGCTGAGCGCGACGAGGAGAAGCCGCTGGAGACGCTGGCCCAGGGTGAAGTGCTGCGTGCTCATGACGTGGCCTCGACGCTGACCAGGTGCGGCGCCTCGACGGCTCGCTTCGAGAGCTGGAGGTCGCGGTGGATCAGGCGGCCTTTGAAGAGTCGGTTGTCCCGCACGAAGGTCGTGTGCATCCGCCATGGCTTGTCCGCGCCCTGGCGCGGAAGCTCTGCCTGGGCGCGCTGCATGTAGCCGGCCGAGAGGTCGAAGAGGCTCTGGGTGGCCATGCCCTCCGGCGCGACGGGCAGCGCGGTGTCGTAGCCCTTGCGGTCCATCTCGCGGATCACGTCGGCGACGAGCCGGGTCACGTTGCGGATGCGCAGCGTCCAGGTCGCCTTGGTAAAGCCGAGCATCATCGCCCAGTTGGGGACGCCGGACATGAGAGCGCCGTGGTAGAGCACGGTGTCGGCGACGTCGACGGGGGTGCCGTCGACTGTCGGCTTGATGCCGCCGAGCATCTGCATGACGAGCCCGGTCGCGGTGACGATGACGTCGGCCTCGAGCGTCTGGCCCGACTTCAGCAGGATGCCCTCGGGGGTGAACCGCTCGATATGGTCCGTCACTACTGCAGCCTTGCCCTCGCGGATCACCTCGAAGAAGTCGCCGTCCGGGGTGGCGCACAGGCGCTGGTCCCAGGGGTTGTAGGGCGGCGCGAAATGGGTGTCGACGTCGAAGCCCGGCGGCAGTTCCTTGGCCGTCATGCTGCGCAGGAGCTTGCGTCCGAAGTTGGGGAAGCGGGACATCACGGTCACGAGGAAGTGGTCGCGCCGGATGTTCTTGATCCGGGTCAGTGCGTAGCCGCGTCGGGCGCCGAAGATCTTCATGAGGAGGAGGGCGATCTTGTCCACCCGGGGGATCGAGGCGACGTAGCTCGGGGTGCGCTGGAGCATGGTGACGTGGGCGGCCGCGCCCTCGCCCTTCAGCATCGCGGGGAGCATCGTCACGGCGGTGGCGCCGCTGCCGATGATGACCACGCGCTTGCCGCTGTGGTCGTAGTCCTCGGGCCAGTGCTGTGGGTGGAGGATGTCGCCGCGGAAGTCCTCGCGACCTTCGAAGTGGGGCTCGAAGCCCTGGTCGTAGCGGTAGTAGCCGGTGCCGCTGAAGACGAAGCCGGCCTTGATGGTCTTCCTCGTCTCGGTGCCCGCCTCGTCGGTCGCGGTGACCTCGAGCGTCCACTGCGCTTCGTCGCTGGACCAGTCGGCCGCGGTGACGCGGTGGCGCAGGCGCAGGATCTTGTCGAGCCCGAACTCGGTGACGGTCTCGGCCATGTAGCTCCGGATCAGCGCGCCCTCGGCGATCGCGTCGTCGTGCATCCACGGCTTGAACGCGTAGCCGTAGTGGTGCACGGCGTCGTCGGACCGAATCCCCGGGTAGCGGAACAGGTCCCAGGTCCCACCGATTGCGTCGCGGCCCTCGAGCAGGAGGACCTTCTTGTCGGGGAAGTCGGCGGTCAGGTACGTCGCCGCACCGATGCCGGACAGGCCGGCGCCGATGACGACGATGTCGGCCGTCTCCGTCGTGTGGTGGTGATTCATCTCAGCGCCTCCGCGAGTTAGTCATTTGATTGAGTCTGTTGGCCAAGTGTGTGGCAAGGGTCACCTCTCGTCAAGGGGCTCTCGCGAATTCGGGAGCTGGTCGCGATCTCGTCCGGCTCGGTGGTTGACAACGTGACCTGAAGCACGCACCATCATGGTCACACGTTATAGTCAAATGACTAACAACCAGTCGAGAAAGGGCCGAGAGATGGCTGCAACCACGACGATCGCCGCACCGATGCGGCAGGCCGTCCCGAACATCGCGATCGAGGACGACGCGACCCCGATGGTCCGGCTGGTGGGTCGCACCCTGCGCGACGCGGCGATCGCCGGCAACGCCGTGGAGGTGCTGGACCGGGCCAGCGGCACGGTGGCGGTCCGTTCCCACGACACCCCGCAGACGGCGACCATCACCTTCGTCGGCGGCACCGTCGAGGTGGTCGCCGGCGCGCCGGCCGAGCCCGACGCCACGGTCGTGGTCGACCTCAACGCCCGCTTCGCGGCGACCCAGGAGCCACGGGGAGACGCGGCCCTGGCCGCAGATGTGCTTCTGTCGCTGACGCCGACAGTGCCGCACTGGCGCGATGCCGCCGCCCGGTTCTGGGAGGCGACGCGTCAGATTCCCGGCATCCCGGATGTCCTCGACGTGCACGCTGTCGTCCCGGATGGGGTTGAGCGGGCTCGGTTCGGCGAGGGCGCCACGTCGTACGGCATCACCGGTCCCGCCGACCTCCTCGCCGGCGTCTTCAGCGGCGCCGACGACTTCCTCGTCTCCCTGAGTGCCGGCCTGCAGGTGCAGGGCACCCTCTCGCAGCTGTCGGTCATGACCGCTGCCTCCTGGAAGGTCCGCTTCGATGTCTGAGACCACCATCGCCCGGCGGGCCGTCCGCCTCGAGGCGACGAACCACGAGGGCAGCTTCCTCGGCAAGAACGTGTCCCCGGCGAAGTTCGAGGCCGGCAAGGAGGCCGGCTTCGCGTTCGCCGACATCCTGTTCGCGATCGACCTCAACAACGAGATCGTGCTCGGTGACGCCTTCCCAGAGTGGCGCGGCAACCTCTACGACATCCAGATGATCCCGGACCTGGCGACGCTCGTGGAGTGGAAGCCCGGCCTGGACGCGGTGATCGGTGACTACTGGCTCAAGGACGGGACTCCTGTCCCGATCTGTCCGCGCAACCTCGTCAGGAAGCTCGTGGCCTGCCTCGCCGACCTCGGGTACGACGCCACCGTGGCCGTCGAGATCGAGGCCACGCTGTTCGAGGAGTCCGTGCACGAGGCCCGGGCACGCGGGTACCGCGACCTCACACCCCTCGGCGGCAGCACCGGGTCGACGTACCACCTGGCCCGCTCCAGCGACTGGATCGCCTATATGGAGGCGGTCGTCGAACGGCTCGACCGGGTCGGCATCACCTGGGAGGCCTGGACCGACGAGGCCGCTCCCGGGCAGACCGAGCTCAACCTCGCGCCGACCGACCCCGTGCGGCTCGCGGATGGCTGGGCCCGGACCCGACAGGTCATGCGAGAGGTCGCCTTCGAGCTCGGCCACACCGTGTCGTTCATGGCCAAGCCCACGGCCGGCTTCGGCCAGGGCGCGCACATCAACATCTCGCTGCAGAGCGACGGGGTGAACCGGTTCTTCGACGAGGACGGCCCGTCCGACCTGATGCGACACGCGGTCGGCGGCCTGCTCGCCACGATGGCGGGCAACACCGCGATCGCGCTGCCCCAGATCACGTCCTACCGCCGCCTGGTCGACCTGACCGGGCCCCCGACGACCATCAGTTGGGGCGTCAACAACAAGACCGCGGCAGTCCGCGCGATCACCGGCCACCCGAAGTACAGCCGCCTCGAGTACCGGCTGCCCGGCGCCGACGTGAATCCCTACCTCGCCCTCGCGGGCGTGCTGGCGGGGGTGCTCGCCGGCATCGAGCGGCAGATCGAGCCGCCCGCCGAGGTCACGGACATGGCCTGGTGCCTGCCCGACGACATCGGAGTCGAACGCATCCCCGACACGATGTCGAAGGCCGGTGCTGCGCTCGCCGCCGACCCGCTGCTGCGGGCCTACCTCGGCGACGAGTTCGTCGACTTCTGGGTCGCATCGCGCCGTTGGGAGTGGATGGAGTTCCACACCAAGGGCGGCGACCCGTTCGCCGAGCTCTCCGCGTGGGAGTCCCAGCGCTACTTCGAGTTCCCGTGAGCGCGCGGAGGCCGCTCGTCGGCATCACCGGACGACGTTTCCGGCTCTCCCTCATCGAGGGTTCGGACGAGAGGTACGGCGACCGGTGCGTCGACACCGCGATGTCGGACTTCGCGACGCGCGTCGCTGAGGCCGGTGGGCTCCCGGTGCACCTTTCCTACGACACCGACCCCGACGCCGTGTGTGACTGGCTGGCGGGAGTCGTCATCACCGGCGGCCAGGACATGCATCCCACCTGCTGGGGCGGAGACCCGTCGGTGGTCAGCGGCATCGACCCACGCACCGACCCGATGGTCCACGACCGCGAGCGCGACGACTACGAGGTGGCCGTCGTCCGCGCGGCCCTCGACCGCGGGATTCCGGTCCTCGGTGTGTGCCGCGGGTTGCAGGTGCTCAACGTCGCGCTCGGCGGCACTCTCGTCCCGGACCTGCCCGCCGGACCGGTGAGCCACCTGTCCGAGGAGTGCGCGCCCACCGATGGGACCGTGGACCATCTCGTCTCCTTCGAGCCGGGATCCATCGCCGCCGGCCTCTTCGACGGCGATGTCGTCACCAACTCCTGGCACCACCAGGCCGTCGACCGCTGCGGCGTCGGCGTCGTCGTCACCGGCCGCACCGCGGACGGCGTCGTCGAGGCGATCGAGGTGCCCGGTCACCCCGTCCTCGGCGTCCAGTGGCACCCGGAGTGGATGAAGAGCGCCGACCCGACACTGACCTGGGTCGTCCGCCAGGCGACCCGGCTGCTCGAGCGGAGGAGTGAGTCGTGACCACGGACCTGAGCCACCAGCCCGCCGTCGCGGCCGAGCGGATGGGCCACGAGCCCGTCGTGCCAACGCTGACCGGTCTGCTCGCTCACCGGGCGCAGGATGCCGGTGAGCGCGAGTTCCTGCGCTTCGGGGAGTGGACCTGGACCTTCGCCGAGATCGACGCCTGGACCTCCCGACTGGCCCACCGGATGATCGAGGTGGACGGCATCGAGCCCGGCGACCGGGTCGCCTTGATGCTGCCGAACGTCGTGCACTGGCCCGTCGTGTGGCTGGCAGCGCTCAAGGCGGGAGCGGTCGTCGTACCGGTCAACTGCAGCTACCAGCGGTCGGACCTCGCGTTCGTCCTTGGTGACTCGGGGGCGCGGATCGTCTTCACCGATGCCGATCGGTCCGGTCTGGTCCACGACGTGATCGACAGCGAGGACGGGCTGTCCGGCGTCCGAGTGGTCGACGTCGCCGACGACGGGTCCGAGCACTTCCCGGACACGGCGCCCGGGCTGCCGGTCGACGCCGGGACCCTGGCCAACCTCCAGTACACCTCCGGCACGACCGGATTTCCCAAGGCGTGCCAGCTCTCCCACGGCTACTGGGTGCGGCTGGGCTGGGTCTGCGCCGCGGCCACGGGCCTTGGCAGCGACGACGTGCTGCTGACGTCGCAGCCCTTCTCCTACATGGATCCGCAGTGGAACACCGCGCTCGCGCTGACCGTCGGTGCGCCCCTGGTCGTGCTGCCGCGGTTCTCGGCGTCGACGTTCATGGCGGACGTACGCCGGCACCGGGCGACCTTCTTCTACGTCCTCGGCTCGATGCCGACGCTGCTGTTCAAGCAGCCGCCGTCTCCCGACGACCGTGACAACGACCTCCGCATGGTGTTCTGCTCGGGCATCCCGGTGGCCCTGCACGCCGCGCTGGAGGAGCGGTGGGGGGCACCGTGGCGCGAGATCTACGGGATGACCGAGTCGGGCGTCGACCTGCTCTGCCCGTTCGACGACACCGCGGCCGTGGGCAGCGGGAGCCTGGGCCGCCCGGTGCCGACCAAGAAGGTCCGGGTCGTCGACCCCGCCGATCCCGCTGTCGAGGTCGCGCTCGGTGAGCCGGGGGAGCTGGTCATCTCGGGCGCGCCGATGATGGGCGGCTACTGGAACCGACCCGACGCCACCGCCAACGTGCTGCGGGAGGGGTGGCTGCACACCGGCGACCTGGTCGTCCGCCGTCCCGACGGCGGCCTCCAGCTGGTCGGCCGGATCAAGGACATGGTCCGGCGCGGCGGCGAGAACGTCGCCTGTGCCGAGGTCGAGGCCGTTCTCGAGCGTGACGACCGGGTCGTCGCGGCAGCCGTCGTCGCCGTACCGGACGACGTGCTGGGCGAGGAGGTCAAGGCGTTCGTCCAGCTTAGGGACGGCGTGGCGGCCGACCGCGTCACCGCGCAGCAGGTCCTCGAGGTAGCGCGCGCGCAGCTCGCTCGCTTCAAGGTGCCGCGCTACGTCGAGTTCGTCGCCGACTTCCCCCGGACCCCGTCCGAGCGGGTCTCGAAGGCCGCCCTCAAGGCCCGAGCTGCCGACCAGCCGGGTATCACCCACGACTTCGCCCGACCGAGGAGCTGACCATGACCGTCCCGTCCGTCACCGAGGAGCAGATTGCCGTCGACATCGTCCGCGATGTCGCCGTGCTCACGCTCGACCGATCCGAGAAGCTCAACGCCCTCACGGTCGCCATGCGGCTGCGGCTCGCCGCCCTGGTGCGCGAGCTCGGCACGGGCGACGCCGTCCGCGGCATCGTCCTCACCGGCCGCGGCCGCGCCTTCTCCGCCGGCGAGGACCTGCAGCAGGCACCGACCACCGACGAGGAGGTCGACCGGGCGTTCGAGAGCTTCCACGACGTCACCCGCGCGATCCTCGAGACCCGGGTCCCTGTGGTCGCGGCCGTCAACGGCCTCGCCGTCGGCGGAGCCTCCGAGATCACGCTGTGCTGCGACGCCCGGATCGGGACGCCTGCGACGTCGTACTTCCAGCCGGAGAACGCGCGCGGGCTGACCATCTCGAATGCGACGAGCCTGCTGCTGCGGCGGCTGGTCGGCAACCACGCGATGCGCATGGTGCTCGCCTCGCCGCGTGTGCCCGCCGACGAGGCGCTGCGGATCGGCCTGCTGGACGAGGTCGTCGACCCCGACGCCTTGGTCGACCACGCCGTCGAGACCGTCCACGCCTGGACCCCGGACGGCGGAACGACGGCGCTGCACCTCGCGTTGCTGCGGCCCCTGCTCGCGGAGGTGGAGGCGGCCTTCGCGCGCGAGGACGTCGCCGCCCGCGAGGCGTGGACGAGCGGCCTGCTCACCGCCGGCGTCGCCGGCTTCTGGAACACGAAGGAGACCTCCGCATGATCACCACCCGAGCCGCCGTCCTCAACGAGATCGGGGCACCACTGGAGCTGACCGACATCCGGGTCGACGACCCCGAGTCGCACGAGGTGCGCGTCGCGGTGACCCATGTGGGGCTGTGCCACAGCGACCTGCACTACATGACCGGCACCGTGCCGACGGACCTTCCGGTGGTCGTCGGGCACGAGGTCGCCGGGGTGGTCGAGGCCGTCGGCTCCGCCGTTACCTCGCTGAGCCCGGGCGACCGCGTCACGGGCGCACTGACACCGTCGTGCGGACGGTGCGCCAATTGCGAGGCCGGGCACTCGACCCAGTGCACCCGGTTGGAGGAGGTGCGCCTGCGGCAGCGACCCGCGTTCGAGACCGTGGACGGTCGCCCGATCGAGCGCCTCGCCGCCATCGGTGCGTTCTCGCAGCACATCCTGCTGCGGGAGAACGCGCTCGTCCGGCTGCCCGACGACGTGCCGCTCCACGTCGGCTGCCTGCTGTCGTGCTGCATCGTCACCGGCGTGGGCGCGGTCTTCCGCGGTGCGCAGGTGCGGCCGGGCAGCACGGTCGCGGTCATCGGCTGCGGCGGCGTCGGCTCCGCGATCGTCCAGGGCGCGCGGCTGGCCGGCGCCTCGGCCGTCGTGGCGATCGATCTCGACGACGACCGGCTCAAGGCCGCCCGCGGTTACGGCGCCACGCACACCATCAACGGTGCTGACGTCGACCCGGTGGCGGAGCTGCACCGCGAGCTCGGCGACGGCGTCGACTACGCGTTCGAGGCCGTTGGCTCAGCCCGCACGGCCGAGACGGCACTCGCCCTGCTCCGGCCGACCGGCACCGCGTGCCTCGTCGGGATCGCGCCGATGGGTACCGAGCTGAGGGTCCCCGCACTGGACTTCTTCTTCCAGGAGAAGCGACTCATCGGTTCCTACATGGGCTCGGGCCAGGCCCGTGAGGACATCGCCCAGTTCGCCCGGCTCTACCAGCAGGGTCGGCTGATGCTCGACGAGATGGTCACCCGCGTCATTCCCTTCGCCGCGATCAACGACGGCTTCGAGCTGATGTTGTCCGGCGACGTCACCCGCATCGTCGTCGACCTCCAGGCCTGACAGGAGACGCACCATGAACCAGATCACCATCCCGCAGCCCGTCAACTACGTCGCCGACGAGTGGAGCGAGGGCACGACGGGCGAGGCCTGGAACCTCGACCCCAACACCCGCGAGCCCGTCCACCGGCTCGTCACCACCTCGCCCGACGACGTCGAGACAGCGCTGCGCCACGCCGAGCAGGCGTACGACGCCCGTCCCTGGGACGAGGAAGCGCGCCACGAGCGGGCGGCGATCCTCGAACGCGTCGCCGACCTGGTCGAGACGCGGATCGAGGACATCGCACGGACCGACGCTCTGACCAGCGGTACGCCGATCGCGACCACCCGCCTGGTGGCGGCCTTCCTGCCCCACCGGATCCGCGCAACGGCGGCCGACCTGCGCGCCATCCCGCGCGTGAGCGCCCTCGAGGCCGGCGGCCGCGACGTACGTCTCCACAAGGTGCCGTGGGGCCCTGCGGCGATCCTCACCCCGTGGAACGGGCCCAGCTTCATCCCGGCGGCGAAGGTCGTCAGCGCGATCGCGGCCGGCTGCCCGGTGATCCTCAAGCCCTCCGAACATGCGTCAGGTAGCGCCCAGGTCGTGGTCGAGTGCTTCGTCGGGGCCGGCCTGCCCTCGGGAGCCCTGCAGCTCGTGCACGGCGCTGGCGACGTCGGCGCGCAGTTGACAGCCGACCCGCGGATCAAGGTCGTCTCCTTCACGGGCGGTCCCGGTGCCGGTCGCGCCATCGCCCGCGTCGCTGCCGAGGACTTCAAGGTGCTGCAGCTCGAGCTGGGCGGCAACAACCCGGTCGTCGTGCTCGATGACGCGGACGTGGACGTCACCGCTGACGGCATCCTCGAGGGGATGACCAAGCTCAACGGGCAGTGGTGCGAGGGCCCGGGCAAGGTGCTCGCCCCACCCGCGCTCGTCGGGCCGCTGGTCGAGGCGCTGACCGAGCGGATCTCCAAGCTCGTCGTGGGCCACTCGCTCGACGACGACAGCCAGGTCGGTCCGATCTCCAACGCCCCGCACTTCCAGACCCTGCAGTCGCGGATCGAGGGACTGCGTGGCCTGGGGGCGCAGATCCACCAGCCGGCGACCCTGCCCGACCTCGGCGGGTTCTTCCTCTCGCCGACCGTCGCCGTGGGTGCCGATCCCGCGCAGGCGACCGCTGAGCTGTTCGGGCCGGTCGTCTCGCTGCACGCCGTGGACTCCGCCGAGGAGGCACTGCGGATCGCGAACGCGAACCCGTCAGGGCTGGACGCCTACGTGTTCGGTGCCGATACCGACCGCGCGATCGAGGTCGGCACTCGTATCGTCGCGGGGGAGGTTCGGGTCAACGGCGCCAAGGTCGCGGACCTCGGCGACGACTCTGCCCAGAGCTTCTGGGGACCCTCCGGCATCGGTGGCCACGGACCGGCCGAGTCCGTCCGGGTGTTCTGCGGCGACCGGGTCGTGGGCGTCGACTCGCCCGACCTCCCGATCTGATCGCGGCGCGCGGTCAGCGCGTCAGGCGCTGGCCGCGCGCTTGCGTCGCTCCGGCTTGGCGGGACCGGCCGCGAGCCGTGCAGACAGCCAGCTGTCCAGCACCGACGCGGTGACGTCCATCTGGGCCTTGGCGGCCGCGCGATCGCCGTACGTGAGGAAGTTGATCGCGAAGCCGTCGGAGAGCGCGCCGATGACATAGGGGATCTCGTCGACGACGTCGGCGCTGACGCCCTCCTCGGCGGCGACGCGGCGCAGCACCTCGAGCCCGACCTGCATGGCCTGGTCGTAGACGGCGATGCCGCGGTCGCCGTGCTGGCGCCGGGCCCAGTTGATCAGCTCGAGCGTGGTGGCGCCGAAGCTGGGGGAGTCGTAGTAGCACTCCATCACGCCCCGCATGATCGCCTGCGCGGTCTCGAGCACCGTCGAGTGCGGGTCGCTCTCCTCGATGACCTGGCGGAACCGGCTCGCGACGAACTCGTAGACGTCGGCGAAGAGGTCCTCCTTCGAGTCGTAGCAGTAGTGCAGCATCGCCACATTCGCCTGGGCCTGCTCGGCGATCCGGCGCGTGGTGGCGCCGTCGATCCCGTTGCTGGCGATCACCTCGACGGCCGCATCGATGAAGTCGCGACGTCGCTGGGCGACGGGGATCCGTGCCATCTGGGCCTCCGGGTGCCTGGGCGCCACAAAGTTGGGCGCTTGTCTAAGTCAAAGACGAGCCTAGCAGGGCTCCCTGCTGAGGGCGTCTAGAAAACCTTAGTCAAACAACTTGGTCATACATCTTGATCGTATGACTAAGTTAGGCCTACCGTATGAGTCGGATCACATCGTTCGCCCGAATCGGAGACCACTCATGACCCAGACCCACGAGGCTGGAAGCGACCGCCGTGCGACGGCAGGACGAACGCCCGGCAAGGGGACGCTCGTCGGCATCGGCTCACTGCTGGTCGTGCTGACCAACGCGGTGATCTTCATCCTCCCGCCGCTGCTGCCGGTCATCCAGGCGCAGTACGGCCTCGCCACGGTCGCGGAGACGACGTGGCTCTACACGGTCCTCACCCTCGGCGGGGGAGCGGGCTTCATCCTCCTGCCCCGGCTGGCCGACCTGTACGGCGACCGGAACGCCAACGTCGCCGCCGCGACGTTCCTGACGGCCGGTGCGCTCGTGCCGGCGGTCGGGGACTCCTACCCGACGTTGCTCGTCGGCTGCGCCCTGATGGGCTTCGGCGGGGCCGCCCAGGTGCTCCCGCTCGGATTCCTGCGCCGCGGTCTCGGGGAGGGTGGCATCACCGTCGCGGTCGCGGTCCTGGTCATCGGCACGGGTGTCGGCATCGTCGCCGGCATGATCGGCGGCGGGCTGATCGTCCAGAGCCTGTCGCTGCAGAGCTTCTTCGTGGTCCTCACCGCCATCGGCGCGGTGACCACGCTCGCGTCGTACCTGCTGATCCCGCACGCCCCGCCCGTTGTCCGGACCGGCAGCATCGGTGTCGTCGGCACCGTGTGGATGATCGCGTGGGTCGCGGCGATCCTGCTGACGCTGACCCAGGGTCTCGTGTGGGGCAACGCCGCGCTGATCCCGTTGGTGCTCGGCGTGGTGGGCGGCATCGCGTGGGTCCGGGTGGAGCGCAGGTCGTCGACGGCCGTCTTCGACGTCGCGCTGATGAAGGCCCCGCTGGTCACGGCCTCGTGCATCTGCATTGCACTGTTCGCCGCCGTCAACTCGGCGTTCCTGCTCCTCGTCAGCACCTACGCCCAGATCATCCCCGAGGCGCTGCGTCCCGTCGACTCCTACGGGCTTGGCCTCAGCGCGCTCGAGACCGGCTGGCTGATGCTGCCGTTCGCGGTGACGTTCGTCGTGGGCGGTGCCATCGTCGACCGTCCCGTCAACAACGGCCGCGTGGTGCCGGTCTTCGTGAGCGGTGCCCTCATCAGCGCCGCCGGGCTGACCTGGCTCGCCCTCGCGCACGACCAGAAGTGGCACTACCTGGTCGGTGCCGCGATCATCGGTCTCGGCTGCAGCATCGGCTACGCGGCCGGCTTCACGCTGGTGCAGCTGGCCGTGCCCGAGGAGAAGGCGGGGATGGCGACCGGGGTGGCCGGCACCTTCCTCGCCGTCGGCTTCGCCTTCGGCACCGCCCTCGTCAGCGCCGACCTGAGCGCCTCCCTCGTCCCCGTCCCAGGAACGACGCTGGAGGTCGCGGCCGAGAGCCTGTACGGCGTCGGCTACTGGCTCGCGGCCGCGCTCGCTCTCGCCGTCGTGCTGACCGTCCTGGTCTCGACCACCCGCGCCCGCCGTACCGACGGCATCGCGGCCTGACGGTGTCTCGGCCGGCCCTACTCACTCCAAGGAAATGACATGAAAGAAGACATCTACGGCCTGACCTTCCTGGTCGCCGACCTGATCATGATCGTGTGCGGCTACTGGGCGGGATGGCGCTTCATCAAGCACCACCGCAACTACCTGCTCGGCATCGAGTGGTTCATCGTCGCGACCTCCGGCACGAACTTCCTGGTCTGGGCGCTGCGTTTCGCCGACGATCCGGACGGAGGTGAGGCCAGCGGGCAGTACGCGTTCGCGTTCTTCCTCGATGCGTTCTCCCGGTCCATCGGGATCACCTTGCTACTGGTGGTCGGCCTGTTGGCGGTGACCCATCGCTACAAGGCGAGCCTCGCGGTCGAGATCGGTGTCTTCGCCCTGGCGATCGGCTGCGGCCTCTTCCTGGCACAGCCGAAGTACCGCGACCACGTGGACGACAACGGAGAGTTCCTCCTGCACCAGGGCCCGGCCACGTTCTACCTGGTGGTCAACCTGCTGACGCTGGCCTTCCTCCTCTACTTCGTGAAGCGGTTGTGGGAGATCGGAGCTACCCGGGTCGCTGTCGCCACGCTCGCGGTCAGCCTCGCGGCCACGGCCGTCGCGCTGACCTACGACTTCTTCCCGCTGCCCGACTCGGTCGACCCGCTCGAGGATCGCGCACTCTTCTACACCTTCGCGCTCACCGTGTGGGGCCTGCAGATGCTGACCTACCTGTTCGCCTACCGCGCCCTCGACGACCACAACAAGGCGACGGGCAGCGCGCCGGCTGACGACCACCGCAAGGCGGTGCGGGCATGAGGACCGACAGCGTCGCCTACGAGTCCTTCAGCGGCTGGGTCGACGCCCCCGCGGACCTCAGGCCTGGCGTCGACGGCGACGTGACCTGCCAAGTCGCCGTCATCGGGGGCGGTATCGGCGGAATGTCGACCGCGCTGCGGCTCGCGCAGCGCGGGCAGGACGTGGTGGTCGTCGAGGCGGAGTTCTGCGGCCACGGGTCGAGCTCCCGCAACGCTGGCCAGCTGGCCGGCGCGCCCGGGGGTGACCTCCAGCTCCTCAACCTGCTCTCGCGCAAGAAGATGCCGGGCATGATGCGTCTCGCCGAGCACGCCGCTCACCACGTCGAGGACTTCATCGCCAAGCACGACATCGAGTGCGAGTACGAGGCGACCGGCAACGCCTTCGCCGCCGTCTCGCGCGGACAGATGGGTCGGGTGCGTCGGGTCGCGAAGATCGTGACCCGCGCGGGGGGGCATGTCGAGGTGGGCACAGCCGCGGAGCTCGGGATCCCGCGCGGATTCGTCGGCGGCATGCGCGAGATGATCGGCGGACGGATGAACCCGGGCAAGTTCTCCCTCGGGATGCGCCGCGTGCTCCTCGACTCCTCCGCTCGGGTCTTCGAGCAGACCAAGGTCGCCGACGTGGCCCGCGACGGCGACCGGGTCGTCGTCACCACTGCGCACGGGACCGTCCGAGCGGACCATGTCGTGCTCGCCACGAACGCGTTCGCCGGCGAGTGGGACATCACTCCGAAGCACCTGTCGGTGCCCATCTACGTCATCGAGGTGGAGACGGAACCGATCGACCCCGCCCGGATCGCCGCCCTCGGCTGGACCAGCGGGATGGGCCTGGTCACCCAGCACGCGATCATGGAGAACTACCGGCTCACTCCGCGCAACACCATCGTGTTCGGCGTCCGCCGGCTCGAGCGCGGCACGACGTACCCGCTCCCGGCGAAGACGCCCGACCCCGGCCTGGTCGAGGAGCTGGCGGGTGCCTTCGCCACGCGGTTCCCGTCGCTCGCCGACGTCGCGGTCGACCGTGCCTGGGGTGGGTGGATCGCGATCACCTCGTCGTGGCTCCCCGTCGCCGGGAGGGTCGGTGACAACGTCCACTACTCGATCGCCTGTAACGGTCACGGGCTCGCCCAGGCGCCGTACGTGGGAACGCTCATCGCGGACGCGATCGTCGACGGGGAGCTGCACGAGGACCTGCGGACCCTGTGGCACGACAAACCGAGGTTCCCGCGGCCGATGATGATGGGCCGTCCGGGACTCCGGACGATCTGGGCGATCGACCGTTTCAACGACCTCGTCAACGGCAGCCGGCGCAACGCGCGACGAGGTGCCGTACCCACGGGCTGAACGCTCGTCGGGCGGCCGAACACGCGCGGTCTCGGCGGGGCTGATTGGTCGCAGCGTTCTGTTTACATGGGCACCCAGATCCGGCGAGGAAGGGGTGGCAGATGCCCGTGCGCGGACCGACCGACGCCCAGAAGCGGACTCGTCGCACGGGGCGATCGCAGATGTCCACGTTCCCCCCGCTACAAGATCGAAGGGCCCGGACAGTTACTGTCCGGGCCCTTCGTGCATGCGCAACCAGGTTCTGACGTCGGTTTGGGAGCCTGGTCTCGACCGCTGATAAGGTCACCTTATGAACGCGGTAGCGGAGTACGTCGCTGCGCGGCAGCAGGAAGAGGTCGCGCGGCTTCGTCGTGCCCTCGCCCTGCGCTCGATGGTGGCGACAGGGATGAGTCAACGTGAGATCGCCAACGCTCTGGGGGTCAGTCAGCCGGCCGTGAGTCAGCAACTGAAGTCGGCTTCGGACCTGTCGGGCGTGCATCCCGACCGACTCGTCGAGGCTGCTGCGCCGGTTCTCCGGCGTCTCGCGGAGGACTCGGGGTACCGACGGCTCGCGGTGTTCGGTTCGGTCGCTCGTCGCGAGGCGAGGGAGGACTCCGACATCGACCTTGTCGTCGAAGCGCCCGAGGGGAGTTCGACGTTCGACTTCATCCGCTTCAAGCAGCTGCTCGAGCGAGTGCTGGGACGCGAGATCGACTTGATCGAGTACGGCGGTCTCAAGCCGAAGGTGGACGATGACATCCGGCGAGAGGCGGTGCTGCTCTGATGGAGATCAAGGCGGCCAAGGAACTCATCCACATCAGGACGTGGGTGTCTCGCGTGGACGAAATCGTGGATCGGGGCCGCGAGGCATACCTCACTGACGACCTGCTCCAAGAGGCTGGCGACTCGCTGATGATGAAGCTCGGCGAAGCGGCCAACCGGTTGTCGCGACTCGGAGTGCTCGCTTCCGAGGGAGTCGAGTGGGCACTCGCTGTCGCCAACCGCAACTTCATCATTCACCAGTACGACGAGATCAACCGCGAGCTCACCTGGATCACGCTCTGCAGAGACCTGCCAGCGTGGAAGGGCTCGCTACAAGTCCTGTTCGACGAGGCCGAGACCGCGCTCGACGGGAAGGAGCGACCATGTCGAGGGCCTGGCACTTGCCTGTGCAGCAGTCGATCCGAGCGAGGGATCGCCGAGCACGCACCAGTTGGTCGCAGGCCTCTACATTCCCCCCCGCTACAAGATCGAAGGGCCCGGACAGATTCTGTCCGGGCCCTTCGTGCGTGCGCATCCAGGTCGGTCTGAAGGCCGAGGTGGACGACGACATCCGGCGAGAAGCGGTGGCGCCTCACGGAACCAACCACCCGTCCACTAATCTTCCGGTCGTGCGACCGAGGTCGCCACACACTCGGGGCTGGGAACGATCGGCAAACGGGGGATGTGTGGAGACGGCACGACTTTTCATCGGTGGTTCATGGGTTGAGTCGTGCGACGGCGCGACGATCGACGTCCGCAACCCGGCCACCGGCGGCGTGGTCGGGGTCATCCCCGCCGGTGCCGCTGAGGACGTGTCCGCCGCGGTCGCCGCGGCCGTGGCGGCTCAACCGGAGTGGGCCGCCCTTGCTGTCGGCGAGCGGGCGGACCGCATCGCCGCCGCGGTCGACCGGGTCCGTCCGCACGTCGAGGAGCTGGCGCGGCTGCAGACCATGGAGATGGGTCAGCCCATCGCCCTGGCGCGCGACTACACCGTGGCGGCGCTCGACGCGATCGCCGGCGCGGCCGAGGCCTCCCGGACCTATGCCTGGGTGACTGCCCTGGCCGGCGCCGAGGGCAGCTCCACCCGGATCGTGCGGCACCCGTACGGCGTCGGGGCCCTGGTGGTGCCTTGGAACTTCCCGCTGCTGGTGGGCGCCGATTCCCTCGGGGGACTGCTCGCTACCGGCAACACCGTGGTGTTCAAGCCCTCCGAACGCAGCCCGCTCTCCGCGGTCAGACTGGTCGAGCTGCTCGACCTGCCCCCCGGGGTGCTCAACCTCGTGCTCGGTGACGTCCGCGCGGGGGCGCCCCTGATGGAGCACCCGGACGTGGGGATCGCCGTGCTCACCGGCTCGACCGCCGCGGGCCGTTCGGTGGCTGCGGCCAGCGCCGCTCACCTGCGCCCGGCGCTCCTCGAGCTCGGCGGGAAGGACCCCGTGATCGTCGACGACACCGTCGATCCGGTGTGGGCGGCCGAGCAGGTGGCCCTCGGCGCGTTCCACAACACCGGACAGATCTGCACCTCGATGGAGCGCCTCTACGTGCTCGACACTGTCGCCGAGGAGTTCACCCGGGCCCTCGTCGGGCGCGCGGCGGCCCTGCAGGTCGGGGACCCTCAGTCGGAGGGAACCGACCTGGGCCCGCTCGTCGACGAGCGTCAGCGCCGGATCGTCGCGGACCAGGTCGACGCGGCGGTGGTCCAGGGAGCGAGGGTCCTCACCGGCGGCACGGTCCCCGACGGCCCGGGATCGTTCTACCCGCCGACCGTCCTTGTCGACGTCACCGACGACATGGCGATCATGCGGGAGGAGACCTTCGGTCCGGTGGCACCGATCCGCGTCGTCGCGTCGTTCGACGAGGCGCTGAACCTGGCTCGGGACTCCAGCTTCGGGCTGGCCGCCACCGTCTTGTCGAAGGATCCCGATCACATCGATGCCGCCGCGACGATCCCGGCGGCGGTGGTCTGGGTCAACGAGTGGTGGGGCGGCGCTGAAGGCATGGTGTGCGAGCCCGCCAAGAGCAGCGGCGTCGGCGTCCTCGACGGGTTGAACTCCTACACCACCCCGCGCGTCGTTCACGTCGGAGCGGGTGCCTGAACCATGGAGGACCCCATGGAGGCTGCACTCCCGGCCGATCCCGGCCTCGATCCCGGCCTCGATCCCGACCTGGTCCGTCCGCACTGGTGGAGTCGCTTCCCGTCCGCGACCGAGGCCGACTACCGCGCCTGGAACGTCGGCAAGATGGTGCCGGTGGTGCGGGGCATCGCCATCCCAGGCACCTTCCACTGGCTCGCCCTCCCGTTCTACACCGCGTGGTGGCTCGGCCCGGACATGCGAACCTCCATCTGGGTCGTCGAGCTGGCCGTGCTCGCTCCGATCACCGCCCTGTGGGCGATCCTGACGCACCCACGTCTCCGTCGGGCGCTGGTCCCGTTCACGATCGCGGGTCTCCCGATCAACGGCATCGCCCTGATGTACGTGTGCTGGACGGGCTTCACCGATCGGATCGGGCCCGCCGGTGCCGTGACGGCGGTGGTCGCCGCTATCTGGTACGCCTTCATCCCGCTGATCTCCCGGCTCGGGTGGCGCAGCACGCTCCTGCTGGGCGTGCTGTTCAACGGGCTGGGTGCGGGGATGCTGCTCCTCGACTACGCCGACGACCAGCTCACCCGGTCGGAGGTCTGGGTGCCGATGGTCTTCGTCGCCAGCACCCCGCTGGTCCTCGGCGTGGCGAGCATCGCTGCGGAGGGGAGTCGTCGGCGCAGCTTCGTCCAGGAGCAGGTGATCGTGCGGCAGCGAAGCCAGCTCGTCGAGAGCCGCCAGCTCATCCGCCGCTACGCACCGACGGCGGTGGTGTCGCTGATCGAGCAGGGTGACGACACGGTCAGTCACGCCCAGCGCCGCCGGGTCACCGTCTTCTCCTCCGACGTCGTCGGCTTCACCGTCTTGGCCGACCAGCTCGACCCCGAGGCGCTGGCCGAGCTGATCAACGACTACGTCGGCGACCTGGCCGAGCTCGTCGAGCGGCACGGCGGCACGGTGACCGAGTTCGCCGGTGACGGACTGATGGCCATCTTCGGGGCCCCTGCGGAGACCGAACCGGCCGATCAGGTCCGCGCTGCGACCGCCGCCGCGTTCGAGCTCCAGAACACCTTGCCCGGGTGGAGCGAGCGCTGGTATCCGCTCGGACTCACCGCACCACTGCGCGCTCGGGTCGGGATCAACACCGGCGTCGTCTCCGTGGGCACCTTCGGGACGGCTGTTCGCGCCACCTACACCGGCATCGGCATCCAGATGAACGTCGCTGCGCGGATCCAGTCGCACGCGGACCCCGGAGGGATCCTGCTCTCCAGCACCAGCTGGCACTTGATCAAGGACGAAGTCCGGTGCGAGTCCCGGGGTGAGGTGCAGGTCAAGGGTGTGCACTACCCGATCGAGATGTACGCACCCGCACCGGCCCCACCCGGAGGATGACGGCCGGCCGGGGCGCATCCCGGCCAGGTCAGCGCGGCGGGCCGGCGATCACCTGGGCGGCCAGCACTCCCGGATGCTCGTCCATCAGCCAGTGGCTGCTCCCGTCGAGCTCGACGTAGCGGTAGGGCCCGCTCACCCACTGCGGGGTGAGCTCGGCGCCCTTGCGGCCCAGGAACCAGTCCTCGGTGCTCCATACGAAGGTCGTGGGGATGCTCGACGTCGTGCCGACCAGACGCGGCTCGAGGAACGGCAGCGCCCGGTACCAGCCGAGCGCGCCCCGCAGACAGCCCCGGCCGGCGAACTCGCGCTCCCAGCGGGTCACCGCGTCGGCGGGCATGCCCGAGCGGCGGAGCCACCAGCGCATCCAGCCGAACCGGGTGAACAGCTCCGGGACGACGGGGAGCTGGAAGAAGCCCATGTACGCCGACATCAGCAGCTGGTTGCTCCGCACCATCGAGGCGAAGAAGGCCGCCGGGTGCGGGACGGAGGCCGCGACCAGGTGGGACACCCGGTCGGGGTGGCGGGTCGCGACGTTCCACGCCACGCCCGCGCCCCAGTCGTGCCCGACGACGACGACGGGTCCGCCGATCCGGTCGATCAGCGCGACGACGTCGTCGACCAGCTCGGCCATCCGGTAGGCACGTCGTCCGCGCGGCCGAGCGCCGGGCGCGTATCCGCGCTGGTCGAGGGCATAGGTGCGGAAACCGGCCTGGTTGAGCAGCGCGGTCGTGGGGGCCCACGTCGTCGCGCGTTGCGGGAAGCCGTGCAGCAGCACCACCGGCGGTCCGTCGATCGGACCGGCATCGATGACGCCGAAGGTCAGGCCGTCCCGCTCGATCGCGGTGAGGCGGTTCGTGGTCGCCCCGGGGGCGGGCTCGGCCCTCATCGGTGTCCTTCGATGAGGCCGTCGTCGATCGCCCAGGCGCGGACGGCGTCCATCCCCTCGTCAATGCCCACCAGCGGCTCGTAGCCGAGCACCTTGCGCGCCTTGTCGATGGAGTACGTGCCGGGCCGGTTGAGCAGCCGCATGGTGCCGCGGCTCAGGTCGTTGGGGATCCCGACCCGGCGCATCAGGCCTCCGACGACGTCGGCGAGGGGCGAGGCCACCCGCATCGGGATGTGCACGACACGACCGCCCGACATCGCGGCGAGCCGACCGAAGTAGTCCGAGCACGGGACGCCGATGCCGTCGGTGATGTTGAACGCATGCCCGATCGCGTCGTCGTTCGACATGATGAGGACCACGCCGTCGACGAAGTTGTCGATGTAGGTCGGGGTGAAGATGCCGCGGCCGCCGTCGGGCAGCGGGAAGCCGGTGGGCTTCAACATCTCGGCGAGGGGGGAGCGCACCCACACCGAGCCAGGGCCCCACACGTCGCCGGGCCGCACCACGGTGGCGGCGATCTCACCGGCCGCGTGCGCGGCGAACACCACGGCCTCGGAGTTGACCTTGGTGTCGGTGTAGACATCGTCGTCGACCCGCACCGGATGGGTCTCGTCGACACCGTCGGGGAAGTCGTAGCCGTAGGCGGCGACCGAGGAGAGGTGCACCAGGCGCGGCACGCCGGCGTCGATGGCGGCGCGGAGCACCCGGCTGGTGCCGAGGACGTTGACCTCCCACGCCTGGTCCAGCGAGTACGCCGACCCGAGCAGGGCGGCGGTGTGCACCACGACGTCGACCCCCGCGAGCGCGTCGGACCACTCCTCGGGGCGGGTGGTGTTGCCGGCGACCACGCCGTGCTCGGGATCGGCCGAAAGGTCGACCCCGGTGACGGTGGCACCGAGTTCGCGGAAGCGAGCAGCCATGGCACGGCCGATGAAGCCGTTGGCGCCGGTGATGAAGATGCGCTGGTCGAGCGTCGGCGCGGGCCGACCCGGCGCGGTGCTGGTCATGGGGAGCTCCTGGCGGGATCTTGTGGGAGAGATGGTGGGTCTGCCGCCCGCATCCCCCCAGAGACGCGGGCGGCAGTTGCCCAAGAGGGTTCCGTTCAGCCGAGCGAGGGGTCGATGAGCACCTTCGCGTCCGTGGGGTGGTTCCCCAGGCGCGCGAAGGCTTCCGCCACGTCGTCGAGGCCGACGCGTCCGGTGATCAGCGCGGCGGCGTCCAGCTCGCCGGAGGCGAGGTGGGCCACGGTCTCGGCGAACTCCTGTGGCGAGTAGTAGAGGCTGAACCGGATGTCCAGCTCCTTGAGGATGCCGTGCGCAGGTTCGATGGTGTCGGGATCCAGGTTGATCCCGGCCACCGAGATGCGCGAGCCCGCCGGGGCGCCCGCGACCAGCTGCTGCAGCAGCCCAGGCGCGCCAGTGCACTCGAAGCCGACGGTCGGGCGCAACGGCAGCTGGCCGAAGACCGCGGTCGGCGCAGCCATCCGCGCCGGGTCGTCTGTCGCAGCGGCCTGCATCCACGTGTCGTAGGGGGACTCGACCGTGGGGTCGACGGTGACGTCGGCGCCCATCAGCTTCGCGAAGTCGCGACGTTCGGCCGACAGGTCGACCGCGACGATCGGCCCGACGCCCCGCATCTTGAGCACGGCGATGACGGCCAGACCGATCGGGCCGCAGCCAAGCACCAGCGGGACGTCGTCCGCGCCGGTGTCGACCCGGTTGACCGACCGCAGGGCCACCGCGAGGGGCTCGGTGAGAGCGGTGACCTCGGTGGGCAGGTGGTCCGGCACCGGGATCAGCAGCGCCTCGGAGAGCAGCATCCGCTCGGCGTAGGCACCGGGAACCTCGGCCCCGGCGAAGCCGAGCAGCACGGGCTGCTCGCGCAGGAGCATCGGCATCGACACCACGCGGGTGCCTACCGGGATGGCCTGCTGGGTGTCGGGGCCGTAGGAGACCACCCGAGCGACGAACTCGTGCCCGAAGACGATCGGGCTGTCGAGGTCGAGCAGGTCGATCCCCATGAGCGCCTGCGAGGCGCGGTTGAAGCCGTCCGCGTGGTTCGCGCAGCTCTTGTCGGAGCCGCAGATGCCGGCGGCCAGCACCTCGACCAGGACCTCACCGGGGCCGGGGACCGGCTCGGGGACCTCCTGGACGGTGAGGCTGCCGCGCTCGAGAACGACGGCGCGCATCAGGCGTCGGCGGTGAAGTCGGCCGCGCCGCCACCGATGTAGTTGACCTTGCCGTGGCCCTGGGCCTCGCCGAGCACGTTGGTGAGGTGGGCGATCAGGGCAGCGTCCAGGATCGAGTGGAAGGTGCCGTCCGGGTTGAAGTTGATGTTCGCGCCGCAGACGCGGAACCACACGACGGTGTCCTCGGTGTTGTCCTCCGGCACCTTGAAGGTGTGGACGGAGGCGCCGGGCTCGTAGAGGTACGAACCGGCGGTCTGCACCTGCTTCGGGTACTCGACGTAGTGCCAGGAGCCGCTCAGCGTGTACGCGTCGACGGCGCCGGTGTGGTAGTGGAGCGGCAGCTCGACGCCGGGGGCGAAGGTGGCCAGCACGACCCACTCACCGAGCTCGAGGTCGAGTCGCAGCGGCTTGAAGTGCACGCCGGGGCCGAGCGAGTCGACGATCAGCGGCATGTCGTTCGCGTTGACGGTGAGCAGCTCGCCCTGGGGCAGCGCGACGACGGGGAGGGCGGTGCCGTTGCTCGTGGTGGCGGGCACGGGAGTGGTGGTGGACATGGCGGATCCTTCCGGGAGGGCCTGCCGCGGGCAGGTGGTGGTCGGGTGCCCGGAGGGAGCCGGGCCTCGCGCTCTGGCCGGGACCGGCCGTTGGTGCGATGTGTCCAGCGTCACGCGCGCGGCCCGCCTGCGTCTTGACACATCAGGACAACCATTTGACAGTTGAGGACATGGGTGTGATCCGCGCCTCAGGGCTGCACGGCTACGCCGACCTGGTGACCGAGCTCGGCTGCGACCCGGACCCGCTGCTGCGCGGCGCCGGGGTCCGTCCCGGCGACGCCGGCGACCACGAGACGTTCATCAGCTACCGCAGCCTGGTGCTCGCCGTCGAGACGGGGGCGCGGGCGACCGGCGTGCCGGACTTCGGTCGCCGGCTGGCGACGCGCCAGGGCATCGAGATCCTCGGCCCCGTCGGCGTCGCCGCAAGGACGGCGTCGACGATGGGGGAGGCGCTGCAGGTCTTCACGACCTATCTCGCCGCCTACAGCCCCTCGATCGAGGTGTCGCTGACGCCCGACCCGGGGCCCGATCGGGTGTTCTTCGAGTTCCGGGTGGTCGCCACCGACATCCCGGCGCATGTCCACACGACGGAGCTGTCGCTCGGCATCGCCCTCGACATCTTCCGCTTCCTGCGAGGCGACGACTACACGCCGCTCGAGGTGCACCTCGACCACTCGGCTCTGGACGACCTGGACTCCTACCGCGCGTTCTACGGGTGCCCTGCCCGCTTCGACGCGCCCCGCAGCGGATTCGTGATGCGGACCACCGACCTGGCCCGGCCGCTGGCGGGCGACAGCCAGGCCAACCAGGTGCTGCTGCGCTACCTGGAGGTGCTGACCGAGACCAGCGAGCCCGGTGTGGCGCCGCCGGTCAGGCGTCTGGTGCGCCAGCTTCTCCCCACCGGCGCAGTGACGATGGACCTCGTGGCGCGACAGCTGGCGCTGCACCCGAAGACACTCCAGCGTCGGCTCGGCGAGGAAGGGACCACGTTCGGGGCGGTGGTCGAGGAGCAGCGCCGCGATCTCGCGGTGCACTACCTGCGCGACACCGAGCTCGGGCTCACCGCCGTTGCCCGCGAGCTCGGGTACGCCGAGCAGAGCGTGCTCAGCCGCTCCTGCCGGCGGTGGTTCGGGGTGGGGCCCGCCGCTCTTCGCCTGCGGTTGCGCGAGGCGGCCGTCGAGGGGTAGCTCCGCGGCGTGACGGCAGCGGGTCGCTCGCACTCAGCTCTTGCGGACGAACTCCGACTTCAGCTGCATCGCGCCGATCCCATCGATCTTGCAGTCGATGTCGTGTCCGCCGAATCCGTCGGCGAGACGGATGTTCTTGGCCTTGGTGCCGACCTTCACCACCAGCGAGGAACCCTTGACCTTCAGGTCCTTGATCACGGTCACGGTGTCACCGTCGGCGAGGGCGGTGCCGAACGCGTCGGTGATCGGGCGCGCCCCGTCGGCGTCTGCGTCGTCATCGGCCGACCACTCGTGGCCGCACATCGGGCAGACCAGCAGCGCGCCCTGCTCGTAGGTGTAGTTCTCGCGGCACTCCGGACACGGAGCGAGCGGGTGGGTCATGGCAGGTCCTCTTCCTCGTGGGGGTGGGTGGCGGCGGCGTGGGCGATTCGGGACGCGTGCAGGCGGCCGTGGGCGATGGCCGCGGGGGTGTCGTCGAAGAGGTGTCGCTCGTGGGCCAGCCGCCCGTACACGCCCAGCTCCCGCAGCACCCGTGCATGGGTCGGCTGCACCCCGGAGAGCAAGACGGTCACGCCTCGGCCCTCGAGCCGGCTGATGGTGTCCGCCAGGACGTGGGCGCCGGTGGCGTCGATCGTGGTGACGCGTGACATCCGCAGGATGACGACCCGAACGGTGGCGACCTCGGACAGCTCGAGGAGGAAGTCGTGCGCCGCGGCGAAGAACAACGGCCCGTCGATCCGGAAGGCGACGATGTGCTCGTCCAGCAGCGACAGCTCTTCATCGATGTGGTCAGCGTCGTCCAGCGGCACCTCGTCGATCCGTGCGGTCCTCGCGGTCTGCTGCAGCGCGATGAAACCGGCGACGACCAGACCGAGGATGACGGCGGTCACCAGGTCGAAGAGCACCGTGGCGGCGGCCGTGATGATCAGGACGGCGGCGTCGCCGCGCGTCGATCGGACCACGGCGCGCAGGCTGGAGAAGCGGACCATCTGGATCGCCGTCGCCACCAGGACGCCCGCCAGTGCTGCCAGCGGGATCTCGGAGACCCAGCCCGCGGCGACGAGCGCCACCCCGAGGAGGACGAGGGCGTGGCTGAGCGCGGCCAACCGCGAGGTCGCCCCCGCGCGCACGTTGACCGCCGTACGGGCGATCGCCGCGGTCGCGGGCACGCCGCCGAACAGCGGCGCGACAAGGTTCGCGAGCCCCTGGCCGAACAGCTCCCGGTTGGAGTCATGGCGCTGTCCGACGCTCATCGCGTCGGCCACGGTCGCCGACAGCAAGCTCTCCAGCGCGGCGAGTGCCGCAACCGCGATCGCCGGGAGGACGAGTGCGCTCAGGTCGCCCAGGGGGACCGACGGCAGCCGAGGTGCTGGCAGGCCGACCGGGATGTGAGCGATCGTGGCGGCGCCCAGCTGCAGGACCGAGTTTGCGGCGGTGGCCAGGGCCACCGCCAGCAGGCTGCCCGGCACGGACGGCCGGATCCGGGCGACCACCAGGATCGCGACGGTGACGCCGAGGGTCATGCCGACCGGGGTCCACACGGGGCTCTCGACCCATGCGAGGAGGGTGTCGGCCGCCAGCACCATGACGTTCTCACCGCGGACCTCGACTCCGAGCGCGGCCGGGAGCTGCTGAAGCGCGATGATGCCCGCGATCCCCAGGGTGAACCCCTCGACGACCGGAACGGGTACGTAGCGGATGAAGCGTCCCGCGCCACCCAGGGAAAGGCCCACCAGGATGATCCCGGCGAGCACGCCGACGACGAGGACACCCTCGGGGCCGTGGGTTGCGAAGATGGGAACGAGGACCACCGTCATGGCGCCGGTAGGTCCGCTGACCTGCACTCGGCTCCCTCCGAAGATCGCCGCGGTGGCGCCGGCCACGATCGCGGTGATCAACCCCGCGGTCGCGCCCATCCCCGAGCTCGCGCCGAACCCCAGGGCCAGCGGCAGCGCCACCAGGCCGACCATCACGCCGGCGGTGAGGTCGCGGCGCGGCCGCGACTGCGTCCAATCGGTTGTCCGGGGTCGCAGGCTGTGCGCGCGGCGCCCGAGCTGGAGCAGGTCGCCCCGCAACGATCGGGCGTTCTCGCGTTCCCCTCCGGCCATCACCGGGCCGTCTTGGTCGTCGGTGCCAGGTCGTGGTCCTCGTCCACGTGGATCAGTCCGACCAAGATCCTCCGGGCACTGAGGAGCAGGTCGCGGACCTCAGGGGCACTGATCGAGTAGGTGACCTCGCCGCCTTCGCGATGGGCGACGACCAGGGAGGTACGACGGAGGACCGCCAGCTGCTGGGAGAGGTTGCTGGGCTCGATGCTGATGTGCTCGAGCAACTCGTGCACCGCATGGTCCCGCTCCGAGAGCAGCTCGAGGATCCGGATCCGGGCCGGGTGACCGAGCGTCCGGAAGAACTCGGCCTTCGCCTGGTACAGCGGCACGCTCATGAACCACCTCCGATCCGGCCCGCACCGTCGGCGCGACCCTGCTGAGGACTCTACACAAGTTGAAAACTTCTTCAAGTCTTGTGGGAGTCGCCCAACGGATCACCGCCGCGCGGCAGCGGAGCTCGTCGACCGGGCGTGGACCACCCCGGTCGGCTGCTGCGTCCCGGGGTCGCGTGGCGGGTGCGGCTGAAGGGTTGAGGCGGCAGCCGGTCACGGCGCCTGGGACCGCCGGCAACGTGCGGGCGTCGTGCCGAACCATCGCTGCGCGGACCGGGCAACGATGCCTGCTCGGCAGAGCCGAGGATTCGGGCGACCTGCCCGAAGCCGGAGCATCGGCTCGACCTGGCGATGGCGGACCTCGCGGCAACCGGAGACGATGGGAGGGTGAGCGTCGACGTCGAGGTCCAGACCATCATCGACCGGCCGGTCGCGGCCGTGACGGCCTACGCCGCGGATCCCGGCAACGCACCGGAGTGGTACGCCAACATCCGCTCCGTCGACTGGCAGACCCCACCGCCGGTCACGGTGGGCTCGCGGATGGACTTCGTCGCCCAGTTCCTGGGACGTCGGCTGGCCTACACCTACGAAGTCGTGGAGCTCGACCCGTGGACCGTGGTCGATCAGCGGCCCGTGCGACGGACCGACGTCGGCGTGTCCCGGCCGGGACTCAGTCGATCTCGAGGTCAGCGCCGCGCGGCGTGACCTTGCCGACCTTGAGCGGGACGACGCGGGTGAGTCCCTTGAACATCGCGCCCAGGCCGGGGATCTTCGCGAAGACGCCCTGCGGTCCGCGGACCATCCGGCCGGTGGTGACGTCGTACTTGGCCTGGTGCCACGGGCACACGAGGCACCCGTCCGGGTCGATGCTGCCCTCGGCGAGATCGGCGCCCAGGTGGCGGCACTTGCGGCTGACGGCGAAGTAGTCGCCGGCGTTGTTGCCGACGGCCTGACGCTCCACGCCGGTGACGGCTCCCGGCGGCAGGTCGGAGGCGGGGATCGACTTCGACATGGGTTGTTCCTTTCGTCGGCGGATCAGAGGGTGTCCCGGCGCCGGCAGCGGTTGTCGTCGGAAGCCCCTCTCGTCCTTCGCGCGCCAAGGGACAGCATGCCACCTGGATGCGTCGCTCACGCTCGACGTCGGCGGCGGCGGCGATCGAGCAGCGACCTCCGCCCGGGATCGCTCGGTTGCTCGACTCGCACCACGGAACCACGACCGCGGGCGGGTGTCCTCGGGTTCCCCGGCAGGTCGGAGAGTCAGGAGTCGCGTCGTACGGCGTCGGCCACGACGCCCACCGAGACGGTGAACAAGGGGATCCAGATCGGGACGAGCATGAACCCGTAGACCAGGACCAGGTCGATCATCGGGTGACCTCCTTCAGGGGGCCGGGCGGTGTCGGCGTCGCGAAGCGCCTGGATCGTCGAACGGGCCCCTCACCGTGCTGCTTCGCACTGGTGGTGGTGACCGTCCCGCCGAGGTGCTGGCCGAGGAACGTGATCTGGTCCGCGAGCGCCCGCTGCTGCCACGGGCCGTCGTAGACGTCGAAGTGGTCAACGGGGTAGGTCCGGACGTGCGCATGCCGACCGGCCTTGTCGGCCGCCCGGTGCGCCGCGGCGGGCGGCGCCACCGCGTCGTTGTCGCCGATCTGGACGAGGAGCGGGAACCGGACCCGGGACGCGAACCGGATCGGCCGGTTGAAAGCCACCACCAGCGCCGTCCGCGCAGTGACCTGGTTGCGCCAGGTCGGACCAGCCAGGGCCTGGTAGTCCTCGACCGCACCAGGGGCCGTGATCACGGCCGTCGAGCCGGGCAAACCGACGACCGGGAGGTAGTGGGGGCTCCGGCGGGTCACGGCACGCAAGGCATCGCGGACCCCGTTGGTGATCAGGGGCAGCAGTCGCCGCGGGCCGCCGTGGCGGGCGAGAGCCAGCAGCGCGGACAGGCCGTCCATCGCGGGGGTCAGCGACAGCCCGGCGGCGATCCGCCCGTCTCGCACACCGACCGGGACGATGTGGCCTCCGGAGTACGACGTACCCCACAGCGCGATGCGGTCCGGGTCGACGCCGTCGAGTGCGCGGGCAGCCGCGATGGCTGCGCGGTAGTCGGCGCGCTGACGCCGGTACGACACGAGCTGGCGCGGTGCGCCGCCGGAGCCGGCGAAGCCGCGGTAGTCGAAGAGCAGGACGTCGAGACCGGCGGCTGCGAAGCCCTCGGCATACCCGAGGAGCCCGGTGTCGCGGGTGCCGCCGAAGCCGTGCGCCATGACCACGCAGGGCCGGCCGGCATCGGTCAGGAAGGCATCGCCGGCGCCAGGCAGGTGCCAGGCGGCACACGTCGTGCCGCCGCTGAGGAAGGTGGTTTCGATCATGACGTCCTCGGACTTCCGGTGGTCGGCGAGTTGAGCCCCGGACCAGGTACGACGGCGGGCGAGGGTGCGTCGGGCCTCATGCGACGTCCTCGAGCTTCGCGGCGGCGGACCCGAACTGGACGAGGGTGTCGTCGATGGCGTCCTCGACGAGCATCTGGGTGTCCTTGCCGTAGTGCATGAGGACCTTCCACGGGTAGGTCGAACCCTGGCGGGGGAACTTGTCCTTGGCGCGCTGGACATAGCCGGACTGGAGGTTGTCGACCATGCCGATGTCCAGGGCGGAGTCAGCGCTGTCGCGGGGCGTGGCGACGGCGTACCCGTGGTCGTCCATGTGCTGCAGGAGCCGCATCAGGTAGGTCGCGGCCAGGTCGGACTTCAGGGTCCAGGGCGCGTTGGTGTAGCCGAAGATCCAGGCCAGGTTGGGGATGTCCTCGACCAGCACGGCCTTGTAGGTCATCTGGTCGTGGAGCTCACGTGCCTCGCCATCGACCGACAGCTTCAGGCCGCCGAGCATCTGGACATCGAGGCCGGTGGCCGTGACGATGATGTCGGCCTCCAGCTCCTCCCCGGACTGGAGCAGGATGCCCTTCTCGGTGAAGGTCTCGATGTGGTCGGTGACCATCGAGGCATCGCCGGACCTGAGCGCCTTGAACAGGTCGCCGTCGGGGACGGCGCACAAGCGCTCGTCCCACGGCATGTACGTCGGCGTGAAGTGGCTCATGTCGATGTCGGGGCCGACCTGCCGGGCGACCTGGGAGAGCAGGTAGCGCCGCATCGCCTTCGGCCAGCGCTTGCAGGCCAGGTACAGGCCGCGCTGGAGGGCGACGTTGCGCCGCCGGGCGAACTCGAAGACGACCTGGGTGGGGAGGAACCGCCCGAGGACCCTGGAGATCTTGTCGACGGCAGGCACCGAGAAGACGTAGGACGGCGAACGCTGCAGCATGGTGACGTGCTCGGCCGTGCCAGCCATCGTGGGCACCAGGGTGACGGCGGTGGCACCGCTGCCGATCACCACGACCTTCTTGCCGGCGTAGTCGAGGTCCTCGGGCCAGTGCTGCGGGTGCACCACCTGGCCACCGAACCGCTCCGAACCAGGGAAGGCCGGCGTGAAGCCCTTGTCGTAGTTGTAGTAGCCGGTGCAGCTGATCAGGAAGCCGCATGTGTAGGTGCGCTGCTCGCCGGTCGCCTCGACCACTGCGGTGACGGTCCACCGAGCGTCGGAGCTCGACCAGTCCGCGCCGACGATCTTGAGGCCGTAGTGGATCTTCTGGTCGACGCCGTACTCCTGCGCGGTGTCGGCGATGTAGTTGCGGATCGACGGGCCGTCGGCAAGGACCTTGAGCTCGTGCCACGGGCGGAACTTGTAGCCGAAGGTGAACATGTCGGAGTCCGAGCGGATGCCCGGGTACGTGAAGAGGTCCCAGGTGCCACCGAGCCGCTCGCGCCGCTCGAGGATGGCGATGGTCTTGTCGGGGAACTCCGCGGTGAGCTGGCAGGCGGTGCCGACGCCCGAGAGGCCGGCGCCGATGACGAGGACGTCGAAGTGGGTGGTGGTCATGAGACGAGACTGCGCGCCCGGCGCTCCCTGCGTATTGACAGGGTGCGACATACTTTTGTCATTTCCCGACAGTTGAGGGAGTGGGCGCGTGCCGACCCTGATCCGTGCCAGCAACCTGTGGGGTTTCGGCACGCTGGTGCGCGAGCTCGGGGGTGATCCGGCGCGACTGCAGTCGCGCTTCGGCATCGCGCCGGCGGCCGAGCAGGAGGAGGACGCATTCGTCGCCTTCGAGCCGTTCGTGCGGATGCTGGAAGCCAGCGCCGAGGAGCTGGACTGCCCTGACTTCGGGCTCCGCCTCTCGCAGTGGCAGGGACTGGACATCCTCGGCCCGATCGCGGTCATCGCCAGGAACGCCCAGACGCTCCAGGACGGCCTGGGATCGGTCGCCCGCTACCTCTACGTCCACTCGCCGGCACTGACCCTGGCGGTCGAACCGCAGGGGCGAGGAAGGGACCTCAAGTTCACCTACGAGGTGACCGAGCTGAGCCTCGACGTGCTCCGTCAGGGCTATGAGCTGAGCATGGCCAACGGCGTCCAGATCACCCGGCTCCTAGGTGGTCCGGATGCGCGACCCAGCGCGATCTCGTTCCTGCACGAGCAGATGGGCTCGGACGCGGCGTATGCCGAGGTGCTGGGGTGCGAGGTGCGTTTCGGGCAGGCCTGGTGCGGGTTCGAGCTGCCCTTGGGACTGGCGGAACGCGCTATCGACCGCGCCGACCCGCAGACGCGGCGGATCGCCACCAAGTACCTCGAGGCGAACTTCCTCCCGCACACCACGACGTTGACCGAGCGGGTGGCCGAGCTCGCCCGCCGGCTGCTGCCGACGGGGCACTGCACCGCGGACGCCATCGCCGATCAGCTGAACCTGCATCCGCGGACCTTGCAGCGTCGTCTGCTCGAGGAGGGCATCCGGTGCCAGGACGTGATCGACCGGGAGCGCCGCCACCAGGCCGGGAGGTACCTCGCCGAGCCCGGCCTGGGGCTCAGCCAGATCGCGGGGTTGCTCGGGTACGCCGAGCAGAGCACCTTCAACCGGTCCTGCCGCCGATGGTTCGGAAAGACACCGCGGCAGGTGCGCGCAGGGTTGGACGCGGGCGTCTCCTGATGTCCACCCTCCGAGCGCCTGTCGCCGGAGGACAAGGGGCTGGCGTCCGACGGCTGCTGACGTCGCGCTCTGACTCGGGTCAGGGGGCGCTGGTGACCGGGTTGAGGATGCAGTCGACGGCGTCGCCGAGGTCCTCGCAGTTGTCGGCGGCGGGCGGCGGGTCGCTGGGGTCGGGGGAGGGCTGGTCCGGCGGGTCGCCCTGGCCGGGGCCCTCGGGCTCGTCGGGACCGTCGGGGGAGTCGGGGCTCGACGGTGTGCTCGGGGCCGGTTCGGCGGCAGGGTCGTCGGACGGGCTGTCGACCTGGTCGGCGACCTCGGCGCCCTCGACCGGGTCGCGAGTGGTGTCGTCGGAGGGCCGGTCGGCCTCGGCGCGCTCGTCAGCCCGCTTCGTACGACGGTCGCGGTCGCCCTTGTCGGGCCGGTCGGGCGCGTCGCGCCGGACGACCGGTGTCTGCTCGGGCTCGTCGTCGCCGCGCTCGACGAGGCTGGACGCCCAGGCGCCCACGACGATCAGGACGACGGCGAGCGCGCCGATCCGGATCAGCCAGGTCTTCCACATGTGAGAGCTCCGATGAGGTTCCTGGAGGGGAGGACAGCATCGTACGGGTCGCGAAGCAGCGTGGAAGGGAAGTGATACAAACGTATGTCTAGTTATTTACACTAGATTCCTGCGGGAACCTCCACTCCCGAAAGGACCACCATGCCTTCTCGAAGACTGGTCAGTGCCATCGCCGTCCCGGCGGTCCTGACCTTCGCCAGCGCCTTCCCGACGTTGGCCGCCTCCGAGTCCGCCACGGCGGCCAAGCCGCAGGACGCCCCGACGCCGAACCTGATCTTCGTCATGGCCGATGACCTCGGCTGGGCCGACCTGAGCTCCGACCTCGCGAACGGCGGACACGGCAACGACTTCAACGAGACGCCGGTCATCGACGGCCTCGCCGCAGACGGCCAGGTCTTCACCGAGGCCTATGCCTCGGTCCAGTGCTCGCCCACCCGCACGGCGCTGCACACGGGTCAGTACGCCGTACGGTCCACCAACAACGTCTACGCCGTCGGCGCGATCACCGGCAACGCGTCGGCTCCGCTGCGCGGCGTCACGCAGGGCCGGCTCGCTGAGGACGGCCGGACGGCGATCCCGGTCGGCTACCAGGCGCTCGGCGAGACCCTCCAGGACGCGGGCTACACGACGGGTTACACCGGCAAGTTCCACGTCACGGGATCGATCGACGAGATCACGCAGGCCCACGGGTTCGACGAGAACTGGGGCGGCAGCTCCAACTCCCACGCGACCTACTACTTCGCGACCAACAACCAATTCAACGACTCGGTGGCCCCCTCGCTCGACCAGTTCGGTGCCGACTACACCCAGGCGTACGTCGACGCGAACATCGCGCCCTACAGCCAGGGGGTGAGCGAGGCCCAGCTCGACGCGCTCGTCGGCACCGACAAGCACGTCACCGACGCGCAGACCGACGCCACGCTCGACTTCATCGACCGCAGCAAGGACGAGCCGTTCTTCGCTTTCGTCAGCGAGTTCGCGCCGCACTTCCCGGTCAACGACGCCCAGGCGCGGCCCGACCTGCTGGCGAAGTACAAGGCGAAGGCCCCGGGCGCCGACCCGGCCAAGCCGTCGTACGCGGCGCTCACCGAGGGCGTGGACCAGTCGGTGGCGCGGATCGTCGACTACCTCGAGACGACGCCCGACCCGCGCAACGACGGGCGACCCCTGTCCGAGAACACGGTGCTCATCTTCACCTCCGACAACGGGGGCGAGGAGGACCCGATCAACTCCGGCGCCTGGAACGGCCCGCTCCGGGCCGACAAGGGCCAGCTCTACGAGGGCGGCATCCGGGTCCCGTGGATCGTGTGGAGCGCCAACCCCGACCTGGTGCGCGGCGGTGGGCGCGTGAACGACAGCCTCGTCAACAGCACCGACCTCTACCCGACGCTCGCGTCGTACGCCGGGGCCACGCTCCCGGCCGGCGTTCCGTTCGACGGCGTCGACCTGAGGCCGGCGTTCAGCAAGGGCACCCACGTCGAGCGGACCCACTTCCACCACCTGCCCGGCTACGTCGGCGTGCAGGGGCCGGGTTCGATCATCCGCGACGGACGCTGGAAGCTGTACTACAAGTACGCCGACCAGACCTTCGAGCTGTACGACCTGCGCACCGACGTCGGCGAGACCGAGAACCTGGCGGCCGCCAAGCCGGGCCTGGTGCGCAGCCTCGGCGGCAAGCTGATCGCGTGGCTCGACGAGACCGATGCCCCGCTCGCGACGGTGCGGGCGGGGCGGCCGGCGCTGGTGCTGGAGGACGTCTCCGGGCTCACCTACGCGAACGACGAGGTCACCCGTCGCGACGGCGAGACGCTGACGATCGCGCCGGGCGAGGAAGTGCCGTTCGTCCTGCCGGCGAACTGATCGGAGTCGACGCGAGACTGATCGCACCCGGGGCCCGGACGCACCAGCGTCCGGGCCCCGTCGTGCTCGGGGCTACTCCGCGTCGTCGTTGGCGCAGCGGAACCCGATGTTGCCGGCTGAGGACTCCGCGGTGTTCGACGAGCGCGCCGCGACCCGGTAGCGGTTGCAGTAGCTGTCGTGGCACAGGTAGGACCCACCGCGCATGACCCGACGGACGGCGGCGTCGTCGACGCCGCTCGGCTCGCTGGCCCGCGGGTCCGGGATCACACCGCCCCCGTCGGCTGACCGGTCGGCGTACTCCGTGGCGCGGAAGGCGTCCTGGCACCACTCCCACACGTTGCCGACCGTGTTGTGCAGGCCGTAGCCGTTGGGCGCGAACGCACCGACCGGCGCGGTGGTGAGGTAGCCGTCGTCGAGGGTGTTGGTCGCCGGGAACGAGCCCTGCCAGATGTTGCAGCGCCACCGGCCGCGCGAGGTGAGCTCGTCGCCCCACGGGTAGCGGGCTCGGTCGAGACCGCCGCGGGCGGCGTGCTCCCACTCGGCCTCGGTGGGCAGGCGCTTGCCGGCCCAGCGGCAGTAGGCCCGGGCGTCGCGCCACGACACGTGCACGACCGGGTGGTTCTGGAGGTCGGTGATGCTGGACCGTGGACCAGCCGGGTGGCGCCAGTCCGCGCCGCGCACCGACAGCCACCACGGGGTCCCGGTCGCGCGACCGACGACGTCGGCCGGCGCTGCGTCGACGGCGGGGTGGG
>NZ_JACEFC010000029.1 GCF_014180715.1 Nocardioides stalactiti | reverse complement strand
CGTGGCGCCCACCGAGCTCGCCGTCGCCGATCGGCTGTTCGCCGACTGCGGCAGCCGACTGATGCGCGCGCGCACCTGGTTGACCCAGGCCGCCCTCGCGCTCTCGGAGGGCGACGTCGCGACGGCGCGCGACCTGTGCAGCCGGGTCCTGGACGCCGGGGTCGACGACGACGCGCCGTACCTCGGCGTCCAGGCGCGGCTCACCTGGGCCCGCGTTGAGGAGGTCGACGTCGCCGAGAAGCTGCTCGACGCCGCCGCCGAGCTGGCTGTCCGGGCGGGCATCCCACCGCTGCGGGTCGACGTCCTCATCGCCCGCGCCCGGCTGGAGCGTCGTCTCGGCGACTCGCAGCGAGCCGTGGAGTCGCTGCGCCGGGCGGTTGCCGTCGGACGCTCGTGGCAGCGTCGGTTCGGAGAGACCGGTGCCGGCTCCGCTGCGCTCACCGAGGCGGCGGAGGAGCTCGTCGAGCTCCTGCTGGAGCGCAACGACCACGCGGGTCCGATCGAGGCATGGCAGCGGGTCCGGATGGCCAAGGCCGACGCGACGGTCTCGATGCCGGACCGGTCTTCCGAGGAGTCACCGGTGCAGCCGGGGCAGCGTCACGAACGGCTCAGGGACCTGCTCGCCACGGCGACGCGGCCGATCCTGAGTGCCGGCGCGCCCGAGGCGGAGGTGCTGCCCGCGGTGCCGTGGGGCCCGCTCGTCGAGTACTACGTGGCTGGTGAGGACGTGCTCGCGTTCGTGGTCCGCGACGGCCAGGTCGACGCACGTCGCCTCGTCGGCGTGGCCGGCGAGACCCGCCGGCTCGTCACCGCCTGGCAGCAGGAGTGCCGGCTGATGGCTCCCGGCGCCGGTGCACCGCTCGGCGGGGTCTCGTCGTCGCTGGCGCTCGACGGTCTGTACGACGCACTGCTCGCGCCGCTGGCCGACCTGCTGGAGTGCCTCGAGGAGGACCTCACGGTCGAGGCGCACCGCCACCTGCACGCCGTCCCGTTCGACGCCCTGCTCGACGAGATCGGTCCCTGGTTCTCGATGCTCCACGGCGCGGTCCCGCTGCGCCGTGTGCCGGAGCTCCCGGTCGACAGCGGGATGGCTGATGTCGCCGCGGTCGTGCTGGCCGTCCCCGACGCGAACGCCCCGCTCATCACGGCCGAGGCCGAGATGATCTTCCGCCTCCTGCCGTCCACGCAGGTGCTGCTCGGGCGACAGGCGACCCGCGACGCACTCGCCCGTCTGGCCGACGGGGCTGACGTCGTCCACTTCGCCTGCCACGGGGTGTTCCGCCAGGAGAACCCGCTGTCCTCCGCGCTCCATCTCGGCGACGGCTGGCTCCAGGCGCGCGACATCGCCAGCCAGACGCTGGGCCTCGACCGGTCGGTCGTCGTCCTGAGTGCGTGTGGCTCCGGTTTGTCCCCGGACTACCTCGCCGAGCCGATCGGGCTGGCCTCGGCCTGCCTGGCTGCCGGGGCACGCGGCGTGGTCGCCGCGCTGTGGACCGTCGACGACGCCGTGACGTTCGAGCTGATGACGCACTTCTACAAGGCCCTCAGCCAGGGACGGGACCCCGCGTGCGCGCTTCGGAGCGCTCGTCGGGAGGTCGCGGAGCGCTATCCGCACCCGTACTACTGGGCAGCGTTCCGCTACTTCGCCCCGGAGCGTGCCGCCGGCTGAAATTTGTCGGGGCCCGTCGGATCACGGAGGCCGTTCGGTGCACTAGTGGGGCGTGGCAGAACCGTCCGACGACCGACCGGCACTCGGCGAGCCGGAGGGCGAGGACCTCTCGTGGCCGCCGAGCTTCCCCCACCTCGAGATCGATCGACTCATCGATCGGCTCGAGGAGGGCAAGACGCTCGACAGCGCAGAGGCCTACCGCCTACTCGCCTTCGTGGCCCGGGAAGCCCAACGACTTCGCGCGACAGCCGTCCGGCTGGCGACCGCGAAGCTGTCCGAGGCCGACAGGGAGGCGCGCCGCATCGTGGCGGACGCCACGGCTCAGGCCGACGAGATCCGTGAGCTGGGTCTCGCCCTCCTCAACACCCGTCTCGACGAGGGTGACCGACTGCTGACGACCGTGCGCGACGCGTTCCAGGTCGAGCGGCGTGCGACGGACCTCGCGCGGGTCGAGGAGGCGGCGGGCTGGGCGTTCCGCCCGTTCGCCGATCCGGGGGACGACCGATGAAGAGGTTCAAGGAAATATCGACGGGTTCGGATCAAACGGCTTCCCGGACGCACTTGTCTGACATGTTCAGTCGCTCCCAGACCACAGCCGAAGTCGCCTCGTCCGAGGGCGACACGCCTGTCTTCCCCGAGAACTCCGGTGGCGAGGTCGCTCGGGCGTTCGACCAGGTGCTCACCGAGCTGCAGCCGACGGGGCCGCCCTCGGCCGGCCCGGATGCGGCCAGCGTGAGCGCCGGCGTCACCGAGCACGCTGCGACGCTCCGCGCGACCCGCGACGCCCACCAGGAGGCGCAGTCGCTCCTCGCCGTGGCCAACGAGGCCCGCCGAGCGGCCAGCGAGGAGGCCGAGCGGATCGTGCTCGAGGCGCGCGACGCCGCCGAGCGCACCCGCCAGGAGATCGCTGGCTGGGCGGCCGCCCAGCGTGCGAAGGTCGACGCCCTCGCCGCCGACCTGAGCGAGTCCGCCCAGCGCGACGCCGAGGCAGTCCGGGCCGAGGCCCTCCGCACCTCGATGGCCGAGGCCGAGGAGACCGCCCGCGCCTACCTGGCCGAGGCGGCCGCCCAGGCCGAGGAGCAGGCCGACGCGATCAAGGACCAGGCGCGCCACGTGCTCCACCGGGCCACCGAGCTCGGTGCCGAGGTCGCCGAGACGATCATCGACCTGACCACGACGGTCACCGACATCGTCGACCGGCTCCTCGACGCCCGCTCTGCGATGCAGCAGCTGCTCTCGGAGCACGCACCCGCTGAGATCGAGGACCAGGGCGCTCCCGAGCTCGACGAGCCGGACTCGCCGTCCGACCTCGAGGACGACTCCGCCAGCGAGCGGGTCGTCGAGCTCGACGAGTTCGGCGAGCCGATCGAGTCCCTCGACCCGAGCGCCGAGGACGTCGAGTACGTCGAGGACCCTGAGGACCCGGTCGGATCGATGGGTTCGGACGACTCCGGTCTCGACCTGGTGGTGGGCGATCGGCCGCCGAGCCCCTCGGCCGCGATGGAGCAGATGGACCGCCAGCTCGGCTCGATGTTCCGGCGCCATGGCTACCGCGGTGAGTGACGCGCGGTCGACGGGAGTGGCCCCACCTCGCGGAGCCGTGGTCGATCGTGAGCTCGTCCAGGCGTTGATCAACCTCCGTTCGGCCTACACCGCGGCGGCGCTGCCGCTCGACCTGCCGGGAACAGGGTCGGTCCGGGACGAGCGCAGCCGGGTCCTCGACCAGCTGGACGACTACGTGCTGCCGCGCCTGACCGGCCTCGACGCCCCCGCGCTGGTGGTGATCGGCGGCCCGACCGGGGCCGGCAAGTCGACCCTCGTCAACAGTCTCGTCGGTCAGAAGGTCACCACCCCGGGGCTGCTCCGGCCGACCACCCGGTCCCCGGTCCTCGTGCACCACCCCGACGACCGTCACTGGTTCGGCCCGGACCGGATCCTTCCGACCCTCGACCGGGTCGACGAGCCGACGCACGACCACGAGTCGCTCCAGCTGATCGCGACGACCGCCGTCCCGCGCGGGCTGGCCCTGCTCGACGCACCGGACTTCGACTCGATCGACGACCGCAACCGCGAGCTCGCCACCAAGCTGCTCGGCGCCGCCGACCTCCTGCTCTTCACGACCTCGGCCGCTCGCTACTCCGACCAGGTCCCGTGGCTCCAGCTCTCGCTGGCGCTCGAGCGGGAGACGTCGGTGGCGGTCGTCATGAACCGGATCCCGCCGAAGGACCGCAGTACCGTGGCGCCGCACCTGGCCCGCATGCTGCAGGAGCACGGGATCACCAGCGACCAGACCTTCTTCGTCGAGCACGGCGAGCTCGACGCCGACGGCCTGCTGCCGGTGTCGTACGTCAACGAGGTGCGCAGCTGGCTCGCCGGCCTCGCCCTCGACACCGCTGCGCGGTCCGCGGCCGTCCGTCGGACCGTCGGCGGCGCCATCCGGCAGGCCGCACGGACCGCCGACGCGGTCGCCGACGCCGTGGTCTCGCAGGTCGCGGCGGTCAGCGACGTGCTGCACGTCGCGGACACGACCTACGCCGCCGCCGCCGCCGAGCTGCGGACCTCGCTGACCGACGGCTCCCTGCTGCGGGGAGACCTGTGGCTGCGGTGGAACGACTTCACCGGCGGGGACGTGGACCCGGGCGACCTCGACCGGGTCGTGGCGGTGCTGCGTGAACGCCTCACGGGCGCCGGGGCGAAGCGGGCCGAGCAGGTCGACCAGCTCGGCGTTGCGCTCGACCTGGCTCTCGAGACGGTCCTCGTCGACCTCGCCTCCCGCACGGCCCAGCACACGGCCCGCGACCTCCGAGCCACCGACAACGGCGGTGCACTGCTCGACTGGAGCGCGCAGGACCTGTCCCGGCCCGGCAAGGGTCTCTCGACCAGGGCCCGGACCTCGATCCGCGCCTGCCGGCAGCGGCTCGTGGAGCAGGCCACAGCCGAGATGAGGTCCACCGGTGCGGGAGTCAGCGGCGTTGCCGAGGAGGCGAGCGCACGCGCACTCGCGATCGTCCTGATCCTCGCGGGGGCCGGCGCCGAGGCGTCGTCGCCGACCGACGCTCTGTCGGCCCTGCCCGGTCTGTCCGCGCTGGTCGAGGCAGCGGGCGGCGCGATCGCCGCGACCCTCACCGCGCTCCTCGCCGAGGAGCGCGACCGCTACCTGCAGCCGGTCCTGGACTGGGGGCTCGCCCCCGACGCGCCGGGTCGGCTGCGCGACGCAGCGATCGCTGCCGAACGCATGTTGGCACGTCACGAGAGGCAAGGGGCCTGACGATGAGTGGTGCACGGGGACTCGGTTCGATGGTGGCGCCCGCACGGTCGGCGGCAGCGCCGACGGCACCCGCCTCCGGGCCGACCGCAGCGGCAGTCGCGCCGGTGCGCGCAGCACCGGCCAGCCCGCTCGACCGCCAGCTGGCCGGCCTCGAGTCCGCGATCGCGTCGGCGCGGGGCCGCGTCGACGAAGGGTTGCTCGACCGCCTCGAGACCGGCGTCCACCGCTCGTCGGCCCGCCTCCGCCTGTCGTCGTCGCACACCATCGTCGCGATCGCCGGTTCCACGGGGTCCGGCAAGTCGACCCTGTTCAACGCCCTCGCGGGCACCCGACTCTCCGCCTCCGGCGCCCAGCGCCCCACCACCTCGGTCGCCAACGCCCTCGTGTGGAGCGAGGAGGACTGCGCCGAGATGCTCGACTGGCTCGGCGTGCCCGCCGCCCGTCGGCACCTGCGGGCCGACCTGCCCACCGGCCGCGGCCGCGACGCGCTCCCGGAGGGCCTGGTGCTCCTCGACCTCCCCGACCACGACTCGATCGAGGTCGCCCACCACGCCGAGGCGCAGCGCGTCGTCGAGATGGCCGACCTCCTGATCTGGGTCGTGGACCCGCAGAAGTACGCCGACGCCGCGATCCACCACCGCTTCCTGCAGCCCCTCTCCGGTCACCGTGCCGTGACGATGGTCGTGCTCAACCACATCGACGAGGTCCCCGAGGAACGACGGACCGGCATGCTGCGCGACCTCCGCAAGCTCCTCGTCGCCGACGGCATGAAGGACCCGCGGGTCCTCGCCACCAGCGCTCGCCACGGCGCGGGCATGAGCGAGCTGCGGACGGCGATCCGTCGCCGCGTCGAGCAGAAGCAGCACGTCGCCCTGCGGGTCGAGGCCGATGTCAGGAGCGCGGCCGACCGGCTCGCGAAGGCCACCGGGACGGCGCCGACCACCGTTCCCGACGTGTGGATCAGCGACCTGGAGCGCCGTGTCGCCGACGCGGCCCGGGTCGGCTCCCGCGTGGACCGGCCGGCGGTCGACACCGCTGTCCGCGCGCTCGTCGACAACGTGTGCCGGGACCTCACCCCGGCATGGTCAGACCCCATCCGGGCGGCCGCGACCGAGCGGCTGAAGGAGACCGACGACCGGCTCGATGCCGAGCTCGCCGGACTGCGCTTTCAGCAGCGGCCGCCTGGATGGCTCTCCTTGCTGGGACCGGCGACGGGGGTCGCGTCCGTCGCGGCCGTCGCTTCCGTGGTTCTCGCCGGCGTCGCCTACGTCGGGGGCGGCGCGTTGACCCTGCCGCTGGTCGCGGTCGGCGTCACCGTCGCGCTCGCGGTCGTCCTGGCAGTCGTCGCCCGGTCCGCCCGGACCAGGGCTGACGCTGAGCTCGACCGTGCCGCCGAGACGGAACGGCGCCGCGTCGCCGGCCGGGTCCTGCGTGCGCACGTGGTCGCACCGGTCAATGCCGAGCTGGCGTCGTACGCGCGTCTTCGCCGCGGGCTCGACGCCGCGAAGTCCTGAGCGACTTCCAGCGCCGCGAGAATCTGAGTCACTTTCAGCGGAATTGCCCGAATTTCCGGGGTTTCGATGGATCAGGAGCCGGATCAGCCCGCACTGGTAGTACGTGAAGGGACAACCATTCCCCGCCGTGTTGCGGGCCGAGGAGCCGATCATCCTCGCCCGACCGCACGGGCGGATGCGACGGGCGATCGAGCTCGTCGTCGCCGTGACCATGCTGGTCTTGTTCGTGCCGCTGCTCCTGGTCATCGCGGTCGTCGTGGGGACGACCAGCCAGGGCCCGGTCCTCTACCGCCAGCAGCGGGTGGGGATCGGCGGCCGGACGTTCGAGATCCTCAAGTTCCGTACCATGCGTGCTGACGCCGACGTGCTGGCCGAGCAGCTGTTCGCTGCTCGCAACGACGGCTCCGGACCGCTCACCAAGGTGCACGACGACCCGCGGGTGACGGCGGTCGGCCGGTGGCTCCGCCGCACCTCCCTCGACGAGCTCCCGCAGCTGTGGAACGTGGTCAACGGGTCGATGGCCCTGGTGGGCCCGCGCCCCAGCACCCCGGTCGAGGTGGCCCGGTTCACTCCACGCGACCACCTGCGCCACGCCGTCCGTCCCGGCATCACCGGCATCACCCAGGTGAGTGGTCGCAGCGACCTCCGCTGGGAGGACGCCGTCCTGCTCGACCTCGAGTACATCGAGCACCGCTCGGTGTGGCTCGACCTCCGCATCCTCGTCCGCACCGTGCCCGCCGTGCTGCGGGCACGCGGTGCCTACTGAACGGCAGGCCGTCATGCCCACGCGCATCCTCCACGTCGTCGAGTCACTCGGCGGCGGTGTCCTCAGCTCGGTGCTCTCCATGGTCGAGGCGACTCCTGACTTCGAGCACCACCTGGCCGTGTGGCCGCGCCGGCAGCACGCCGACACCGGCGACGAGCGCCACGCGTTCGCCGCGGTGGCGACCCTGCCGAGCAACCCGGTCCGGGCGGTCCGGGCCCTGCGTCGCCTGGTGGCCACGCTGGAGCCCGACCACGTGCACGCGCACTCGTCGTACGCCGGCCTGCTGGTGCGCGTCGTGGACCTCGGTGCCGATGTCGTCTACAGCCCACACTGCTTCGCCTTCGAGCGCCGCGACATCGGGCCGCTCACCCAGGCGGGCGTCCGCCGGGTCGAGCAGGCGCTCGTCGGCAGCACGTCGATGCTCGTCGCCTGCTCGCCGCGCGAGGCCCTGCTCGCGGAGCGGCTCGGGCACCGTGACGTGGTCACCGTCCCCAACCGCTCCCTCGAGCCACCCGAGCTGGTCGCCCGCTTCCAGACCCCGCTGCGCGTCGTCACCGTCGGCCGGATCGGTCCGCAGAAGGACTGGCGCTTCCTCATCGCGGTGAAGGGCTACCTCGACGAGGTGCTCGGCCGGAGGTTGGAGTGGGAGTGGCTCGGCGGGGGAGACCCCGATGCCGAGGCAGCCCTTCGCGAGCACGGTGTGTCCGTGGCCGGCTGGCTTCCGCGGGGTGAGGTCGTCCGACGGCTCGGCACCGCGCAGGTCTACCTCCACACGGCGGCCTGGGAGGCAGCCCCCGTCAGCATCCTCGAGTCGGCAGCCGCCGGACTGCCGATGGCTGTGCGCGGCATCGACACCCTCGTGAGCCTGGGCGTGCCCGGCACCGAGTCGACAGCAGCGGACCTCGCGGCCCGGATCGTCGACCTCCACGACTCCGCCCGGTGGGCCGAGGCGCAGCAGCAGTCGCTGCGCTTCGCCGCCGCCCATTCCGCGGCGCGGCAGCGGGAACGACTGCACGCCGCCTACCGACTCGTCCCCGCAGAACTCGTCCACAGCTAAGGAACCGTCAAAATGTCCACCCTGGTAGCTCCCGCCGCCGACCCGACCGTCGTGCCCACCCAGCCGGTCAGGGGAGGGTTCCGTGTCCTGAGCGCGCTGCTGTGGCGTCGTCGCTGGACGGCCGCCCTGGTGATCGCGCTGGTCGCGAACGCTGTCGCTGCGGTCCTCATCCTCGCCGAGCGCGAGTACACGGCATCCGCCCGGATCGCCGTCACTCCGCAGCAGGACCTCGTGCAGTCGGCCTCGCCGGCCAGCTACGACGACCTGCTGGGCACCGTCGCCGACGTGGCTGAGTCGCGCCCCCTGCTGGAGGCCGTCGCCGCACAGATCTCCGAACGTTCGGTCGACGAGCTGCGCGACGAGGTCGACGGCGAGGTCGTGTCGGGCACGGTCATCGTCCAGGTCTCGGTCGACGACACCGACCCTGAGCTCGCCGCCGAGATCGCGAACCTGATCATCAGCCTGCTGCCGAACTACGACCCCAGCAGCGGGTCGTTCCAGTACCAGGTGACCGAGCAGGCCGTGGTCCCCGAGAAGTTCAGCTCGCCCAACATCCCGGTGACGGCCCTCGCCGGGCTCTGCCTGGCGATCGCCCTCGCCGTCGCCGCGGCGGCGATCGCCGACCGGATGTTCCGCACGGTCACCGACCCCGAGGAGATGGCCGAGGTCTCCGAGACCGCGGTCCTCGGCGTGGTCCCGAGGCCCGACGACCCGAACGGTGTCTCGGCGCTCGACCTGTGGGCCGAGGAGTTCCAGTCCATCCGAGCCCTGCGCATCGCGCTCGAGTTCGCCAGTGCCGAGGACCCGACCCGGGTGCTCGTGGTCACCTCGGCCGGTGGCACCGACCCGTGGGCCGGTTGGATCGAGGTGAACCTGGCCGCCGCCCTCGCCGAGGTCGGTCACCGGGTCCTGGTGATCAACGCCGACCGCGAGGGTGAGGTCCACCAGGCGCTCGAGGCGTCCGGCGAGCCGGGTCTCTACGACGTCCTCTCGGGGGAGTGCCTCCTCGGGGACGCCGTCCGCAAGGGACCCGTCGACCTGGTCGACGTGCTGCCGCTGGGCCATGCCCTCCTGGCCGCGCCCAGCCTGCTGGAGATGCGCTTCCGCGGCCTGGTCGACGACACCGAGGACGACTACGACGTCGTCATCGTGCACACGGCGCCGGTCTCGAGCTCGGAGGACGCCCGGATCATGGCGATCCACGGTGCGGTCCTGCTGACCGTCCCCGCCGGCACCGTCCACCCGCGTTTCGTCCGCCGGGCCGCCGAGCACGTGCGCGGCATCCGGCTCCGGGTGCTCGGCACCGTCCTCCTGGGCGTGAAGACCTCGCGTCGCCAGCGTCGTACGCGGACGGCGGTCTGACATGAGGGCCGTCACCGGGGGGAAGCAGGGAGGTCTTCCGCGGCTGCGGGTGACCATCGTCCAGCAGGGTGGCGTCCTCGGTGGGGCGGAGCGCTGGCAGCTCCAGCTCGCCGATGCCACCGAACGGATGCAGGTCAGCGCGGTCGGCCTCGGCGACGGACCCGCGACGGCGGCGTGGGCCGCGCGCGGTTGGCCCGTGGTCACGCTGCCCGACGAGCGCTCGAAGCGCGGTCTGCTCGCCACGACCCGACGGCTGCTGCCGGTCCTGCGCCGGACGCTGCCGGACGTCGTGGTCGCCCACGGTGTGAAGGCGGCACTGGTCGCCGTCCCGGCCGCACGGGTCCTCGGGATCCCGGTGGTCTGGGTGCGTCACGACGGCTCGTTCGACGGCCGCCTGCCGCGGCTCCTCGACCGCTGGACCGACGCCCAGGTGTCCACCAGCGCCTGGCTCTTCGAGGGCCGCGACCCGAGCAACGCCCTCGTCGTCAACCCGCCCCGGATGGTGGCGCCGATCGACCGCGACGCGGCCCGGGCCGCGCTCGGCCTGACGGTCGCCCCCGGTGACCTGGTACTCGGCATGGCGGCCCGGATCACGCGCTACAAGGGGATCGAGGACGCGATCCGGGCCCTGGCGATGCCCGGCGGCGCGGCATGGACCCTCGCCCTGGCCGGCATCCACGAGCCCTCCGACCCGGACGAGCTGGAGCGCCTGGTGAAGGTCGCGGCCGACCTCGGGGTGACCGAGCGGCTGGTGCTGCTGGGCGAGGTCCCGGACTTCGGCCGTGTCGTCCGCGCGTTCGACGCGGTGGCCGTGCTGTCCAAGCCGACGCCCGAGGTGCCGTGGCTGCGCGAGGCGTTCGGCATGTCCGCGCTCGAGGCGATCACCGGCGGCGTCCCGGTCATCGCCACCCCGCCGGTCGAGACGATCGCGGGACGCGGTGGGCTCGCGGTCGGCCCCGACAGCCCGGCGGAGGTGGCCGAGGCGCTCGGCATCCTCCACGACCCCGCAGCGCGGACGGCGCCCGGCGCCGCCGGCGTCGTCCAGGCCGAGGGCTACCCGACGGCGGCGGAGGCCGCCGACCGTCTCGTCGACCTCCTCGCGAACCTGGCGCACCGCCCGGGCATCGGCCACGGTGCCGCGGGCCCCGCGATCAGCGTCGTCACGACGGTGCTCGACGACCAGGCCGCTCTCACCGACCTGCTCACCGCCCTGGTGCCGCAGCTGGGCCCCGACGACGAGATCATCGTCGTGGACGGTGGCTCGACCGACGGCACCGCCGAGGTCGTGCTGCGGGGCGCCGAGGTGGACCCGCGGCTGCGGCTGCTCGTCGAGCCCGGCGCCGGTATCTCGGCCGGCCGCAACATCGGCATCCGACAGGCCGTCAACGACACGATCGCCTGCACCGACGCGGGCTGTGTGCCCGTGCCCGGCTGGCTCGGCGCGTTCCGTGTCGCCCACGACCGGCACCCCGAGGTCGAGCTCTGGACGGGTACCTACCGGGTCGAGTCCGAGGCGGTGTGGGAGCATGCGCTCGTCGCCGTCGGCTACCCCTCGATCGAGGAGCTCGCCCGGCCGACGCCGCTGGCGAAGGCCTATGGCCGACTCTTCGGGCGCAGCTTCGACCCCACGATGCCGACCGGGCGGTCCGTGAGCTTCTCGCGACGCGCCTGGGCGGCTGCGGGCGGCTACCCCGAGCATCTCCAGACGGGAGAGGACGTCCTGTTCGGCCGCAGCGTCGTGGACGCCGGCTTCGACGCGGCCATGGTGCGTGACGCCGAGGTCAGCTGGGCACAGCGGCCCACCCTGCGGGCCAACCTCACGATGCTGCGCCGCTACGGCGAGGGCAGCGGCAACTCGATGGACCGCAGGCTGCTCGGCCGCGACCTCGCGCGGGTGGCGGCGTACGGCGTCGGCGCCGTGGTCGCGCTGCGCGGAGGCCCGGTCTCCCGCTCGGTCGTCGCGGCGGGCGCGGCGTCGTACCTGTCCCTGCCGATCGCCCGTGCCCTCAACGGGCCGAGCCCGCTGGCCACGGCGGCCATGGTGCCGCCGATCACCGCTGCCCGCGACCTGTCCAAGGCCTGGGGCGCCGTCAGCGCCGCCCTCCGGCGAACGCGGACGTCGTCATGACCGCCCCGATGGCCGCGACCGCCATGTCTCCGAGGACCGTGGTCGGGGGGAAGGCGCTCCCGCTCGCGGTCGGCGCCGTGATCCTCCTGCTGCCGTTCGGCGACTACTCGGTCCCGGTCATCGGGTTGCGTCTCTCCTACGTGGCGATGGCCGTCCCGGCGGCGCTCGCCGTCCGGGCGATCGTCGCCGGCCGACGGCTGCCCGCCTCGCTCATCCTGCTCGGCGCGGGGCTGGGCATGGTCGGCGGCGTGGTCTCCGCGGCTGCGGGCGTCGCCCCCGACCGGTCGGTGCCGCTCGTCGTGATCTCTGCCATCACCCTCGGCTTCGCCACCGCTGTCGTGTTCGCCTACCGGCCCGGGCTCGAGGTCGGCGCGCTCGACCTCCTGGTGGTCGTCGGCGGCGTGGTGGCGGGCACCGCCCTCGCCTCCGCCGGCAGCATCCAGGCCGCCGAGGCCGGCAGCGTCGTCAACGGCCGGCTGACCGGTCCGTTCTCCCAGCCCAACGAGCTGGGCGTCTTCTGCGCCGCGCTGCTGCCGATCGCGGTGGCGTGCCTCGTCTCGACCGCGTCGTGGCGACGGGGCGTCCTCCTCGGCATCGCGACCGGCTGCCTCGCCGCGGCCTGCGTGATGAGCATGTCCCGCGGCTCGTGGATCGGCGGCACCGCGGCCCTCATCTGCCTGGCCGTCTGCGAGCCGGCCACCCGCCGGGCGCTCGGCGCCGTGGGCCTGGTGCTCCTCGGCACCTGCCTCGCGGCACTGATGGTCCCTGCCGACGTGCCGATCCTGGGCGTGCTCGGCTCGCGGATCCGCTCGCTCGGCGACCCGGCCGGCAACCAGTACGACGACCGTCCGCTCATCTGGGCCGAGGCCCTGCGTCAGGGGGCCGAGCACCCGTGGCTCGGGGTCGGTCCGGGCGCGTTCCAGAATGCTGCGTCCACCTCGGCGAGCGCCGTGTCGGCCGATCCTGCCGACCACGCGCACAACCTCGTCCTCACCACGCTCGCCGACCGCGGTGTCATCGGGGTCGCGCTCGGCGTCCTCGTCGTCACCGGCGTCGTCGTCGCCGCACGCCGCCAGCTTCTCGCCGTCCCGCGTCCCGGCACCGGCGACCACGTCTTCCGCGTCCGCAGCATGGCGGTCGTCGCCGCTCTCACAGCAGTCGTGGTCCACGGCTCGTTCGACATGCCGTTGCGCAATCCCATCGTCGCCGCGCTGGTCTGGACCCTCCTGGGGCTGGCCATGGTCGCGGAGACCACGGGTCCTCCCGCCCCACGCCGCGAACCGGTCGACCGACCGCGCGTGCGTCCGTCCAGTGATTCGAAAGTGGTTCAACGATGGTGATGACGACCGACGAGGCACAGCGTCAGCGTGAGCGTTGGCGGTACCTCGGACTGCTGGTCGGGGGGCTGGCACTGCTCGTGACCTTGGGGATCCAGCTCATCCTGCTGGTCCCGACGACGTACACCGCCACCAGCGCGATCGCGCTGCGACCGGTGACGGCCGACCTGGCACCCGAAGCCGTCGAGATGCAGGCCCACGAGTACAGCGTGGCGCTCGGAGCCGACGAGACCGCGGCCGAGGTCCTCACCGCGGTCGACGGCTCCGAGGAGGCCGACCTGTCGGTCACCGCGACGCTCGACACCGGCACCTCGACGGTCCGGATCGCGACCACGTCGACCGATCGGGACACGGCGATCAACGTGGCCAACGGCCTCGCCGATCGGGCTGTCGAGCTCGGCGGCGGCGATCCCACCGCCCAGGTGGTGGTCGTCGTCCGGGCCGGTGTCGAGGGTGTGGACTCCGCGCCGCCACGGAACCTCTACATCGCCGCGCTGCTCGCCCTGGCCGGGCTGCTGCTGGCCGGCGGCCTCTACCAGATCCGGGAGCGACTCTCATGAGTAGCAGGTCTCCGCGGGTCCTGATGTACCACGGCGTCGACCGGATCAGCGCCCGCCGCGACCCCTACGGCATGTTCGTGACGCCGACGGACTTCCGAGACCAGGTCGACCTGCTGCTGGAGTCGGGCTTCGTCCCGGTCTCCGAGCAGGACTACCTCGCCTCGATCGACCCGGTAGCGCCGACACCCCTGCCGCGGCGCGCGGTGCTGCTGACCTTCGACGACGGCTATGCCGGCCTTGCCGACCACGCGGCCCCGGTGCTGGCGTCCTACGGTGTGCCGAGCGTGCTGTACGTCCCGTCGGGTCTGCTCGGCGGATCCTCGGACTGGCTCGAGCCCCGGCACCGGCACGCCCTGCTCGCGTCGGAGGACCTCGCTCCACTGGCCGCCCAGGGCATGGCCATCGGGGCCCACGGCTTCGACCACACCGACCTGACGACCCTCGGCGCCGCCGACCTGGACCGGCACACCCGCGAGACGAAGGCCGCTCTGGAGTCCGTCGTCAGGGCCCCGGTCCGGTCCTTCGCCTTCCCCTTCGGGGAGCACGACGCGGCGAGCCGCGCGGCGGTCCGCGACGCCGGGTTCGACGCGGCGTTCGCCGTCCACGACGGCGCCGACCGGTTCGCGATCTCGCGGGTCGACGTCAACGCCTACGACACGCTGCGGACGTTCCGCTTCAAGCTCCGCAGCTTCTACCCGGCAGCGCGCCGCGCGACCGAACGCGTCCCGCTGGCCCGACGGATCGCGCACGGTGTCCTCGGTCGCTCGACCCGCGAGGTCCACGAGGACCCGGTACCGGCAGGTGCCCGATGATGGCCTGGGCGCGACGCGCGGTGGTCGTCCTGCTCGCCGCGGTCCTTGCGGTGTGGGTGCTGGGTTCGACCCGCCCCCAGCAGATCAACGCGCTGCCCGACCGGCCGCCCGTCGAGATGACGCCGACCACCACGGAGGAGCAGCCGACAGCGCCGCCGGAACGTCGCCCGGGTCCCGACCGCCGGTTGGGCGTGCAGCTCTCCGCGCACCACGGCTCGGACCCGCGTCCGGCGCTGCGCGTGATGGACCGCCTCGCCGCCGCCGGCGCCCGGTGGCTCCGGGTGGACGTCGGCTGGCGCACGCTGCAGGAGCATGGTCGCGGCCCGTTCCAGGCCTGGTACGTCGACCTGATCGACACCGTCCTCAAGGGGGCTCACGACCGGAACCTCAAGGTCATCTTCAACCTGTGGCAGACGCCCGCGTGGGCGTCGCGGTCGGGCAGTGCCTTCGCCCCGCCCCGGAACCCGGCCACCTACGCCCACGCGATCGGCCTCGCGGCCCAGATGTGGGCCACCGAGGTCGATGCCTGGGAGGTCTGGAACGAGCCGAACTTCGAAGCCTTCTTCGAAGGCGCCAACCCCACGCGCTACACGCGGATGCTGTGCGCCGCCTATCCCGCCGTCAAGCAGCACGACGGCTCCCCGGTCCTCATGGGCGGACTGATGTACAACGACGACGTCTGGCTGGAGAAGACCTACCAGGCCGGGTCCAAGCCCTGCTTCGACGCGCTCGCGACCCACCCCTACCTCGGTCCGAGCGACGCCGCACCCGGCACCCCCGCCTACGGCGAGGTCTGGCGACTCACCCACACGCCCGCGATGCGGTCGGTGATGGTCGCGTGGGGCGACGCGGACAAGAAGGTCTGGATCACCGAGCTCGGCTGGTCCTCGGGCCCGGACAACATGGGCAACCCGTGGGACCGTCCGGTGACCAAGCGTCGCCAGGCCCGCTACCTCGGCGAGGCCGTCGACCTCATCCGCAACGACTACCCGTACGTCGGTCCGATCATCTGGTACCGCGACATCGACGGCCACTCGGCCAGCTATCAGGACGGATTCGGCCTGCTCCATCCCGACCTGTCGGGCAAGCCGGCCTACCGGGCCTTCAAGGCCGCGGTGCGCAATGAGTGACCAGACCGGCCACGATCCTGACGAGCCCTCGGCAAGTGTTCGAACCGATGGATCAAACAGGTCGCCCGATCGCACTGGTGGTGCATGAAGGTGGCTGTGTCCGAGGTCGTCCCGGTGACGAGCGCGCCCGCGACGGGTACGCCGTCGCCAGGCACGCCGCCGAGGGCCGCTCCCTCGACCCCGTCGACACCCCACTCCGGTGCCGGCTGGCTGGCGCTGGGCGCGGTCACGTCCAAGACCGCGCAGACCGCGGTGCTGCTCGTCTTCGCCTCCGTCCTCGACCCCGCCGCGTTCGGCGTGGTGTCGCTCGGCGCCGTGCTCCTCAACGTGACGACCGTGGTCGCCGACCTGGGCACCAGCACCGCACTGGTCCACCACCGTGGCGATGCCGAGCGGGCGGCCCGCACCGCCCTGAGCCTCGCCCTGGCGGTGTCCGTCGGCCTGGTCGCTACCGTCTGGGCGGCGGCCCCGTGGCTGGCGCGTCAGCTCCAGGGCGGGGACCTCGCCACCGACGTCCTGCGCGGGATCGTCCTCTGCGTGCCGCTCGCGGCGGTCGCGGGGGTCAGCGGTGAGCTCCTCCGCCGGGCGCTCGACTTCCGCCGGAGGGTCATCCCCGACATCGTCGGCAACGGGATCGGCGCCGCCGTCACCGTGGCCGCCCTCGCCGCTGGAGAGGGGGCCTTCTCGCTCGTCTACGGCCAGCTCGTGCAGGCCTTCGTCGTCGTGCTGATGTTCTGGCTGGTCCGCCGCCCGGTCCGGCCCGGCTGGTCGGGGGAGGACGCGTCGACGCTGCTCTCCTACGGCGCCGGTCTCGCCGGCGCCAACCTGCTGGTGCTGGTGACGCTCAACGTCGACTACGTCCTCATCGCGAACCAGCTCGGGGTGCACGACGTCGGTCTCTACTCGATGGCGTTCCGCGTCGCCTACATGCCCTACCTGCTCATCGCGATGGTGCTCGGTGGTGCCGTCTTCGCCCACCTGTGCCGGCTGCGAGGCTCGGCCGTCGGGCGGGCGGCCATCGAGGCCGCGGTCACCCTGCACACCCTCGTGGTCCCCGTGTACGTCGCGATCATCCTGTTCGCGCCGCAGCTCACCCTGCTCGGCGAGGTCTGGGCTCCCGCGGTGCCGGCGCTGCGCTGGCTGGCGGGCTACGGCCTCCTCCTGAGCGCGCTCGAGCTGCTCCTGGTCCTCCTCAAGTCCGTCGGCCGGACGGTCGACGTGCTCGGGCTGACCGCGTTCCACTTCGTCCTGCTGGTCGGTCTGCTCCTCGCCGTCGTCGACCGCGGCGTGACCGCTGTCGCGATCGCGCAGTTCGTGGCGGGCCTGATCACCCTGGTCGCCGCGGTCTCCGTGGTCCGTCGTCGGGTGCCCGAGATCCCCTGGAACATCCTGACGGACCGGCTTCGGCGACTCCTGCTCGTCGCCGGCGGACTGGCGGTCGTCGCCGCCGGCGGCGTGCTGGCCGTGGAGCAGCCGGTGCTGGTGCTCGGCTTGACGGCAACGCTCGTCGTGACCGCGGTCGCGGTCACCAGGGTCGAGTGGGTCGCGCTCGCCTACGTGGCCGTCGAGCCCTGGGCCGACCAGGTCCGGGGCCTGCACCCGGCGGCGGTCAAGGTCGTCGGCGGCCTGCTCTTCGTCTCCTGGCTGCTCCGCCTGGTCCAGCGTGGCCGGCCGGCCGACGTACGGCACCACGGCGTCCTCGCGGCTGTCGCCCTGCTCGCGGTGATGATGGGGTCGCTGGTGGTCAACGGGGCCGACCTCGCGGTCGGCGCCGACCACGCGACCAGCTATCTCTCCTACGTCCTCGTCCTCGTCGTCCTCGTCGACACGATCCGCCAGGCCCAGCCGTCGCCGGCACACTTCGCCCGCCGACTGCTCCTGGTGTTCGCGGCGTCGTGCACCGCTGCCGGCGCGGTCGCCCTCGTCGGGTTCCTCGCGACCGGCGGCCGGGCGGGCGGGCCGCTCGAGGACCCCAACGACCTCGCCTTCCACCTGGTCGCCGCGCTCCCGTTCCTGCTGCTCCTGCGTCGTTCGGCGGTGTCGCTCATGCTGGCTCTGGCGGCCGGCAGCGTCCTCGTCGTCGCGACGGCCGCGACGCTGTCGCGTGGTGCCGCGCTCGGCCTGGCGGTGGCCGTGCTGGTCACCCTCCTGCTCCGCGCGGTCCGGCTGAGCACCACGCTCACGATCGGCGTCCTCGTGGCGACCGTGCTCGGCGCGCTCTGGCTGACCCACGCCGACGTCGTCGACCGCAGCGTCCAGGAGAAGCAGCACATCGCCGCCACCAACGTCGACCTCCGCGCAACCACCGCCTCGATGGCGGCATCGATGACCGCGGAGAGCCCCCTCCTCGGCCAGGGGCCGGGTGGGTTCGCCGAGACGAGCAGCCGGTTCGTCCCGGCGGGGGTGCCCGCCGTCGACCAGACGGTCGCCCACCAGATGTACCTCGACGTCAGCGCGGAGCTGGGCCTGCTGGGCCTCGGCGCCTTCCTGCTGGTGATCGGGGCCGGGGTCCGGGGGGCGCTGCGCGCCCGCGCGGTCCCCGAGAGCCGGCCGGTGGCGATCACCGTCCTGGTCTCGTCCGCCGCGGTCCTGGTGGCCGCGTGCTTCCTCAGCGAGCAGTTCTACCTGCCCGTCTGGTTGTTGGCGGCGGCGGGCATCGCGCTCGACCCCGCTCCGGTCCCATCTCGGGAGAGGACCTGAAAGATGCGCATCGTCCAGCTGATCACCCAGACCCGCGGCGGCCCGGTCGACCATGCCCTGGTCACCGCGGTCGAGCTCGCTCGCCTCGGTCACGAGAGCCACGTCGTCGCACCGCCGGGGGGCCACCTCGACGTCCTCGAGGGCCACGGCGTCCGCACCGAGGTCGCCGAGATGACCACCAGGACCGATCGGGCGGGCGCCCGTGCGGTCGTGGCCGCGGTCACCAGCGTCCGGCCGGACGTCGTCCACCTCCAGGACCGGCGCGCCGGGCTGGTGGGCCGAGCGTTGCCGAGCCTGCGCCAGGTGCCGTCGGTCTACACGCTCCACGGCGTGCCCGACGAGCTCGCCGCGTTGGTGCCCGGCAACCTGCCGATCGCCCCCGCCGGGCTGCGGCACAAGATCGACTACCTGCTGGTCGAGCGTCTCCTCGCCACCAGTCGGCGGTCCTCGGTCGTCGTCCCGTGCGAGGCGCTGGCCGCCTATGCCCGTGACCGTGTCCGCCTGCCCGCCGACCGCGTGCACGTGGTGCACAACGGGGTGGGCCAGGATTGGACCTCCCCGACGGCGGAGGCCGCGCAGAGCCCGGCGGCCGGTCGGCTGCGGGTGACCTGGCTCGGCGTGATGGCGCCGGTCAAGCGGGTGCCGGACCTGGTGCGTGCTGCCGCCCGGGTGGACGGGATCGAGCTCCAGCTCGTCGGCGACGGTCCCGAGCGCGCCCGGATCGAGGCGGTCGTCGCCGAGACCGGGAGCTCCGACCGGGTCGACCTCGCGGGCTTCCAGACCGACCCCGCGCCCTTCGTGCGCGGGGCCGACGTCTTCGTCCTGCCGTCCGCCGCCGAGGCGTGCCCGATGGCTCTGCTCCAGGCGATGGCCTCCGGCGTCCCCGTGGTGGCGACCCGGGTCGGCGGCATCCCCGAGATCGTCCGCGACGGCGTCGACGGGATCCTCGTCGACCCCGGTTCGGTCGACCAGCTGGCTGCGGCCCTGGCCAGGCTCGTCGGTGACCCGGGCCTCCGGCAGCGGCTCGCCGCCGCGGGCCGTCAGCGGGTCGCGGACCGGTTCGACGTGGACCGCAGCGTCCGCGCTCTCCTCGACGTCTACGAGGAGGTGGCGGCATGAGGATCGTGACGGTCATCGCCGAGCTCGGTGTCGGCGGGGCGGAGACCGTGGCCACGACGGTGGCGAGTGCCGCGGCCGCCCGTGGAGACGACGTGCTGGTCGCTAGCACGCCCGGTCATCGGGTCCGCGAGCTCGAGCTCGCCGGCGTCGCCCACCTGCCGGTGACGATGGTCGGACGGAACCCGGTCGACCTGGTCCGGGCCCGCGCCCGGCTCCGTGCGCTCGGCACTCCCGACCTCGTGCACGCCCACAACCCGAAGGCGACCCTGCTCGCCCGCGCCACCTTCGGTCGCCGGGTCCCGATCCTGTCGACGCTCCACGGCGTCGCCGGACCGGAGGTCGCCGCGGCCGCGCGCATCCTGCGCTGGGCCAGCGACCGGGTGGTGGTGGTCTCGCCGCACCTCAAGACCCAGCTCGAGCACCACGGCTACCCGTCGGACCGGATCGACGTCGTGCGCAACGCGGTGCCGCCGTTGCCGTCGTACCCGCGGGACCGGGCCCGGGCCGAGCTCGGGCTGGCCCCCGACCGGGTCGTCGGGCTGTGCCTCGCCCGCCTCGTCGACCAGAAGCGGCACGACCTGCTCCTCGACGCGTGGGGCGGGGTCGCCGACCGGTCGACCCTGCTCGTCGCTGGCGACGGTCCCCACCGCGGCCGGATCGAGGCCGCCGTCCAGCGCGCCGGGTACGGCGAGGGCGTCCGCGTCCTCGGTGCCCGCACCGACGTCCCCCGGCTGGTCGCGGCGAGCGACTTCCTGGTCCTGCCCAGCGACTGGGAGGGGCTGCCGGTCTCGGTGCTCGAGGCCCTGGCCGCCGGGCTCCCCGTCGTCGCCTCGCGCGTCGGCGGTCTCGTCGACCTCGAGTCCGCTGTCCGACTGGTCCAGCCGGGTTCGGTGCCCGCGCTGCGCGCGGCCCTCGCGGAGATGGTCGACGCGCCCGCAGCCCGGACCACGTGGGCAGCCTGCGGCCGTGCGCTCGCCGCCGAGCGCTTCGGCACCGATCGGATGCTCGCCGGCTACGAGCACGTCTACGCACGGCTGACCGGGTTCCCGGTCGTGCGCCCGGCCGGCACCGGAGCGGTCCGATGAGCCCCTGGGACGCCCGGCAGCGCCGCAGCTGGCCGGTGACCGCCGGGATGGGACTGGTCCTGCTGGGGTTCGTCGCGGGGTTCCAGCTGCTGTCCGGCGTGATCGGCGACGACCACGACGCCGAGGCGCCCGGACCGACCGTCACCGTGCTGCCCACCCCCACGGTGCCGGCCGACCCTGACCAGCCGGACGAGGAGTACTCGATGCTCGAGGTGGTGGGGTGGGGGCGCGCCAGCGGCCAGCTCGCTGTCGTCGTGCGCAACAACACCGACACCCACATCAACAGCGCCCGGGTCCGGATCACCGGCGTCGACGTCAACGGCACCATGGTCGTGACCACGACCGGGACGCCGCGGGACGTGTGCTGCACCATCGTCGGCCTGCCGCCCGGCAAGGAGTACGGCCTGTTCGCCCCGGTCGGTGACGACGTCGGGGAGATCGCCGAGGTCGACGTCCAGGCCATCTCCACCCGGGTACGACGCGGTCCCACGCGCGCCCGGGTGAGCGCGAGCGACCTCGCGCTGAAGCGGTTCGACGACGACACCGTCGTGACGGCGCGGCTGACCGCCCGGGGACCGCGGCTCTCCGGGTTCGTGGCCGTCCAGGCGATCCTGGTCGATCAGAGCGGCGAGGTCGCCCAGGTCATCTCCGGGCGCTACTACTGCTTCGGTGACCGCACGACCGCGGCGATCCGGCTGCGGCTCTTCCACGCCGTCCCGGACCGGCTCCGGGTACGACGCGTGCTCGCCTACCCCGTCCCGGTCGGTGTGCTGCCCCGGGTGCCGGGGGAGTGCGCACGCACGAGGGCGGTGAGCTGAGGGTGGACGTCCTCGTGACCGGGGGAGCCGGCTACATCGGCAGCGCCGTGGTCCTCGCGCTGGCCGACGCCGGTCACCGACCGATCGTGCTCGACGACCTCTCGACGGGACGGCGCGAGCTCGTCGCCGGTCGGGACTGCTACGTCGGCGACGTGGCGGACCGGTCGCTGGTCCGGCGGATCCTGCGGCGCCACCCCGGGATCGAGGTCGCGATCCACTGCGCCGCGCGGGTCGTCGTGCCGGAGTCGGTGGCGCGGCCGGCAGCGTACTACCGGACCAACGTGGTCGGCACGCTCGACCTGGTCGAGACGCTGGCCGACAACGGCGTCGACCGCGTCGTCTTCAGCAGCTCGGCGTCGATCTACGCTCCCGGCGCGGACCTGTCGGTCGACGAGTCATCGCCGTGGGCGCCGGCCAGCCCCTACGCACGCACGAAGGCGATGGTCGAGACCGTCCTCGGCGACCTGGCGGCGGCGGGCGACCTGCGCGCGCTCTCGCTGCGCTACTTCAACCCCATCGGCGCCGACCCGCTGCTGCGGACCGGGCCGCAGCTGCCCGAGCCGAGCGCGGTCCTGGGGTGCATCGTCCGCGCCCACCGGTCGCGGACGCCGTTCACGATCACCGGCACCGACTACCCGACGCCGGACGGCACCGGGCTGCGGGACTACGTGCACGTCTGGGACCTCGCCCGTGCCCATGTCCGGGCCGTCGAGGACTTCGACCGCGTGCTCGGCGACGAGCGACACCTGGCGCTCAACCTGGGGACGGGCCGCGGGACCACGGTCCGTGAGCTGGTGTCCGCGTTCGAGCGGGTCACCGGCCAGCGGCTCCGGGTCGTCGAGGCCCCGCGCCGCCCCGGGGACCAGGCCGGCGCGGCCACCCGGACCGACCTGGCCGAGCGACTCCTCGGCTGGCGCGCAGAGCACGACGTGACCGCAGGGATCGCCCACACCCTGCAGTGGTTCGACCGTCGCGAGCACGTCCTCCCCGGGATCGGGCTCGCCTCGTGACCGACCTCGACGCCTTCCTCCGCGATCCCGACCTGGTCGTCCAGGTCGCCCGGAGCCCGCTCGACCAGACCCGCATCCGGCAGGAGTTCGAGGGCCGCCGGTGGGCGTCGGCCCATGGCGTCACCACCGCCGAGACGGTGGCCAAGGACCCCGCGGACCGGTGGCTGGTGAGCCGACGCGTGGTCGAGGCCACCGGGGAGAGCAGCCGCTACGTCGATGCCGCCTTCGAGGCTGCGCTGCAGATCCAGGACCTGCCGTGCCCGGACTTCGCGACGACGGAGAACGCCTGGCGCGCTCGTCGTACGTCGTTCCCGGTGCGGGCCGCCAAGATGGTCGCCGCGGGCGTGGACCCGCGCACCTTCCTCGCGACCCGAGCCGCCTTCGAGCAGCTTCCGCGGGATGCGACGGTGCACAACGACTTCCACCGCAGCAACGTCCTCGACACCAGCGCGCACGGCGCGGTGACTGTCATCGACTGGGAGCTGACCTCGCGCGGCCCGCGTCACCAGGACCTGGTGATGGTCGTCGTCGACCTGGAGGACGCCGAGCTCGCGCACGCTGCCTGGCGGACGCTGGTCGACCTCGCGACGCCGGAGGAACGTCCGGCGCTCGCGGTCCAGCTGCGCTGGTTGGCGCTGCGGACCTACGCGTCCCAGGTCACCGCGCGCCGGATCGACCGGGGTCGCGCACTGAAGCACCGCCGTCGCCTGCGTTGGGCGGCAGCGCAGGACTGGGCGGGGGAGCTCGCCACCGAATCCCGGGGGGTTGCCCGACCATGACCACCGAGACCCGAGACGCCCGCGGGACCGGGACTGCGAGCGTCGCCGTCGGCGATGCCGCGATCACCGCTCTCGAGGAGCTGGCGGCTTTCGTCGACCGCCACAGCACCGCGTTCTGCACCTCCTCGTCGTGGCTGCTCGCCGCCGGGCGGCACCTGCCCGGCGCGCCGGTCGTCATCACGGTCGACCGGGGCGGCCGGACGGTCGGCGTCGCCGCCCTCAGCCTCACGACGCGCCGCGGCACGCGCCGGGTCGAGCTCCTCGGCGGGGAGCTCAACGACTACGGCCGGTTCTTCTACGACGACGAGGCCGCCGCCGACCTGCTCGCCGACGCCGTCGCCGGCTGGGTGCTGGGCCTGCGTCGCTGGTCGGTCGACCTCGAGCAGCTGGCCGCCGACGACGCGGTGATGGCCGGACTGCTGACCCGGCTCGACGGTCGGCTCGAGGACGGGCCGGAGATGCGGTCGATCGTCGGTATCGGCACCGACTACAAGGCGTCGAAGAACCGGATCCGCAAGGGAACCGTGGCGCGCAAGCGGCTCGAGGAGGACGACCGCTCCTGGGAGCTCGTCGCGATCACCGACGCGACGACCCTGGACCGCTGGCTGACCGCCGTCGTGGACCTGCGGCGGGACCGTGACCACGGGCTCGGACGGCGCAGCCACCTCGACGACGACGCCAACCGGGCGTTCTACGAGGCGACCGTGCGCGGTGCCGTGGCCAACGGTCGGGGGATCGTCGACCTCCTGATCGTCGACGAGGTGCTCGCGGGCTACGGCGTGGTGATGGTCGACGGTGACGTCCACCGGCTCGCCGACGGCCGGGTCTCCGAGGACTTCCAGCAGTACTGGGCCGGGACGCTCTGCGACCTGACCGCCGTGCTGCGGGCACAGCAGGACGAGACGGTGACGTGCTTCGACTGGCTGCGTGGCGTCGCCGACGGCAAGTACGGCAACGTCGACACCCACCGCCACCACCTGCGGGCGGCATCGCACCGTTGGATCGCCACCGTCGACGACCTCGAGCAGGCGACCCGCCAGCGGGTGAAGGCCTCGCTCCCCAGGGCCGCCGTCCAGCGGCTGATCTCCCGATGACGGTCGCCGCCGAGGAGGCGGAGACGCTGCGCCGAACCGGCGCCGCGGTGCTGGCACTCGCCGCCTCGGAGCTCCTCGGGAAGGTCGCGACCTTCGTGATGTTCCTCGTGATGGCCCGCGTGCTCGGGGTCCACGACTTCGGCCTCCTCTCGTTCGGCCTGAGCCTCGGGCTGCTCGTCGCGGTGGTGCCCTCCCTGGGCCTCGACGCGCGAGTCGTCCAGCTCGGCAGCGCGCAGCCCGCACTGCTCGACCGCTGCTACGGCGCGCTCTACCTGATCCGGGTCGTGCTGTCCCTCGCGGTGCTGGTCCTCACCACCGGGATCCTCTACGCGACCATGCCGGTGCAGGCGGCCACGGTGGTGGCGCTCCTCGTCGCCAGCGGCCTGCTGGACACGTGGTGCGACGCCTCGCGCGCGGCCTGCGGCGCCCGCCAGCGCCAGCAGCTGAGCGCGGTCGTGCTCGTGGTGCAGCGGTTCGCCGCCCTGGTGCTCAGTGTCGGGGCGTTGGCGGTGTCGGGCAGCGCCGTCCACGCCTCCCTCGGTTACCTGCTCGGGACCGCCGTGGGCGCCGTGGGCATGCACGTCGCCGCTCGCCGCGCCGGCGTACGGCTCCACGTCCGGGGGAGCCGCGAGGAGGCGCGGATGATCCTCGAGGCCGCGCCGGTGCTCGGGCTCGGGTCGATCGCGGCGATGGGGGTCTTCCGCATCGACGCGGCGCTCATCGGCATCCTGCTCGGGACCCACGCCGTCGGCGTCTACGGCGCCGGCTACCGGATCTTCGAGTCGATCCTCTTCATCAGCTGGACGCTGTCGCGGGCCTACGTCCCGGTGATCGCGAGCCGGCCCGACGACCCCGCGCACGTGCGGCTGTGGGCGCAGCGGTCCCTGGTGGTCGTCTGTGCGATCTACCTCCCTTTCGGGGTGGTCATCGCGCTGCGCGGGGACGACCTCGTCGGTTGGCTGTTCGGCTCTGCGTACGTCGCGCCCGGCCTCATGCTCGGGCTGGCCGCGGCGCCCCTGCTCTTCGGCGTGATGCACCTGTGCGCCTCGGTGTTGACGGCGCTGCGGCCCGACCCCGTCGTGCTGGTGGCGAGCATCGGTGCGCTCGCGGCCAACGTCGGGCTCAACGTCTGGCTGCTGCCGGTGTGGGGGCTGACGGCGGCCGCCGTCGCGGCCTGCGCCGCGTTCCTGCTCCAGGCGGTCGTCCTGATGAAGGCACTGACGCGGATCACCGGCAGCATCGCGCTGCCGCGCCCGTTGGGCGGCGTCGTCGTGGCGTCGGTGTGCGCCGGCCTCGTCGCCCACGCCGTGCCGGCGGTGGGGATGGCGTTCTTCGCCTCCGCAGCCGTGTTCGTCGCGGTGTGGATCGCGACCAGCAGGGTCCTCGACCCGGTCGGGTTCGCCGAGGTCCGGGCGATGCTGACCGGGAAGGTCAGGACGGACGGGTGACCGCGAACCGGGCCAGGTGCGGACGCAGCACCTCGGCCCACGCGAGGTAGCCGGCCGGCGTCAGGTGCAGGTTGTCCCGGGTGAGCTCGGGACGGATCACGCCGTCGGCGTCGGCGAAGGTGGGCCAGAGGTCGACGTAGGTGGCGTCATGGCGCGCGGCGATCTCGCGGTAGTGCTCGTTGATCTCGCGGAGCCGGTCGCGGAACAGCTCGGTGCGCGGCATCACGCTGTTGACCAGTAGGTGCGTGCTCGGCGCCCGGTCGCGGATCCGGCGGACGATCTCCTCGAAGCGCTGCGCGACCTGGGCGACGCTGCGGAGCTCCCGCGGGCCGTGGAGGTCGTTGGTGCCGATGAGCAGCGAGACGGCGACCGGGTCGTTGATCGCGCTGTCGACCCGCTCGAGGAGGTCGTAGGTCGCTTCGCCGCCGATGCCGCGGTTGGAGGTCAGCAGATCGGGGAGGAGGTCGGGCCACAGGCCGCCCTCGGTGATGCTGTCGCCGATGAACAGGACCCGGCCCGGCGGGACGGGGACAGCCTGGAAGTGACGGCGCCGGGCAGCCCCCATCCGGCCCTTCACCAGCGGCCGGACCATCGGGATGAGGGTGCTGTAGACCTTGTCCGAGTTCACCCGCCCAGCGTGGTCGACCGGCGTCGGCGTCGGGTCAGGCATCCACCCACTGAGCACCGCCGAGCACCGCGCCGACCGGTCCTGCCTGCTCGGTGCCCAACAAGGTGCCGACGGCGAACTGGGCCGCGAACCCGTCGTACACGTCGCGGTGGCGCAGCATCGCGTGCTTGCCGCCGGGGACCGTCACGAAGCCGATCCGGGTGTGGCGAGCGACGTACCGCGCGACGCTGACGGCGCGCTGCCGGTCGGCGATGCGGTCTGCGGTGCCGTGCACGACCAGCACCTGGCGACCGCGCAGGTCGGGATCGTCGTCCGGATAGACCCACGGGTTGAGTGCAGCGACGCTGACGACATCGGGCAGGTGCCCGGCGAACAGGGCGGCACGCCCGCCGAGCGAGTGACCGACCAGGCAGGTCGGGCGGCCACCGTGGGCCGTCCGCAGCTCACCCATCGCCCACTCGACGTCCCGCACCGGGGTGTGGTGGGTGTCCCAGCCGCGCACGGAGTTGAGCAGGCGGTAGACCGCGAGCTCGTCGGGGGCGGCGCGCGCGATCCGCCGAGCGATGGGGATCATCCGCAGCACCGAGAGCTGGGTGGGGCTCACGGGGACCTGGGACCCGCGGGAGCCGCCGCCGTGCAGGACCAGGACCGCGCCCCGGGGTCGGTCGGGCACGTGCACGGGAAGCAGGCGAGGAGCGAGTTTCATCGCCCGTCATTCGTAGCACCCGCAGGGACGGATGGGCCGCACGCGACCGCCGTTGTCGTGCGTGATCCGTGCAGCGGTATCGCAATCCGTGCATCGGGTACCAAGGACTCGATGACCACGACGACCACCGGAACACCAGCAGCCCGTTACTGGGCTGCGCTGCTGACCTTCACCCAGGAGCTCGCGTCCCAGCCCGAGCCCGTCCTCTCCGACCCGCAGGTGCGGGCCTGGCACCTCGGGATCCTCTCCGAGGTCGGGCTCGCCACCATGCCGGGCGGGAGCGCACGAACGGCCGCCGAGGAGGGTCTCATGAGCCCGCGTCCGGCCACCGTCGAGCGCGCGCTCGCCTTCATCGACCAGCGCGCCGCCGAGCCGCTGACGGTCGCCGAGGTCGCCGCTGCGGCAGGAGTAGGTGTCCGCGCGCTCCAGCACGCCTTCGAGCTGTACGCAGGCGCGACGCCGATGGAGCACCTTCGCCGGGTGCGGCTCGACCACGCCCACGACGAGCTCCTCACCGCCGGGGCCACGAGCCGGACGTCGATCGCCGACGTCGCTCACCGATGGGGTTTCGCCAGTGCCAGCCGGTTCAGCGCGTCGTACCGGGAGAGGTACGGGTGCCTGCCGAGCGAGACGTTGCGGAGGAGGTGAGCGCCCTTGCAGTGGCCTGAGCTCTCCGAGCAGATCAGCAGGGTGGCGCGTTCCCTGGCGTCCGAGACCGACACCCAGACGACCCTCGACCTGGCCGTCCACCTCGCCGTCGAGGTGGTGCCGGGATGCGAGGAGGCGGGTATCTCGGTCGTCGAGGCGAAGACCCGGGTCTCGACGGCCGCGGCCAGCGGAGACCTCCCGCGTGCGGTCGACCGCCTGCAGCACGAGCAGGGCGAGGGCCCCTGCCTGTCCGCGGTGCGTGAGGACGTGCTGGTGTCGGTCCCCGACGTGGCGGTCGAGCAGCGGTGGCCGGGCTGGGCGCGGGCCACCGTCGCGGCGTCGGAGGTCCGCAGCATGCTCTGCTTCCCGCTCGTGACCCACGACCGCCGGGTCGGTGCGCTGAGCCTCTGCGCCCGGACCCCGCGTGCCTTCGACCCGACCGACGTCCAGGTCGGTCGCGCGTTCGCCACCCAGGTGGCGTTGGCCGCTGCGGGCCACCAGTCCGCGGCGAGCGCCGAGTCGGCGCTGGAGTTCCACAACCTGATCGGGCAGGCGCAGGGGATCTTGATGGAACGGTTCGAGCTCGACGCCATCCGCGCGCTCGGTGCGCTGCGACGGGTGTCGCAGGAGTCGAACCGCAAGTTGCGGGACGTCGCCCGGGAGATCGTCGACACCCGTGCGATCCCCGAGGCGCGACGCCGTGCCGCCTCGCCTCCGGTGGACGGCGGTCGCTAGGAGGCCGCCTCGCTGAGCTCGGTGGTCGCCCCCCGCGTCGGAGGACCGGCGGTGGGAGGTGGGAGGAGCCATCGCGCCACGCCTGTCATCGTCACGAGCCTGACCACCGGCGGCGGGGTGTCGTGCGCGTCGACCCTGATCCCGGCATCGGCGAGGGCGACCGCGCCCGCGTCGAGGGCGCGGAGTCCGGCAAGGTCGCAGAACGTCACCTCGCGCAGGTCGAGGACGACGAGCTCGCGACGCAGGGGGACGGCGAGGACGTCACGGATCGCGTTGATGACGGCCGAGCAGGAGCTGAGGTCGAGCTCGCCGGTGAGCCGGACGATGGTGAGAGCGGCGGAGGAGCGGGAACGTACGGTGAAGCTGGGATGACCCCGTGGACGGGTGGTCATGGGCTGGTCTCCTGACCCAGTGCCCGAGTGCGCGGTCAGCGCTGGCTGTTTGTCCAACCACCCCCAACCTAGCCCTCGTGTCAACCGACCGCGCGCAGGCGCTCAGGTGCCTAAGCGCCCTGCCGATGAGACCCTCGTCGGAGGGGAGGGGCTTCGTGGTCCGACGCGCTCACGCACTGGTCATCGGGGTGCTGGCGGCTGCCGCCGTCACGTCGTCCTTCGTCGCGGGCGGGAGCCCGGCCCGCGCCGAGGGTGAGCCGCCCGGCGGCCCGGGCACGGCCGGTCCGCCGTACGAGTACGAGACGGCGCTGATGGGGGAGTCCGCCCTCACCCCGCTGCCGGACCAGGCGATGATCACCCGGACCGAGCACGGCTACCTGGTCCGCGCGGGCCAGCAGGACAGCCACCTCGTCGTGACGCTGACCGACGAGGGCCTGCGCTTCGAGGACAGCGGAACTCAACGCTGGAAGAAGCTCGCCCGCCGCTGCCGGTCCCGCGACGTCGCGGTCGGCGTCGCGGCGGTGTGCCGCGTCCCCGGGTGGGTCAGCGAGGACCAGCCGCTCCTGCTCGAGTTCTGGCCGCGGCTCGGCGACGACTACTTCGACGCCTCCACCCTCGGTGCCGACTACGCGATGACGATGCTCTCCGATGCCGGCCACGACACCGCGCACTTCGGGGACGGTCCCGACTTCTTCAACGGGTTCACCGGCCGCGACCGGGTGTGGGGCGGTGGTGGCGACGACTGGATCCGCACCGGCGACCATGCCGACCTCGTCTGGGGCGGCGGCGACGACGACCAGGTCATCGGCTCCGATGGCCGCGACGAGCTGTACGGCGAGGACGGGGACGACCGGCTCGGAGGAGGCGCCGGCGACGACCGGCTCGACGGCGGCGCCGGCGAGGACTTCATCCTCTGCGACATCGGGCTCGACGGCGTCCTCACCGACGGCATCGACCGCCTGCTCGGCTGCGAGTCGGTCGACGGGGGCTGACCCGGCCCCGACCGTCGCTCAGACCTCGACGCGTCGCCCGAGGGCGTGGCTGAGGAGGGCGGCAGCGGGACCGATCCGGTGGCCGAGCCGCAGGCAGCGGTCGGGAGCCCGGTCCTGGGCCGCGCCACCGACGGCGACGAGCAGGCTGGGTCGGCAGTCCTCCAGCACCCGGACGGTCTCGGTGACCCCGGGGACGTCCTCCTCCATCGGCAGCGCGAGGACGATGCAGGCCGCGTCGTGCTGGTCGATCATCGTCGCCCAGTCGTCGACGGGGACGTCCGCGCCGAGGTAGGCCGTCGCGAGCCCGGCGCGCCGCGCCGCGGTCGCGAAGGACAGGAGCCCCAGGTCGTGCCGCGAGCCGGGGGCGAGCCCGAGGACGACCGGGGGACCGGCGGTGGCTCCAGCGGCGTCGTAGGCCACCCCCAGCCGGCGCGCGACCGCGTGCGAGACGAGGTGCTCGGCCGCGACGCTGATCCGGCCGGACTCCCACGCACTGCCGAGCTCCGCGAGAGCCGGCATCAGCCAGCTGTCGACGACCGTCTCGAACGACGCGGCTGCGAACCGGTGGTCGAGCACCCGCGACAAGGCCACCGGGTCCATCGCCTCGGCGGCGGTGACGAGGGCGTCGCGGTCGTCGGGGGACCAGTCATCGTCGAGCGCGCGTGCCTCCAGCGTGGTCGCGGCCGCCGCCCGGCGCAGGGTCTCCTCCGCTGCGGCGCGCACCGACCAGCCGTCGAGGACCAGGGCGTTCATCGTCCCCAGGGTGCGGAGCGAGCTCTCGTCGTAGATCCGGTAGCCCGCGTCGGTGCGGCGGGCGGGCCCGATGCCGTAGCGGGTCTCCCACGCGCGCAGCGTCGAGACGCTGACCCCGAGTTGCTCAGCGGCGTGCTTGATCGTGTACATGGGCGGCCCAGGTTAGCCGTCGGACGCCGACGGACGAGCGATTTTCACAGCGTTATCCACACCTTTGACAAACCTTGTACAAACACTCTAGCGTCGGAGCCGTGGGCGGGCAATCCGGAACGGTTCCTCCGAGGACCCGGTCGATCGAGGTCGGGCGGGTCGAATGACGGCGATCCTCTGGCTCCGACGCGACCTCCGGTTGTCCGACCACCCGGCGCTGGCCCCGGCGGTGCAGGACGGTCCGGTCCTGCCGCTGTTCGTCCGTGATCCCCGCTTGTCTCGGGCGGGCGGGGCTCGGCTCAGCCGTCTCGAAGCGTCGCTGGCCGCGTACGACGAGGGCACTGGGGGCGCCCTCGTCGTACGCTCGGGCGACCCGGCCGAGGTGGTCGCCCAGGTCGCTGCGGAGGTCGGTGCGCGGAGCGTCCACGTGACCGGGGAGTTCACGCCCTACGCCGTGAGGCGCGACCGCGCCGTCGCCGCGGCGCTCGACGACCTCGGCGTGCCGATGGCGTCGAGCGGCACGCCGTACGCCGTACGCCCGGGCACGTTGCGGACCAATGCCGGGACCCCGTTCAAGGTCTTCACGCCCTTCTCCCGGTCCTGGCGTGAGCACCACGTCGAGGCGCCGGTCGAGGTCCCGTCCGGGCTGAAGTGGCGGCGCACCATCGACAGCGAGGGCCTCGACGAGGAGCTCGTGAAGGCCGGCGGCTCGTTCGGCCCCGTCGGCGAGCAGGCCGCGCTCGACCGCTGGCACTGCTTCCTCGACGACGGGATCGCCGACTACGGCGAGCGGCGCGACCGGCCCGACCTCGACGGCACCAGTCGGTTGTCCACCGCCCTCCGCTTCGGGGAGATCCACCCCCGCACCCTGCTCGCCGACGTCCGGCGGAGCCCGCACGCCGAGTCCGGCGGCGCCCGGACGTTCGTCACGGAGATCATCTGGCGGGAGTTCTACGCCGACGTGCTGTGGCACCGGCCCGACTCGGCGTGGGGCGACCTGCGCACCGACCTCGGTGGGATGCGGTACGACGAGGGACGGTCCGTCGAGGACCTGGTCGACGCCTGGCGCGAGGGTCGGACCGGCTTCCCGATCGTCGACGCGGGGATGCGGCAGCTGCGGGACACCGGCTGGATGCACAACCGGGTGCGGATGATCACCGCCAGCTTCCTCGTCAAGGACCTGCACGTCTGGTGGCCGGTCGGCGCTCGGCACTTCCTCGACCTGCTCGTCGACGGCGACCTCGCCTCCAACAACCAGGGATGGCAGTGGGTGGCCGGGACCGGCACCGACGCGGCGCCGTACTTCCGGGTCTTCAACCCGGTCAGCCAGGGCAAGCGCTTCGACCCGGAGGGTGACTACGTCCGTCGCTGGGTACCGGAGCTGGCGCACCTCCAGGGTGCGGCCGCGCACGAGCCCTGGCAGCACGAGCAGGGCTACGAGAGCGGCTACGCCGAGCGCATCGTCGACCATGACGACGAGCGGCGCGAGGCGCTGGACCGCTACGAACGAGCGAAGAGGAACACATGAGCCAACCGCCGGTCGTCATCGTCGGTGCGGGTCTGGCTGGGCTCTCCTGCGCCCAGGGCCTGACCAGCGCCGGCCTCGACGTCGTCGTCCTCGAGTCGGCCGCCCACGTCGGCGGCCGGGTCAGCAGCGACCTCGTCGACGGCTTCGTCATCGACCGTGGGTTCCAGGTGCTCAACACCGCCTACCCGGCGCTCGGACGGGCCGTCGACCTGAAGGCGCTCGACCTGCGCAGGCTGCCGCGCGGCATCCGGGTCCGCCGCGGCGGCCGCCTGTACGACGTCCCGCACCCGTTGGCGTCGCCGACCGCGCCGTTCCGGGCCGCGACCTCCGGCGTGGTCGGGCTCCGGGACAAGCTCGCGCTGGCCCGCTATGCCGGGGGCCTGATCGCGTCCTCGCCGGCGGCCGTCAAGCGGCGCCCCGACGTCGACGCCCGCGCCGCCTGGTCGCACGCGATGCCGGAGCCGCTCGTGTCGTCCGTGCTGGTGCCGTTCATGGCCGGCGTCGTCCTCGAGCCGGACGCGTCGGTGTCGCGGGTCTTCGCCGACCTGATGATGCGGACGTTCGCCCGAGGCGTGTCGGCGGTCCCTGCGGCCGGCATGCAGGCCCTCCCCGAGGCGATGGCCAACCGGCTGCCGCCCTCGGCGGTCCGCCTCGGCGTCGAGGTGGCAGAGACGCACAGTGACGGCGTCGTGCTCGCCGACGGCACGGTCGTCGACGCCGCGGCGGTCGTCGTCGCCACCGACCCGTGGGCGGCGCACCGGCTCGTGCCCGAGCTCGGTCCGGCGCCGGCCCCACGGGGTGTCACGACCTACTACTTTGCCGCCCCCGCGGGCCGCTACGACCCAGCCCTCGCCGTGGACGCGGACGGCTCCGGGGTCGTGAGCTCAGTGGTGCTCACCGCGTCGGCCCCCGAGTACAGCAGTGACGGCCGCGCGCTGATCGCGACGTCGGTGCTCCACGTCGGGGGCCGCGCCGTGCTCGAGGCGGACGACGCCCGCGAGGCCGCCGCCCAGCTGCACGAGGTCTCCCGGCAGGGCTGGGAGACCGTCGCCGTCCGTGACGTCCCGGAAGCACTGCCCGCGATGACCGCGCCCCACCAGCTCCGCAAGCCCGTCCACCAGTCGCGGTCCGGCACCTGGGTGGCCGGTGACCACCGTGACACCTCCTCGATCCAGGGCGCCCTCGTCTCCGGGCGGCGTGCGGCAGCGTCGCTCCTGCGGGAGGTGGGGGAGGCCGGCGTCGGCGACCCCTCCGTCCGCACCGTCCCCCGCCACCGGGCCTCGTGACCGGCCCGCGGGAGGTCCTCGTCGCCGGCGGCACCGGGTTCGTCGGTCGCCGGCTGGTGCCGGCGCTCGTCGAGGCCGGGCACGAGGTACGCGTCATGACCCGGCGCCCCGACCGGTACGAGGGGTTGGGGCGAGCGGTCCGCGGGGACGTGGGCGACCCGGGCTCGCTGAGGTCCGCCCTCGAGGGCACGTCGGCCGCGTACTACCTCGTGCACTCGCTCGAGAATGCGGACTTCGAGTCGCGCGACGCCGAGGCGGCGACGGCGTTCGGCTCGGCGGCGGCCGCCGCAGGGGTGGAGCAGATCGTCTACCTCGGCGGTCTCGGTGACGACGGGGACGACCTGTCGCCGCACCTGCGGAGCCGGCGCGAGGTCGAGGAGCTGCTCGGGGCGGCTGGGGTTCCCGTCACGGTCCTGCGCGCCGGGATCGTCGTCGGGCACGGCGGGATCTCCTGGGAGATCACCCGACAGCTCGTCGAGCACCTCCCGGCGATGATCACCCCGCGCTGGGTCAAGACACGCACCCAGCCGATCTCGGTCGACGATGTCGTGCGCTATCTGGTGGGGGTGCTCGGCAACCCCGACGCCACCAGCCGGACGTTCGAGGTCGGTGGCTCCGACGTCCTCGCCTACTCCGACATGCTCAAGCGGGTCGCGGCGATCGAGGGACGGCCGATGCCGATCTTCCCGGTGCCGCTCCTGACACCCCGGCTCTCCTCCCTCTGGCTCGCGCTGGTGACCGACGTCGACCCCCAGGCGGGGCGCAACCTCATCGACTCGATGGTCAACGAGGTCATCGTCCGCGACGACGCGATCCGACGGGTCGTGCCGTTCGAGCCGATGACCTACGACGAGGCCGTCCGGGCAGCCCTGGCCGAGCGGGCCGAGTCCGCATGAGCGCAGCGCTGCGCGCTCGACTCGACCGGATCCTCCCGAAGCCGCTGACCCACGTGGTCCGGGTCGAGGGGCGGGAGCCCCGCGCGGTGCGGCACCGGCGTCGTCGTACGGTCGCCGCGACGTCGGTCGTCGGCGCCGGCCTGCTCGGCGCCTCACTGTCGACGCGGCCGGGCTCGCGGGAGTTCTACCTGTCGACCGCCGCCGTGGCCGGGGTGTGGACGGTGGGGAGCGTGGCGTCGGGACCGCTCCACCTGGGCTGGATCGAGACCCGCGACGCGACGATCCGCCGACCGCTCGTCACGCCCGTCGTGACCGGGATCGGGGCGTTCGGCCTGTTCTATGCCGCCGCGTTGGTCGCTCGCCGGATCCCCGTCCTCGACGACGCGATCAGCCGGGTCCTCGACTTCGCCGACGAGGGCGACGACCGGCTGGTGCTGCTGACGACGCTGGCCAACGGACTGGGGGAGGAGGTCTTCTTCCGCGGGGCGCTCTACGCGGCGCTCGGCGAGCACCGTCCGGTCGTGTCGTCGACCGCGGTCTACGCCCTGGCGACCACCACGACCCGCAACCCGGCGCTGGTCCTCGCCGCCGCGGTCATGGGGTCCCTCTTCGGGCTTCAGCGACGCGCGTCCGGCGGCATCCAGGCGCCGACGATCACGCACCTCACCTGGTCGGCGCTGATGGTGCGGTTCCTGCCGCCGCTCTTCCGGCGACCGGTCAACCTTGCGGCAGCCCGGTCCCGTGCTTCTGGAACGCGACGAGGTGCTCGTTCTCGTAGCTGATCCGGCGGGCGGAGTCCTCGAGCTCGCGGAACATCACCTTGAGCTCGCGCACGCCGGTGGCGGACTGGCGGGTGATCGCCGTCGCCAGGTCGATCGCAGCGGTCTCCGCCTCGTCGGCGGACGCGGTCCGCTGGAAGAGCCCGTACGCCGCCGCCTCGTCCAGGCCGATCGGACGGCCGGTGAAGACGAGGTCCTTGGCACGGGAAAGCCCGACCAGCTGGGTCAGCCGGGCCGGACCGACCGGGACGCCGAGCCGGGCGCCCGCCCAGGCCAGCTTGAGGTTGTCGCCGCCGACGCGCAGGTCGCAGCCCGCGACGATCTCGGCGCCCGCGCCGACGCAATTGCCCACGCACACGGCGATGGTCGGCACCGGCGTCTCGTCGATGAGCCGGTAGAGATCGGCGAACGCCTCCATCCGTGCGACACCGCCCGCGGCGTCGAGCTCCTCGCCCACGTCGGCGCCCGCGCACAGCGCCGTCGTCGAGGTGGTGGAGACGACCACGGCCCGGAGGTCGGCGTCGGCCGCGAGCTCGGCGAGCGCGGTGTTGAGGAGACGCAGGGTGGCGGTGTCGAGCGCGTTGCGCTTGTCCGGACGGTTGATCCGGAGCACCTCGATGCCGTCGGGGAGGCGCTCACGCAGCAGGGCAGTCACGAGCCACGATCGTAATGGCGCTGGCGGCCCTGCCGCGCGTGAGAACCGTCTCAGTCCTGGATGCGCGCGAAGGGCTGCTCGGCCTCGAGCAGGTAGGCCAGCTCGAGGAGGGTCCGTTCGTCGCCGTGGGCACCGGAGAGGTGGACGCCGACGGGGAGCCCCTCGGGTGAGAGGCCGGCCGGGACCGAGATCGCCGGTGCGCCCGACACGTTGTGGAGCGGCGTGAACGAGACGTAGTTGAGCAGCCGCTCGAGGAGCTGGTCGAAGGGCTGGGCGGGGGAGAGGTGCCCGATCCGCGGTGCGGTGTGGGCCAGCACGGGGGACAGCACGACGTCGTGCTCGGTCAGCCAGTCGGCGTAGGTGCGACGTACCTTGCGGAGCCGGAGCAGAGCGGCGGGCGTCCGGTGCGGGGCGCGGCGGTGGTGGGCCTTGAGGCCACGGGTGAGGCCGTCGGCCTTGGTGCCGTCCCACGTCTTGTCGAGGTTGAGCCGGCCGGTGGAGGTGACCAGGTCGGCGAGCATCGCCCAGTACTGGAGGAAGTCCGCCGCGAACTGCTCACCGACCGGCGCCTTCGCGGGCTCGACGACGTGGCCGGCCTTCTCGAGGAGCGCGGCGGTGCGCTCGACGGCGGCCCGGGTCGCGTCGTCGATCGCGGCGCCGGTGGGGCTGTCGAGGAGGACGCCGACGCGGAGCCGACGCTGGGCCGGACCGGTGACGTGGCCGACGGGAGCGAGCGCGGGATTGCGGTGGTGCCGCTCGGCTCCCGCGAAGAACGCGGCCGTGTCGCGGACGCTGCGGGTCACGACGCCCTCGCCGATGATGTTGAGGGGCAGCGCCCGGGTGGCCTCGCTGTCGACGAACCGGCCGCGCGACGGCTTGAGGCCGACGAGCCCGGCGCAGGCGGCCGGGATCCGGATCGAGCCGCCACCGTCGTTGGCGTGCGCGATCGGTACGACGCCCGCGGCGACGAGTGCCGCGGAGCCGCCGGAAGACGCGCCGACCGAGTGGTCGGTGTGCCACGGGTTGCGGACCGCGTCGGCCGCCATGTACTCGGTGCTGGCGTTGAAGCCGAACTCCGGCAGCCGCGACTTGCCGATCACGGTGACGCCCGTGGAGAGGAGCTGCTGGGTGAACAGCCCGTCCTTCTTGGCGGGGGCGCCGGTGTAGGCGTCGCTGCCGTTCTGGGTGGGGAGGCCCGCGAGCTCGACGTTGTCCTTGACGTACGTCGGCACGCCGGCGAACACCCCGCCGTCGCGGTCGCTCGTCCGCGGCTGGTCGTAGGTCGCCACGACCGCGTTGAGCTCGCCCTCGATCCGGGCGGCGCGCTCGGTCGCCGCGAGCGCCAGCTCGGCCGGGCTGACCTCGCGGTCCGCCACCTGGCGGGCGAGCTCGACGGCGTCGTGCTCACCGAGGGCGTCGTTGGTGAACGCGTGGACTCGGGTCATGGTCGCTCCTGATGTCTGGAAGATCTTCCAGAGACTGTAGAAGATCTTCCAGACTCTGTCTAGGATGAGGCCCATGAGTGCGCGACGTCACGGCCCCAGCGCCCAGGCGCGGCGTGAGGCGCTGCTCCGGGCGACCGTCGAGGTCACCGCCGAGCAGGGCGTCGCGGGCGTCACGCACCGCGCCGTCACCGAGCGAGCGGGGCTGCCGCTCGCCACGGTCAGCTACTTCTTCTCCTCCATCGACGAGCTCGCCGGCGAGGCGCTGCGCACGTTCATGGCCGAGGAGCAGGCGCGGCAGGCGTCGCTCGCCGACGGCCTGGTGGCCGCCGAGATGAGTGTCGACGAGGCCGGCCGGGCGTTCGCGGCGGCCGCGGCGCCGCGGCTGCCGGAGACGCTCGCCCTCTTCGAGGCACTGCTGTACGCCGCGCGCCACCCGGAGTTCCGAGCCCCGGTCGGTGACGCGCTCGCCGCGGCACGGGGGGTCGCGAGCGCGGGGTTGAGCGCCCTCGACACTCCGGACCCCGAGACCCTGGCGCCGGCGATGACCGCGCTCGCCCACGGCCTGGCGCTGCACCGGCTCGCCGAGCCGGACGGTCTCGACGAGGACGCGACGTACCCCGCCCTGCGCGCCCTCCTCCTCGGCCACCTCCTCGACACCGGCCACGAGGACCTCGCGCTCGAGCTCGCCCGCGAGACCCGCGCGACCTGAGTCGCCGCTCATCGTCGCGCGTCCGCACACGGGCCGGTGCAAGGATGGGCGGGTGGTCGCAGCCGAGAGCCTGTCCGGGGTCGTTCCTCACATCATCGACACCCACATCCACCAGTGGGATCCGTTCACGACGCCGCGAGAGGCGTCGCGGGTGGCACCTCTCTACAAGCGGGCGCCGCGGCTGCTGGAGCGGATGAAGCCGCTGCTGCTCGACCAGGGCGCCCGGGAGCTCATCCACACGGCGGCGCACGTCGCACGGCCCTATCTCCCGGAGGACTACGGCACGGACGTCGCCGGGACGGTCGCGGCGGTGGGCGTCCCGGTGAAGGCAGCGGTCCACGTCGAGTGCGGGTGGCACCGCGAGGACCAGTCGGAGGAGACCGCCTGGCTCGACGGGCTGCCGTTCGGCCAGGGCACCGCGCCCGAGCTGGTGGCGATCGTGGCCAACGCCGACCCGCGGCGGCCGGACTTCCCGCAGGTCCTCGACGCGCACGCCCGGGCGAGCACGAGGTTCCGCGGCATCCGGTCCATGGGCGCGTGGCACCCCGACAAGGGAGTGAAGTCGTGGACCGACGGTGAGGGCGTGCTGCGCTCGACCGCCTTCCTCAACGGCTTCCGAGCCCTCGCCGAGCGGGGCCTGACGTTCGACGCCTTCGTGTTCTCCCAGCAGCTCAACGACGTCGCCCTGCTGGCGAAGGAGTACCCGGAGACCACGATCGTCCTCGATCACTACGCGCCGCCGCTCGGGCTCCTCGGTCCGCTCGGCAAGACGCTCGGCCGGAGCGACGCCCAGCGGGCGGACCTGCTCGCGAAGTGGCAGGACGACATCGCGAAGCTCGCCGACCACCACAACGTCATCGCCAAGCACTCGGGCCTCGCGTTCCCGGTGCTCGGCTACAGCGTGGGCCGGATCGACCGGGCCCGGCTGGCCGAGCGCGTCGCGCCGCTCGTCGACCACACCACCCGCGTGTTCGGGGAGGACCGGCTGATGTTCGGCTCCAACTATCCGATGGACAAGCCGGTCGCGGACTACGGGACGATCGTCGGCGCTCTCACCGACCTGCTGGCTCCCGGCGGACCGGACCTGCTCCGCAAGGTCTTCCACGACAACGCACAGAGGGCCTACCGCCTCTGACGGACTCGGGGCACCTACGCGCGGCGCTGTGGGCGGGTGCAGACCGGCGCCTGACCGAGCGGGTGGAGTAGGCTGGGAGCGTGCGGAAGAACCTGCTTCTTACCTAGCCGCGTCGAGGATCCCCCAGACGGGTCGACGCGGCTGCCCCTCCCTGTGCGAGGGGCTTTCTTGTGTCTGGGGCAACTCACCCGAGCAGGTCACCCACCACCACGAGCACGAGGAAAGACATTGAGCGAGCACAAGACGGCACAGGCGGAGCAGCAGCCCGGGCAGCCCGAGCCCTCGTCGTACGACGTCCGGGCCGTCGAGGCCAAGTGGCTGCCGGTCTGGGACCGGATCGACCCGTTCCGCGCCGACGACGCGGCGGTCCTGGCGGGCCGCGAGAAGCGCTACGCGCTGACGATGTTCCCCTACCCGAGCGGCGACCTGCACATGGGTCACGCCGAGGTGTTCGCACTCCACGACGTCATCTCGCGCTACTGGAAGTTCCGCGGCTACGAGGTCCTCAACCCGATGGGTTGGGACTCCTTCGGCCTGCCCGCCGAGAACGCCGCGATCCGCAACGACGAGCACCCGGCGACCTACACCTACGCCAACATCGAGACCCAGGCCGAGTCGATGAAGCGCTACGGCGTGAGCTTCGACTGGTCGCGCCGGCTGCACACCTCGGACCCCGAGTACTACAAGTGGACGCAGTGGCTGTTCCTGAAGCTGCGCGAGCACGGCCTGGCCTACCGCAAGAACAGCCCCGTCAACTGGTGCCCGCAGGACCAGACCGTGCTGGCCAACGAGCAGGTGCTGGCCGACGGCACCTGCGAGCGGTGCGGCGCGGAGGTCACCAAGAAGGAGCTGACCCAGTGGTACTTCAAGACCACGCACTACGCGCAGGAGCTGTACGACTGCCTGGATGACCTGCAGGACACGTGGATCGGCAAGGTCGTCAACGCGCAGCGCAACTGGATCGGTCGGTCCGAGGGTGCCCACGTGGCCTTCGAGGTCGAGGGACACGGTCCGGTGACGGTCTTCACGACGCGCCCCGACACCCTGTTCGGTGCGACGTTCTTCGTCGTGGCGGCCGACGCCAAGCTGGCCGCGGAGATCTGCACCGACGAGCAGCGGCCCGCGTTCGAGGCGTACGTCGACGACGTGCGCAAGGCGTCCGACATCGACCGGATGTCGACCGAGCGCCCCAAGACGGGCGTCTTCCTGGGGCGCTACGCCGTCAACCCGGTCAACGGGGAGCGGATCCCCGTCTGGGCGGCCGACTACGTGCTGGCCGACTACGGCACCGGCGCGATCATGGCGGTCCCCGGCGGCGACCAGCGCGACTACGACTTCGCGAAGGCGTTCGACCTGCCGATCATCCACACGGTCCAGCCGCCGGCGGACTTCGTGGAGTCGGGTGGCGAGGCCTACGCCGGCACCGGTCCCGCGATCAACTCGGCCAACGACGAGATCTCGCTCAACGGCATGGACGTGCCGGAGGCCAAGTCCACGATCATCGCGTGGCTGGAGAGCAAGGGCCTGGGCAACGGCACCGTCAACTTCCGGCTGCGTGACTGGCTGCTGTCGCGACAGCGCTACTGGGGCGCGCCGATCCCGGTCGTGCACTGCCCGGCCTGCGGTGAGGTCGCGGTGCCGGAGGACCAGCTGCCCGTCGAGCTGCCCGAGCTGCGCGGCGCCGACCTGAAGCCGAAGGGCACCTCCCCGCTGGGTGCGGCGACGGAGTGGGTCAACGTCGACTGCCCGTCCTGCGGCGGGCCCGCGACGCGCGACACCGACACGATGGACACCTTCGTCGACTCGTCCTGGTACTTCTTCCGCTACCTGTCGCCGCACGACGGCGACCGCGCCTTCGACCCGGCCCTGGCCGAGGCCTGGGGCCCGGTGGACTTCTACCTGGGCGGCGACGAGCACGCCGTGCTGCACCTGCTGTACGCGCGCTTCTTCACCAAGGCGATGCGCGACATGGGCCTGATCACCTGGGACGAGCCGTTCACGGCGTACCTGTCCCAGGGGAAGGTCATCAACAACGGCCGCAAGATGAGCAAGTCGCTGGGCAACGGCATCAACCTGGGGGCGCAGCTCGACGAGTTCGGCGTCGACGCGGTCCGGCTGACGCTGGTGTTCGCGAGCCCGCCCGAGGACAACATCGACTGGGCCGACGTGTCGCCGGCCGGTTCGCTGCGCTTCCTGCAGCGCGCCTGGCGACTGGCGGGCGACGTGACGTCCGCGCCGGACGCCGTCGTGGCGACGGGCGACGTCGCTCTGCGCAAGGTCACCCACAAGACCGTGCACGACGCGGCACAGCTGCTGGAGTCCTACCGCTTCAACGTGGTGGTCGCCCGGATCATGGAGCTGGTCAACGCGACCCGCAAGGCGATCGACTCGGGCTGCGGCCCGGCCGACCCGGCGGTCCGCGAGGCGGCCGAGGTCGTCGCGATCCTGCTGTCGATGGTGGCGCCGTACACGGCCGAGGAGATGTGGGAGCGGCTGGGGCACGAGCCCTGCGTCGCCCAGGCGCCGTGGCCGACGGTCGACCCGGACCTGCTGGTCGAGGACACGGTGACCGCCGTCGTCCAGATCCAGGGCAAGGTCCGGGCCCGCCTGGAGGTCGCACCGGACGTGTCGGACGCGGACCTGGAGGCGATCGCGATGGAGTCCCCCGAGGTGCTGCGGGCGATCGACGGGCGCGAGGTGCGCCGCGTGATCGTGCGCGCGCCCAAGCTCGTCAACATCGTGGTCTGACGGTGTCGCCGGTTGGTGGCCGTGCCCTAGCCTCGGTCGCATGACGGTCGCACTGGTCACCGACTCCACGGCCAGCCTCCCCCCGGAGGTCGCGGACGAGTGCCGGGCTGCCGTCGTGCCGCTCCAGGTCGTCATCGACGACGAGTCCTTCGAGGAGGGCGCGGAGGAGGCGTCGCCGGCGTGCGTCGCGGCGGCGCTGCGCGAGAAGCGCGCAGTCAGCACGTCGCGCCCGGCGCCGACCGTCTTCGGCGACCTCTACCGGCGGCTGGCCGAGGAGGGCGCGACCGAGATCCTCTCGGTCCACCTGTCCAGCGACATGAGCGGCACGTTCGAGTCGGCCCAGGTCGCGGCCCGGCACGCGCCGGTGCCGGTCACCTGCATCGACACCCGGCAGGTCGGGGTCGGCACCGGCTACGCCGTGGAGTCGGCCGCCGCGGTCATCGCGTCC
>NZ_JACEFC010000028.1 GCF_014180715.1 Nocardioides stalactiti | reverse complement strand
CGCCGACCAGGAGCACGACCGCGGCGGCAGCGAGGCCGCCGATAAGGAGCGGGGACCGGCTCCGCCGTGGCGCGGTGCTCGGCGTTCCGCCGGAGTACGGCGGCACCTGTCCCGGCACGTAGGGGGCCACCGGCCCCGGGGTGTAGGGCGCGAACGTGGCCGGCGCCGGAGCGGGCTGCTGACGCAGCACCCGGCGGAGGTCCTCGCTCAGGGCGTGGGCCGAGGGGTAGCGCTGCCCGGGGTGCTTGGCCATCGCGCTGCGCAGGACCCGGTTGATCTCGTGCTCGAGCGGGCCGGTCTCCACGACCTGCGGCACCGGGGCGCCGACATGGGCGCTGGCGAGCTGGAGGCCCGTCGTACCGCCGTAGGGAGCCTGGCCGGTGACCGTCGCCCACAGCAGGCAGCCGAGGGAGTAGATGTCCGTCGCCGGGCCGGGCGCCCCGGTCCCGGTGTGGAGCTCGGGCGCCATGTAGGCCGGCGTTCCGACGGCGAAGCCCTGGAGCGAGACGGTCTCGTGGAGGCCCGTGCGGCGCGCGATCCCGAAGTCGGCGAGGTAGGCGTTGACGTCCTCCCCGCGGATGCGCAGCAGCACGTTGGCCGGCTTGATGTCGCGGTGGACCAGGCCGGTCGCGTGCGCGTCGGCGAGGCCGGCCGAGATCTGGGCGAGGATGTCGAGCGCGATCCGGGGCGGCGGAGCGCCGGAGGTCCGGATCATCGCGCCGAGGTCGCCGCCCGGGATCAGCTGCGAGGCGATGTAGAGGTGACCGTCGGCCTCGCCGTGGGCGAACACCTGGACCACGTGCGGGGAGTCGAGGGAGGCCTGCGCCTGCGCCTCGTGGGTGAAGCGGACCCGGAAGTCAGGATCGTCCGCGAGGTGCGGCGAGATGACCTTGAGCGCCACCCGACGCTTGAGCACGGAGTCGGTGGCCTCGTAGACCACCCCCATCCCGCCCAGGCCGAGCTGGCGGACGACCTCGTAGGGGCCGATCCGCTCACCGGGCTGGGGGAACCCCTCCGCGGGCAGGGACATGGGACCTTCCTACCCTGCCCGCGGCGGGACTACTCAGCCGTTCTCAGAACAACCCGGCCGGATCAAAACAGCAAGGCGTTCGCCGGGTCGGCGACGATGTCGGCGACGTCGGCGAGGAACTGCGAGCCGGTCGCACCGTCGATGTGACGGTGGTCGAACGACAGCGCCAGTGTCGTCACCTGCCGCGGCACCACCTGGTCGCCCACGACCCACGGCTTGGGCTTGATCGCGCCCATGCAGAGGATCGCGGACTCGCCGGGGTTGATGATCGGCGTGCCGGCGTCGATGCCGAACACCCCCACGTTGGTGATCGTGAAGGTGCCGCCGGCCATGTCGGCGGGCTGGGTGCGGCCCTCGCGAGCGGTGGCCGTCAGTCCCTCGATCGCCTGGGCGAGCTCGACCAGGGTGAGCGCGTGGGCGTCCTTGACGTTGGGCACGACCAATCCGCGGGGGGTCGCCGCCGCGATGCCGAGGTTGACGTAGTGCTTGACCACGACCTCGCCGGCGGCCTCGTCCCAGTAGGAGTTGATCATCGGTGTACGACGCGCCGCGAGGACGACCGCGCGGGCGAACACCAGCAGCGGCGACACCTTGACGCCCTTGAACTCGCGCCGCTGCTTGAGCCGGGCGACGAGCTCGAGGGTCGCGGTCGCGTCGACGGTGACCCACTCGGTGACGTGGGGCGAGGTGAACGCCGACTCCGTCATCGCGGTGGCCATCATCTTGCGGACGCCCTTGATGGGCTCGCGGGTCTCGCCGCCGGCGACCGGTGCGGCGACCGCAGCGGGCACCGGGCTGACCGGAAGGACGGCGCCGAGCGCACCCTCGACATCGGCGCGGGTCACCGTGCCGCCGGGACCGGTCGGGGCGATCGTGCCGAGGTCGACGCCGAGGTCCTTGGCGAGCTTGCGCACCGGCGGCTTGGCCAGCGCCCGGACGTCCCCCGCCGGGGCGGGGACCTCCGGAGCCGTGGCCGGGACCGGCGAGGTCGGCGCGCCCGCGGCCAGTGCCTGGTCCTCGGCGTCGTCGAAGACCGCGTGGACGAGGTGCTTGACCTTGGCGTGCTGGTCGGTCGCGTTCTGGTTGTAGACGTCGTGGACGTCGGCCAGTGCGGTGCGGACGCCGGCCGCCTCCGCGAGCGGTCGCCGGGCACGACGCTGGGCGACCCGGTCGGCCTTGATCCGGCCGACGAGGGATTCGCCCTCGCCGCCGCCGCTCGCCGCGGGGTTGGAGAGGTCGATGTCCATGCCACCGTCGGCGCCACCGCCGGCGGGGACCTCGGAGGGGTCGCCGATCGCGATGATCGGGGTGCCGACCGGGACCGTCTCGCCCTCGGCGACGAGGATCGCGGTCACCGCTCCGGCGTACGGCGACGGCAGCTCGACGAGCGACTTGGCGGTCTCGATCTCTACGACGACGTCGTTGACGGCGACGAGGTCACCGACCTTGACCTTCCAGGAGACGATCTCGGCCTCGGTGAGGCCTTCGCCGACGTCGGGGAGGAGGTACTCGGGCACGGTCAGAACTCCAGGCTTCGGTCGACGGCGTCCAGGACTCGGTCGAGGTCGGGGAGCCACTCCTCCTCGAGCCGTGATGCAGGGTAGGGCGTGTCGAAGCCGCCGACCCGGAGCACCGGCGCCTCCAGCGCGTAGAAGCACTCCTCGGTGATCCGCGCGGCGATCTCCGAGCCGAGGCCGAGGTTGACGTGCGCCTCGTGGACCACGACCGCCCGGCCGGTCCGGCGGACCGATGCGAAGACCGGGTCGAGGTCGAGGGGCGAGAGCGTGCGCAGGTCGATGACCTCCAGCGACGTCCCCTCCCCGGCCGCGACCTCGGCGGCCTTCATGGCTGTCTTGACCGTCGGGCCGTAGGCGAGCACGGTCGCGTCGGAGCCGGGCCGCACGACCTTCGAGGTGAAGAGCGGGGCGGGGGTGGCGTCCTCGTCGAGCTCGGTCTTCTCGGCGTGGTACTGCCGCTTCGGCTCGAGGAAGATCACCGGGTCGTCGTGGGCGATGGCCTGCTGGATCATCCAGTAGCCGTCGACCGGGTTGGAGCAGGTGACGACCTTGAGGCCGGGGGTGTGCGCGAACTGCGCCTCGGGGGACTCCGAGTGGTGCTCGACCGCGCCGATGCCGCCGCCGAACGGGATCCGGATGACCATCGGCATCTTGATCCGGCCCTGGCTGCGGAAGTGCAGCTTGGCGACCTGGCACACGATCTGGTCGTAGGCCGGGTAGACGAACCCGTCGAACTGGATCTCGACGACGGGCCGGTAGCCACGCATGGCCATGCCGACCGCGGTGCCGACGATGCCCGACTCGGCGAGCGGGGAGTCGATGACCCGGTCCTCACCGAAGTCCTTCTGCAGCCCGTCGGTGATCCGGAAGACCCCACCGAGCTTGCCGACGTCCTCGCCCATGAGCAGGACCTTGTCGTCGGCCTCCATCGCCTTGCGCAGACCCATGTTGAGGCCCTTGGCGAGGGTCACCTTGCTGGTCGTGCCGGCCATCAGTGGCTCCCCTCGAACGAGGAGAGATAAGCCGTGAAGGCATCGCGCTGCTCGGCGAGCTCGGGCGTGATCTCGGCGTAGACGCGGTCGAAGATGTCGAGCGGCTTCGGGTCCGGCATCGCCTTGGTGCCCTCGCGCAGCGCGTGGCCGAGCTGGTCGGCCTCCTCCGCCAGGTCGGCGAAGAACGCGTCGTCGGCGTAGCCGTTGCGCTTGATGTAGACCTCCAGGCGCGAGATCGGGTCCTTGAGCTTCCAGCTCTCGACGTCGGCGCTGAGCCGGTAGCGGGTCGGGTCGTCGGTCGTCGTGTGGGCACCCATCCGGTAGGTGAACGCCTCGATCATCGACGGACCCTGGCCGTCCCGGGCACGCTGGAGCGCGGCCTGGGTGACGGCGTACGTCGCGAGCACGTCGTTGCCGTCGACGCGCACGCCGGGGAACCCGAAGCCGAGCGCCCGTTGGTAGAGGGGGATCCGGCTCTGGCGCTCGATCGGCTCCGAGATCGCCCACTGGTTGTTCTGGCAGAAGAAGACCACCGGCGCGTTGTAGGAGGCCGCGAAGATGAACGACTCGTTGACGTCGCCCTGGCTGCTGGCACCGTCGCCGAAGTGGGCGAGCACCGCCGCGTCGCGGTCGGGGTCCCCGGTGCCGACGACCCCGTCGCGCTGCATCCCCATCGCGTAACCGACGGCGTGCAGGGTCTGGGCACCGATGACGATCGTGTAGAGGTTGAAGTTGTGGTCGTGCGGGTTCCACCCGCCGTGGTCGACCCCGCGGAACAGGCTGATGAGGTGGAGCGGGTCGAGCCCGCGGCACCACGCGACGCCGTGCTCGCGATAGGTGGGGAACACGAAGTCGTTGGGGCGGACGGCCCGACCGGCGCCGATCTGCGCCGCCTCCTGGCCGAGCAGCTGCGCCCAGATGCCGAGCTCGCCGTGCCGCTGGAGGGCGGTGGCCTCGACGTCGATCCGCCGGACGAGCACCATGTCGCGGTAGAAGCCGCGCAGCTCCTCGGCGGTGAACTCCATGTCGAACTCGGGGTGGTGAACCCGCTCACCCTCCGGCGTCAGGAGCTGGATCAGCTCCGGCCCGCCGTCTTCGTGCTTCGGACCGAAGACCTCGACGAGGTCGGGCCCGAAACCAGTGTCCTGATGAGTCACAGCACTCCTTCGTGTCGCCGGACCGCGGGGTCTCCGCCGTCCGGTGGCCGGTGTCTTTTCCGAGCACGGGCCGCGGGGGTGGTGCGGCCATGTGAGCGGGGCCACAATCGTAGCGGCGCTCACGCTAGCCGCGTGCTTCGACGGCGGCGAATCAGTCAGGACTTCCGAATATCGGAGGTCCGATAGTCGGGCGCCCGAGCATCACCCCGGACATCACCCCTGGCGAGGGACACGGACCCGCGTCAGTGCATCTCGCCGAGGTCCTCGTGATCGCGGTGCGAGGCCGGCTCGACCTGGAAGGTCGTGTGCCGCACCCCGAAGTGGGTGGCGACGCAGTCGGCGAGCACGTCGAGCACCGCGCCGACGCCCTCGTCGCGCAACACGTCGTCCTCGACGGTCACGTGGGCGGAGAGGCTGGCCATCCCGCTCGTGATCGTCCACGCGTGGAGGTCGTGCACGTCGACCACACCGGGCGCGTGCGCGAGGTGGTGGCGGACGTCGTCGAGGTCGAGGTCGGCAGGCGCCAGCTCGAGCAGCACCCGGCCGGAGTCGCGGATCAGCAGCGCCGCGCGCGGCAGGATCATGACCGCGATGAGCAGCGAGGCGATCGGGTCGGCCTGCTGCCACCCCCACACCCAGATCACCACGCCGGCCGCGACCGCGAGGACCGAGCCGAGGAGGTCGGCGAGCACCTCGTTGAGGGCACCGCGCAGGTTGAGGGAGCCGGTGTCGCCGCCCGCGAGCACGCGCAGCGCGATCGCGTTGGCTGCCAGGCCGATGAGGGCGAAGGCGACCAGGCCGGGGCCGTCGACGTCGGGCGGGTCGGTCAGCCGGGTGAGCCCGGACCAGCCCAGGTAGCCGCAGACTCCGAGCAGGACGACCGCGTTGACGAGCGCAGCGACCACCTCGACCCGGTGGTAGCCGAACGTCGAGCGGGCGCTCCCGGGCCGCGAGGCGACGTACGACGCTCCGAGCGCGAGCACGACTGCCCCGGCATCGGTGGCCATGTGCCCCGCGTCGGCGAGCAGGGCGAGCGAGCCGGTGACCCAGGCGCCGACGAGCTCGACGACCAGGACCGTGCCGGTGACCGCGAGGACCCAGCGCAGGCGCNACCGTGCCGGTGACCGCGAGGACCCAGCGCAGGCGCACCCGGTCGGCGGCACGCGACCCCGCGTGCCCGTGCCCGTGACCGACGCCCATGGGGTCAGCCTAGGAGGCGGGCCGGGCTCGCGCCCGGCCCGCCTCCGCAGGGATCAGACCAGCTGGAACGCGCTGACCAGCCAGGGCAGCTCCGGGTCGGTGTTGGGACTGAGCACCCACGTCGCGGTGTACTGCGTGCTCGTGTCGGTGCTGTCCACCACGGTGGCGATGACCGTCACCGAGCCGTCGCCGTTGTCGATCGGGTCCTGGAACTCGTACTGGACGCTCGACATCTCCTGGGTGCCCGCGTCGCGCTTGCACGCCTTCTGGCTGCCGTAGGCGGCCGCCCACCACTCCGGCGTCGAGAGCCCCTCGACAGCAGGGCAGTTGCCGGTCACGAGCGAGTCGAGGTAGGCCTGCGCGGTGATCGCCGGGTCGGCCGACGGGTCACCGGACTCGGTCGTCGTCTCCGTGGTCGCCTCGGTCGTCGGCGGCGCGATGCTCGTCGTGACCTCGGTCGGGATCGAGGTGTCGACCGTGGTGGGGACGTCCGTCGGGGGGACCGTCTGGGTCACGGTCCTCTTGGGCTTGTCGTCATCGTCGTCACCGCCGAGCACGACGGCCGCCGCGATGCCGCCCCCGATGAGGACGAGCAGCGCGACGACGATCGCGACGATCAGGATGACCTTCTTGCCGCCACCCCCGCCGCTGGTCGGCGGAGCACCGAAGCCGCCGCCCGGAGGGCCCGGCGGGAAGCCGCCGCCCGGGTTGGCGCCGTAGGGCTGCTGCGGAGCCGGCGGGTAGCCGCCGGGCTGCTGCGGAGCCGGCGGGTAGCCGCCGGGCTGCTGCGGAGCCGGCGGGTAGCCGCCGGGCTGCTGCGGAGCCGGCGGGTAGCCGCCGGGTTGCTGGGGGGGTACGCCGCCACCGGGCGCCACCTGGGTCGGGGGGAGGTCTCCGGGCTGACCGGGGCCGGGGTAGTTGGTCACGTCGAGGAGCGTAAGGGGCGATCGGCGCAGAATTGGCCGATTTGGCCGTGAACCGTCCTCAGGAACGAACCGTCGCACCGTGGCTGCGGGTACGACCGCCGGGCACCAGCGACGCGCCGATGAACAGGGCGGCGACCACCAGGCCGCCGATCACGCCGGCCCAGGCGGACTCGTCCAGGGTGGACACGACCACCTCCACCACGAGCCGGGCGAGGTCCTGCTTCGCGGGGTCGACCTGGTCGACGACGGCGTCGGTGAGGGCGGGGGTGACGGCCAGGACCAGCCCGCCGCCGATGGCCGCACCGATCGCGGCGGCACCCGCGGCCCGCATCCGGCCCCGCATGCCCGGCGTCGCGATCACCGCGACGAGGACCAGGCCGAGCCAGAACAGCGGCACCCAGAAGGCCAGACCCTCCAGCACCTGGTAAGCCCCACGGGCCCGCTCCAGCTCGGACTCGGGCAGCACCGGCAGCGGCAGCGGCGGTGCTTCGACCAGCGCGGCCGGCGGGAAGGTCCGCGCGATCTCGTCGATGACCTGCTGGAGCAGGGGCTGGAGGTCGACGATCACGTAGCCGTCGTCGTCGACCTCCTGGCCGCGCTCGTGGACGATCGCGAGGAACTCGCGGTGCGCGTCAGCGTTGGCCTGCCGCCAGAAGTCCGGGAAGGCCTTGCTCTCCACGACCATCGTGGTCGCCCTGCGCACGCCCTCGCTGAACGCCGCGGGGAGACCGACGGGCACGCTGCTCTCCATCGCGCTGATCGCCGCGGCGGCCAGCTCCTCGCCGAGCTCCTTGCGCAGCGCCGGCTCGTCCGCGAGCGGAGCCACCGTGTCGACGTACGCGTCGGTGTTGTCGACGCGCAGCGACAGCCACGTCGACGTGATGCCGATCGGCACCAGCACGGTCGCCAGCACGACCGCGAACGCGGCGAGCCCGAGCCTCATCCGTGTCTCCCCCTCGACGCGTCAGCAGTCCTCGCTGTACTCCTCGTCGTAGTACTTCTCCTTGACCTTCCAGTCACCGTCCTCCTTGCAGAGGAGCGCGGTGCCCTTGTCGGAGGTCTTCTCGTCGCCACCGAGGTAGTCGTCGAGGTAGTCGTCGTTGTCGCCCTTGTACTCGGACGTGGTCCGCCACTCGACCTCGGCCTGGTCGTCGTCCTCCTCGACGTCCTTGATCTCGACCTCGAACTCGAAGTCGCCCAGGACGTCGTCGAAGGACTGGTCGACGTCCTCCTCGAAGTCCTCCTTCTGGTCCTCGAAGTCGTCCTCGACCTCTCCGAACCACTCACCGCAGTCCTCGGCGTCCTCCTCCTCGAACTGCTCCTTGAAGGCGTCCTCGACCGACAGCTCGCACAGGCGCTCCTGGTCGAACTCGAAGTCGGCCTTGAGGTAGTCCTCGGTGACGCTCTCGGGCGAGCCACCACCGACGACCTTGAAGAGGACGACGACCAGGATCACCACGAGGAGGAGCGCACCGACGCCACCACCGATGATCGCGATCAGCTTCTTGTTGCCGCCGCCGGAGGAGGCGCCGCCGCCGAACGACGGCTGACCGAACGCCGGCTGGCCGAACGCCGGCTGGCCGGCGGGCTGGCCGTAGACCGGCTGACCGGCGGGCTGACCGGTAGGAGCGCCGTAGACGCCCTGCGGCTGGGCCGGCTGCCCGGGCTGGCCCGGATAGTCAGCGGCGCGGTTGGGCGCGACCTGCGTCGGCAGGTCGGCGCCGGGGATGCTCGGAGCGGCCGGGGCGGCAGGCGCGGCCGGGGCGGCCGGGGCGGCCGGGGCGGCCGGGGCGGCCGGGGCGGCAGGAGCCGCCGGCGGCTGGGTGTGCTCGGTCCACTGGGTGCCGTCCCACCAGCGCTGGCCACCCTGGCCGTCGGGATACCACCCGGGAGGGGTCGAGGGCTGGTTCGGGTCGGACATCGCGCACTCCTGGCAGTCGGGCCGCCGTGGTGCACGGACGGCAATCGCCAGGAATCATCGCATCCCGGGCAGAACGATCAGTGCAGGACGCTGATGATGAGGACGAGGAAGGCGAAGCCGAGCAGGCCGATCGTGGTGATGAGCCCCATCAGGAAGCCGATGGTGCGCTTCTGGCTCGGCGGGGCCGGGGGAAGGCCCCCGCCGTAGCCACCACCGAAGCCACCACCGGGCACTCCTACCGGAGCACCCGCGGGCGGAGCGCCCTGGAGGTAGCCCGGGGCCGCAGCCGGCTGCGGCGGGTAGCCCTGCGGCGGCGCGGCCGGGTAGCCGGGCTGTTGCGGATAGCCCTGCGGAGCAGGCTGACCCGGATAGGGCTGCTGGCCGGGCTGCGGCGGTCCACCGTACGGGGGCTGGCTCATGGGCCCAGCCTAGTGGCGTGCGCGTGAAGTGTCTGGACGGTTGGCGTGTTCAGGGTGCGTGCATCGCAAGGCGCCGGCGCGCCGCCATACCGGGTCGTCTCGCAAGCGTCGGCAACGCCGCGAGGTGCGTGCCCTGGGCGCGCCAACCGTTCAAGAACTTTGCGCGCACGCCACTGAGTGACCTAGTAGGTGAAGAGGTCGGAGAAATTGGAGAAGTAGTCCGACAGGTACGACTCGAGCTCCGACGGGTCGGTCGGGAAGTCGGTCGGGAAGTCCGAGAACATGTCCGTCGGGAAGTCCGTGAAGTCCGTGTAGTCGGAGAAGTCCGTGTAGTCGGAGAAGTCGGTCTCGACGTCCGTGCTGCCGGTGACCGGCCCGGTCGGCGACTCCCCGCCGCTCTCGTCGAACTCGTCGACCAGCCACTCGTCGTCCTCGACGACCATCGCGAGCGTGACCGGCGCGGACTGTCCGGCGAAGGCCAGGTCGACCGGAACGGTGGCGGACCCGGCGTCCTCGTCGATGGTGGCGTCGCCGACGACCCACGTGAACTCCGCCGGCATGTCCTCGACCTCGCAGCCACCCTCCTCCTCGAGGAGGCGGTCGGTCACGAGGTCCTCGAGCGCGGCGCAGTCCTGCGCGAGCACGCCCGCCATGAACAGCTCGGCTGTCTCCTCCGGCGTGCGTGTCGGCAGGTCACCGCCAGCGCTGTTGTCGTCGCGCCCGCTCGCGTCGTCGTCGCTGTCTCCGCGGAGGAAGACCGCCCACGAGCCGACGGCGAGCACCGCGATGAGGACGATCGCGCCCACCACGCCGAGCGCGATGAGCAGGCCGCGGTTGCCGCCGCTGCTCGGCGGCGGCAGGCCGGGACCGCCCTGGCCGGGGCCGCCGGGGAACGACGGCTGCGGGACGGCGCCGTACGCCGAGGGCGGGCTCGGCGGGGTCGGCCCTGTCGGCGCGCCGGCACCGGGCCAACCCGAGGGCTCCGGGGACTGGACGGGGAACTGCGCGGTCGGGGTGGGCGCCCCACCGCCGTAGGCCTGGGTGAGGTCGGCGCCGCCGACGGCACCGCTCCCCGGCTGGACGTGGTCGGTCCACGCGGCTCCGTCGAACCAGCGCAGGGTGCCGTTCTGGTCGGGGTACCAGCCAGGCTGGCCGGGGGTCTCTCCAGGCACCGGGACTCTCCAGCAGGTCGGGGTCAGGTCGAGCGGGACGATCCAACGGTAGTGCCAACCGGCGGCGTGAGGGTGCGGAGGAGGTCGACGAGCCGGTCGGTCGACTCGGGCTCGGCCACGCTGACCCGCACGCCCTCTCCTGCGAACGGTCGGACCGCGAGCCCGACCTCCCCGGCCGCCGCAGCGAAGTCAGCGGCGCCGGCACCGAGGTCGAACCACACGAAGTTGCCCTGCGGGTCAGGAACCGACCAGCCGGCGGAACGGATGCCCGCGACCAGCCGGACGCGCTCGGCGACCAGGGAGTCGACCCGGGCCATCAGCTCGTCCTCGGCCGCGAGCGAGGCGACCGCGGCGGCCTGTGCCACCGACGACACCCCGAAGGGCAGCGCGACGGCGCGCAGCGCGCCGGCGACCTCGGCGCTCCCGACCGCGTAGCCCACCCGCAGCCCGGCGAGCCCGTAGGCCTTGGAGAACGTGCGCAGCAGGACCACGTTGGGGTGGGCGCGCACCAGGGCCGGCCCGTCGACGGGGTCGTCCATCCGCACGAACTCGAGGTAGGCCTCGTCGACGACGACGAGCACCCGGTCAGGGACGGCGCCGAGGAACGCCGCGACCTCGGCGTGGGTCAACGCCGGACCGGTCGGGTTGTTGGGCGTGCACAACAGCACGACGCGGGTGCGGTCGGTGATCGCCGCGGCCATCGCGGCGAGGTCGTGACGCCCGTCGGACGTCACCGGGACCTTCACCCCCGTCGCCCCGGCGGCGGTCACCGCGATCGGGTAGGCCTCGAAGGATCGCCATGCGTGGACGACCTCGTCACCGGGCCCGCAGAACGCGGCGAGCAGGTGATAGATCAGGGCGACCGAGCCGGTGGCCGCGGCGAGCTGGTCCGTCTCGACGTCGAGCCGGGTCGCGAGCGCGTCGTACAGCGCCGCACAGCCCATGTCGGGGTAGCGGTTCATCGCCGACGCCGCCTGCTCCGCGGTCGCGAGGACGCTGGCCAGGGGCGGGTAGGGGTTCTCGTTGGACGACAGCTTGTACGACGTCAGGCCGGGCCGGGCAGCCGGCGGCCGGCCCGGGACGTACGGCGGGATCTCGCGGACGTGCGGCAGCGGCTCGACCATGGTTCCGACCCTACGTCTCGGCCCGACGGGTCTCAGGCCGCCGGGTTCTCCTCGGTCGGTGGCGCTACCACCCGACCGCCCGCCACCACCGCGAGCTCGCGGCCGAGCCGGATGTCGAGCGGGTTGGTCATGCACCGGACCGAGCCGCCACCGAGGTGGAACTCGGAGACGTCGACGAGGACGACCTCGAAGCCCCCTGCCTCGATCTGCGCCCGCACCCGCGGCGGGCAGGCCGGCATGACGACGGTGCGGCCGACGACGACCGAGTTGGCGCACAGCGTGGTGATCGCCTCCTCCTCGGTGATCACGATCGGTTCGGGCACGAGCGCGAGGAGCGCTTCGGCCGAGGCCGGGTCGAGAGCGTCGGGGCAGACGATCGCGCGACGCTCGTCGAGCGGGCAGAAGGCCAGGTCGAGGTGATACATCCCCGGGTGGGTGATCCGCAGGCCGCGCACGGTGACCCCGAGGTCGGCGGCAAGGTGCTTGAGCGCGAGCTCGTCGGTCCGCGGGCCCACCCCGACCAGCAGGTCGCCGCCGAAGGGGAAGGCGTCTCCGGCCTCGAAGTGGGCGCCCACGCCGTCACGGCCGACGAAGGTGGTGGCGAAGCCCTCGGCCTCGAACCAGTCGCGGGCGCTGGGCGTCTCGTTGCGCCGCTGCGGGAAGCGCATGTGGGACAGGACGACGGCGCGGCGGCCGGCCTCCTCCCACTCCGGGCGCTGCACGGCGAAGCCGAGGTTCATGGCATAGACCATGTCGGGGCTATCGGCCCGGGCCGGGATCACGTCGACCCGGGCGCCGAGGCGCTCGAGGGTCGCGACCAGGTCCCGCCACTGCGTGGCGGCGCGTTCGGGATCGGGCTGCACGGACGGGTCCATGAAGGGGTTGATCGCGTAGTCCACGCGGAATTGCGACGGCTCGACCATCGCGTAGTGACGACCCCAACCGAGCTCCATCCCGGCATCCCTCCTCGACTCCGCACGAACCGCACGATTGTCAGACAATCTGACAATGAGATGAGCATACAGCCTGGAGGCCGATGCGGGAGAATGGAGGCATGCCGGCCACCCAGCCACGCTTCGACTCCCTCAGCGTCGAGCACGCCTCGACCGTCGAGCGCGTGACCGCCGAGCTGCGCCGCGCCGTGTTCGAGGGCGAGGTCGAGAGCGGTACGCCGCTGCGCGAGCTGGCCCTCGCCGAGTCGCTCGGCGTCTCCCGGCCGACCGTGCGCGAGGCGCTGATGGCGCTGGTCGCCGAGGGCCTGGCCACCCGCGAGCCCAACCGCGGGGTGAGCGTCGCGACGCCGAGGGCCGAGTCGGTTCGCGACGTGTGCTCGGCGCGCTGGGTGCTCGAGGGCGCCGGCGTGCACGCCTGGCCGGAGGCGAGCGACGCGGCCCGCAAGCGGGTGCGGCAGACGCTGGAGGCCTACACCAGTGCAGTGCGCAGCGGGCGGGCGTCGTACGAGGAGCTCAACGAACGGCACCTCGCCTTCCACGTCTCCCTGGTCGAGCTGACCGGCAGCCCGCGGCTGGTACAGATGGCCGAGAGCCTCATGGACGAGCTCAAGCTCGCACTGGCCCAGGTCGACCGGGTCCGGCGCAACGCCCACGACCAGGCCGAGTCCCACGAACCGCTGGTCCGGCTGCTCGAGGACGGCGACCTCGACGGCGCCTACGAGTTCCTGCACCGCCACATCGACGACGCGGCCGAGGAGATCGTCGAGGCACTGGCGCTGACCTGACGCCTGACAGACTCCACCTCATGGTGGAGTTCCTCGCCCGGTGGGCGATCACGAGCGTCGCGCTGGCGGCCGCCGCCCAGGTCATGGACGGCATCCGGTTCACCGGTCCGACCCAGGGTCAGGCCGAGCTCGAGCACAAGCTGCTGCCGCTCCTCGGCGTCGCGCTGATCCTGGCGCTGGTGACCGCGCTGGTGAAGCCGGTCCTCGTGGTGCTGTCGTTCCCGGTGATCCTGCTGACGCTCGGGCTGTTCCTGCTCGTCGTCAACGCGCTGCTGCTGCTCATCACCGACTGGCTCGCCGACCTGTTCGACGTCGGCTTCCGCGTCGCCGGGTTCTGGCCGGCCGTCGGAGGCGCGATCATCATCAGCGTCACGACCTGGGTCCTCGACGCCATCGTCGGCGTCGACAAGGACGACTGACGGTGCCGGCCGTCCCGCCGACCCTGCCGCCCGCGCGCGAGCCGGGCCGCTACCGGGTCGCGCTGGTGTGCCTCGGCAACATCTGCCGCTCCCCGATGGCCGACGTGGTGCTCACCGACCGGGTCCGGTCAGCAGGACTGGACGACCGGGTCGAGGTCGTCAGCTCCGGCACGGGCGACTGGCACGTCGGCCACCCGATGGACCGTCGGGCCGCGGCGATCCTCACCGGCGAGGGGTACGACGCCAGCGCCCACCGCGCCCAGCAGGTCCAGGCGTCCTGGCTCACCGACTGCGACCTGGTGCTCGCCATGGACCAGGACAACCTCCGCGACCTCCGGTCCCTGGCCGGCGGCACCGCCGACCCCGACCGGGTCCGCCTCTTCGGCGACTTCGACCCGCTCGAGCCCGGCGCCGAGGTGCCCGACCCGTACTACGGCGGCACCGATGGCTTCCAGGTCGTCCTCGCCATGGTCGAACGCACCTGCGACGTGCTGGTGGCCGCAATTCGGGACAGCCCCCCGGAGGACAACTGAGCCCCTAGGGCCGGCGCTCTCCCGGGGGGACCCTCCCTGCAGGGGAGCCTCGATTTCGGGCAACTACTTGGATGTCCTACTATTTGCTAGGACGTCCAACTAGTTGACCCGGGAGACCCCATGGCACCCGCGCCGCTGCACAAGCCGACCCGGCCGATCCGGCTGGTCACCGCCTCGAGCCTGTTCGACGGTCACGACGCTGCGATCAACATCATGCGGCGGATCTTCCAGAGCCAGGGCTGCGAGGTCATCCACCTCGGGCACAACCGGTCGGTCGCCGAGATCCTCGAGGCCGCGCTGGAGGAGGACGTGCAGGGCATCGCCGTCTCGTCCTACCAGGGCGGGCACGTGGAGTACTTCGAGTACCTCGCCGCGGAGCTGCGGCGGCGCGGAGCGGAGCACATCAAGATCGTCGGCGGCGGTGGCGGCGTGATCGTCCACGACGAGATCGAGCGCCTGCGCCGGTCCGGCGTGATCATCTTCAGCCCCGAGGACGGCCAGCGGATGGGCCTGCCCGGGATGATCAACTCGGTCGTCAAGGCCTGCGACGTGGACCTGTGGTCGGCGCGCGCGGTCACGGCCGACGACGTCATCACCGGCGACCGTTCCGCGCTGGCCCGGATGATCACCGGCGTCGAGAGCGGCGCCGTCGACGACGCCACGCTCGCCCGGCTGCGCGAGGCCGCGCAGAGCCGGACCATCCCCGTCCTCGGCATCACCGGCACCGGAGGCAGCGGCAAGAGCTCGCTCACCGACGAGCTCGTCCGCCGCCTGCGGATCGACCAGCACGACAAGGTCCGCGTCGCGGTGCTGGCCGTCGACCCGACCCGGCGCAAGGGCGGCGGCGCGCTGCTCGGCGACCGGATCCGGATGAACAGCCTCGATCTCGACGGTCCCGGGCTCGACCGCGACCGGGTCTACTTCCGCAGCCTCGCCACCCGCGGCGCCCACGAGCTCCCCGACCACCTCGCCGACGTCATCGCGACCGTCAAGGCCGCCGGCTTCGACCTGGTCGTCGTCGAGACACCCGGCATCGGCCAGGGCGACGCGGCGGTCGTGCCCTTCGTCGACACCAGCCTCTACGTCATGACGCCCGAGTACGGCGCCGCGTCGCAGCTCGAGAAGATCGACATGCTCGACTTCGCCGACGCCGTCGCGATCAACAAGTTCGAGCGCCGCGGCGCGGCCGACGCCCGCCGCGAGGTGGCCCGCCAGCTCGTGCGCAACCGCGAGGCGTTCGGCCAGCAGCCCGACGACATGCCGGTCTTCGGCACCTCGGCCGCGACGTTCGCCGACGACGGCGTCACCGGGCTCTACCAGTTCCTCCGCGACCAGCTCACCGGCCACGGGCTCGCCGTCGACGCCGGCACCCTGGCCCCGGTGACCGGCAAGACGTCGACCCGGATCCAGCAGGTGCTGCCGCCCGAGCGGGTCCGCTACCTGGCCGAGATCGCCGACACGGTCCGCGACTACCACGAGCAGACCGAGCAGCTCGCCGCCCTCGCGCGGCGCGCCCAGGCGTTCGAGGTCGTCGCCGGGGAGGCCGCCGCCACGGGCGAGGACGCCACGGTGGCGGCCCGGCTCGCCGCCCTCGCCCCCGAGACCCCCGCCTGGCTGCGCGACCGGCTCGCGGAGTGGCCCGAGCTCGTCGCGAGCTATGCCGCCGAGGACACCGGGCGCGAGTCGCTGTCGGGCAACCGGATCCCGCGCGTCGCCGTACCGTCCTTCGAGGACCACGGAGAGCTGGTGCGCTTCTGGCGCCGCGAGAACCTGCCGGGCTCCTTCCCGTTCACCGGCGGCGTCTTCCCGTTCAAGCGCGAGAACGAGGACCCTGCCCGGATGTTCGCGGGCGAGGGCGACCCCTTCCGCACCAACCGCCGCTTCAAGCTGCTCTCCGAGGACCAGCCGGCGACCCGGCTGTCGACGGCGTTCGACTCCGTCACGCTCTACGGCCGCGACCCCGCTGAGCGGCCCGACATCTACGGCAAGGTCGGCACGTCGGGCGTCAGCGTCGCGACGCTCGACGACATGAAGGCGCTCTACGACGGCTTCGACCTCGGCTCGCCCACGACGTCGGTGTCGATGACCATCAACGGTCCGGCGCCGACGGTCCTCGCCTTCTTCCTCAACACCGTGATCGACCAGGCCAAGGACAAGGGCATCGACCCGGCCGAGGCGCTCCGCACCGTGCGGGGCACGGTCCAGGCCGACATCCTCAAGGAGGACCAGGGCCAGAACACCTGCCTGTTCTCCACCGAGTTCTCGCTGCGCTGCATGGCCGACATCCAGGAGTGGTTCATCCAGCAGGAGATCCGGAACTTCTACTCGGTCTCCATCTCCGGCTACCACATCGCCGAGGCCGGGGCGAACCCGATCAGCCAGCTCGCCTTCACCCTCGCCAACGGCTTCACCTACGTCGAGTCGTACCTCGCGCGCGGCATGGACATCGACGACTTCGCGCCCAACCTGTCCTTCTTCTTCTCCAACGGCATGGACCCGGAGTACACCGTGATCGGTCGGGTCGCCCGGCGGATCTGGGCGATCGCGATGAAGGAGCGGTACGGCGCCAACGAGCGCTCGCAGCGGCTGAAGTACCACGTCCAGACCTCGGGTCGCTCGCTGCACGCCCAGGAGATGGCGTTCAACGACATCCGCACCACTCTCCAGGCACTGTGCGCGATCTACGACAACGCCAACTCGCTGCACACCAACGCCTACGACGAGGCGGTCACCACCCCGACCGACGAGTCCGTGCGCCGCGCCCTGGCCATCCAGATGATCATCAACCGCGAGTGGGGCCTGGCGGTCAACGAGAACCCGCTCCAGGGCTCGTACGTCGTCGACCAGCTCACCGACCTGGTGGAGGAGGCCGTCCTCGCGGAGTTCGAGCGGATCTCCGAGCGCGGCGGTGTCCTCGGCGCGATGGAGACCGGCTACCAGCGGGGCCGGATCCAGGACGAGTCGATGCTCTACGAGCACCGCAAGCACGACGGCACGCTGCCGATCATCGGCGTCAACACCTTCCGCTCCCCCGGAGCCGATGACGGGACCCCCGACCACGTGGAGCTCGCCCGGGCGACCGAGGACGAGAAGCGCTCCCAGCTGGAGCGGGTCGAGAAGTTCCGCTCGGCGCACGCCGACGAGGCCGAGGCCGCGATCGAGCGGCTCAAGGCGGCCGCGACCAGCGGGGAGAACATCTTCGCCGTGCTGATGGACGCCGCGCGGGTGTGCTCGCTGGGCCAGGTCACCGAGGCGTTCTTCGAGGTCGGCGGCCAGTACCGCCGCAACGTCTGACGCTCGTCGTACCCGGTCCACGGGTCGTGATTTGGCTGATTCACGACCGGTAGACCGGGTGCGACGCTAGTTTCCGGCGCGGGAGGGGCTTTCCCGCGTTCGAGAAGAGGCAGTCCCATGCGTCAGTTCCGCACCTTGCTCCCCGCGATCGTGCTCGCCCTCGCCGTCACCGGCTGCGGCGAGGACAGCAGTGATGACGACGACAACGACGACAGCAGCGACACCCCCTCGGTCTCGGTCCCGACGGACCTGCCGACCTCGGTCGACACCTCGATCCCGACCGACGTCGAGACCGACCTCGCGACCGACGACGGCGAGGACACGGGCGCGACGGGCTGCATCCTCACCGACGACGACATCCTGGCCCTGACCGAGATCGACGGTGCGGCCGAGGACGGCAGCGTCGCCGGCACCACGATCTGCAACTGGACGTCCACCTCCGGCGCCAACGTCAACCTCAGCATCAAGGCCGAGACGGGCACCTTCGACGCGACGGTCTCCGCGACCGAGTCGGTCGTCGGACCGGCCGAGGACCTTCCGGGGGTCGGCGACGAGGCCGTGATCATGTACACCGAGGCGACGCTCCCGCAGGCCGCCGTCATCACCCAGGTCGGCGATCAGCTCGTCGCGCTGATCTACACCGACTTCAGCGGCGTGGAGGCCGACATGCGCAGCGCGATCACCGACATGGCGACCGCGGTGGCCAACGGCCTCTGACGTGCACCGACCCATCGCTCGCGCCGTCGTCGTCCTCGCCGCCCTCCTCGCTCTCGCGGGATGCGGCGAGGACGACGAGGGTCCCTCCGCCCAGGACCTCGCCGACGCCCGTTCGGCGCTGAACCTGCGGCCCGGGTGTGACTACCTCACGTCGGACGACATCGAGGCCGTCGTCGGCTGGACCGGGATCACCCCCGTCGAGGACGAGTCGCTCGGCATCGCCAGCTGCCGGTGGACGAAGAAGAGCGGCGAGATCCTCTCCGTCATCGCCCACTCCGATCCCGACTCCTTCGACCAGACCGCCGACAGCACCGAGGTGCTCTTCGGACCGCGCATCCCGTTCGACGGGGTGGGCGAGCGGTCACTCGGCTTCTTCGAGGAGGGCGAGCGCGCCGACGCAGCCGTGCTCGCGCAGTCCGAGCGAGGCCTGATCCTCCTCACCCTCGCCCGGACGACCGAGAGCAAGGACGACGCCCTCGCCCTCCTCGGCCAGCTGGCAGACCTGGCCCTCGGGCGGCTCTGACGCGCTGGTCGGAGCGCCGTCCGGGGCGGGTGACGGTCGGGCATGCTGACCTCGTGCGGATCGGAGTCGTCGGAGCGGGCCTGGCCGGCCTGGTGTGTGCCTGGAGGCTGCACCGAGAAGGTCACGACGTCGTCGTGCTGGAGGCGCGCGACCGGGTCGGCGGCCGGACCTGGTCGACCGCGCTGCCCGACGGGACGGTGGTCGAGCGCGGCGGGGAGTGGATCGACGCCGACCAGCACACGATCCGCGGCCTGTGCGCCGAGCTCGGGCTGCCGCTCGCGCCGCACGGTGTCCGGTTCCACCGGCGCCGCCTCGACGGCGTCGTGCCCGACCTGGCCGCGCTCGAGGCGACGCTGACCGCGGTCGCGGCGCAGATCCCCGAGGACGACACGACCGTCGCAGCGGCGTTCGCCGCCGCCCTCGGACCGGGGTACGCCGCCGACCCGGCCTACCTGCGGATCGCGACGTCGACGGCGGGAGACCCCGCACGAGCCAGTGCGCGCTTCCACGTCGCGCGGGCCGACGGGGCCCGGGTCGACGCGGCAGCACGCGTCGTCGGCGGCAACCAGCGGATCTGCCTCTCGATGGCCGCGGAGCTCGGCGACCGGGTGCGGCTCGCGACCCCCGTGACCGCCGTCGACGCCCGGGACGATGACGTGGTGCTGACGACGGGCGGCCGCGAGGAGGTCGTCGATCGCGCGGTGGTCGCCGTCCCGCTCGCGCTGCTGGAGCACGTGCGGTGGATCCGCGGGTTCCCCGCCGCCTGGCAGCGCGGGCTCGACGGGATCGCCACCGGGACCGCGGCCAAGCTGTCGGTGCCGACGCGGGGCGCCGTCGCGCCGGACGGCGTCCAGGCTCCCGGCGAGTCGTGGTGGTCGTGGACCTCCCGCGACCCGGCCGGCGACGGCGCGGTGACCGCGACCTCCTGCTTCGCCGGCAGCGCCGCGGCGCGCGACCGCCTCGCGGTCGCCGACGGTCCCGCCACCTGGGTCGATCGGCTCGCCACCCTGCGTCCCGACCTCGACCTCGTCGCGGAGCAGGCACTCCTCACCGACTGGCAGCGCGAGGAGTGGACGCGCGGCGGCTACTCCTACGTCCTCGCCGGCCGGGCCGCGGACGCCGCCGCCCTGCTGGCGGAGCCGGCGGGTCCTCTCGTCCTCGCGGGCGAGCACACCGCCGGCGCCCACTCCGGGACGATGGAGGGCGCCCTGCGCAGCGGCGTGCGCGCCGCGCAGGTGGCGGGGACAGTCAGCCGTTGACCGCGCGCGGCGACCGCGGGGACGTGCCCTCGGTCGCCTGGGCGACGACCTCGTCGACCAGCTCGAGGAAGAGCGGCTTCCACCGCGGGAGGTCGAAGATGAGCGAGGTGTGCCCGCCGGGCGCCTCCCGCACGATCGCGCCCGGGATCGCGGCACCGAGCTGACGCTGCCGCTCGGTGGGGATCGCGTGGTCCTTGGCGGTGACCAGCACCGCGGCCGGCACGTCGATGTCGCCGATCCAGGCGGCGGAGTCGAAGCGACCGAGCTCCGCCATGACGACGGGGAACGCCCACAGGCTCGTCGTCCGGAGCTCGGTGAGGGCCCAGTCCCGCAGCCCCTCGAGGGCGAGCTCCTCCGCCGGCACCAGTGCCTCGCCCTGGCGCGCCACCTTGGCGGCCGCGATCTGGAGCAGGAGGACGTTGAGCGCACGGAGCGACTGGAAGAAGACCCGCTCGCCGAGGTGACCCTCCCAGTGGCCCGCGGTCGAGCACAGCACCAGCCCGGCGATCCGCTCCGGGTGGCGCTGCCACATCACCTGGGCGCTCGCACCACCCATCGAGTAGCCGACGACGACCGCCTTGTCGATGCCGAGGACGTCGAGCACGGCGGCCGCGTCGTCCGCGCAGTCGTCGAGCAGGAACTTGTCCGACCGGATGCCACGGCCGTGCCAGCGCTGGTCGAAGGTCACGACCCGGTAGTGCTGCTGGAGCTCCTCAAGGACCGTGAACCAGGTCAGCGGCCCGGTGGTCGCGATGCCGTGCATGAGCAGCAGCGTCGGTGCCTCGGCCGTCGGGCCGGGGATGTCGAGCACGTGCGTCGTACCGCGCCCCGGCAGCTCGACAGCACGCCCGGCCGGCGGGATCGGGACGTCCGGGGTGAGCTCCTCGGTGGCGGACCGCAAGGTCCGCAGCATCACCCGTCCGGTGAAGCGCACGGCCTTGCCGCCGACACGAGTCGTGTGCCGGCCGATGGTCTGGAAGGTCATGCACTCTCCTGGTTGCCCGGATGGTTGCCCGGCTCGGGGGTGTCCTGCTGGTCCTCGGCGACGGGCTCGGCTGCCGCACCGGGCTCGGGCTCGCCGAGCAGCTCTGCCAGTGCGGCGGGGACGTACGCCGCCAGCACCTCGACGTCCGGCAGCAGGTCCGGGCACGCGAGGAGGGAGAAGTTCATGTGGTCCATGTAGGACCAGACCGTCACGTTGAGGCCGATGCCCTCGGTCAACGGTCCGACGCTGAAGACGTCGGACAGCTGCGAGCCGGCGATCTTCACCCGCTCCCGCGGGCCGGGGACGTTGGAGACGATCACGTTGAACGCGGCCGGGTGGAACCGGGCGCCGCGCACCCGGGAGTAGGCGCGCACCGCGGCCGCGAACGGCGCCGGCGGCGCGAACTGCGACCAGTCCATGAGGGAGGTGCCCAGCCGCTGGTTGATCGCCTTGGCGTGCCGGGTCGTGATCGAGATCGTGCGCAGCCGCTCGACGGGATCGTCGACGTCGGTCGCGAGGGTGGTGAACAGGTTCGAGACGTTGTTGCCCATCAGGCGCGGCTCGATGTCGTTGGCGTCGAGGCCGACCGGGACCCCGGCGAGGAGCGAGCGGAGCGGGAACTCGCCCTGCGCGGCGAGCCACCGACGCAGCGCCCCGGAGGTGACGCCGAGCACCACGTCGTTGAGGGTGAGCCCGTCGATCTCGGTGGCGTGGGCCGCCCGGGCCCGCTTGAGCTCGGCGAGCGGGATGGTGACCGTCGCAAAGCTGCGACGACGAGTGAGCGGACCGTTGAACGACGTCCGCGGCGCGTCCTTGACCGGCGTCGGCACGCTCCCCTCCATGGCCCGCCGGTAGCGGACCACAGCGAGGATCCGGCGCACGGTGGTCGTGATGAGCTTGGGGAAGTCGAGGATCTGCCGGGCTCCGTCCCGCAGGGCGTGCCGGACCAGGAGGCTGTGGCTCGGGTCGTCGACACCGTCGTGGGTCTCCCCGCGCGCGCCTCCGGGGCGCAGGTCGGTGGACGCGACGTCCATGACGTTGGCGAGCATCGCGTTGGCCGCGAGCCCGTCGGCCAGTGCGTGGTGGATCTTGCCGACGATCGCGACCTTCCCGTCCGGGAGGCCCTCACACAGGTGCAGCTCCCACAGCGGCACGCTCCGGTCCAGCGGCGTGCTGCAGATCTCGCCGATCAGCTTCTCGAGCTCCCTCATGGTGCCGTCGCCGCCGATGTCGTGGCGGAAGAAGTGGCGCTCGGGGTCGATGCTGCGTTGCGTCACGAGCACGGGGTGGTTGAGCCGGAACGGCACCTGGACGACCCGCCGACGCATCGGTGGCAGCAGCCGCAGCCGCTCGGTCATCCGCTCGATCAGGTTGTCGAACGTGTTGTCGGTCGACGGGTCGAGGACGGCGATCTTGAGGGTGTGCATGTGCATCGACGGGGTCTCCATGTAGAGGAAACCCGCATCGAAGCCCGACATCCGCGTGATCGACGCCATCTGTCCCGTCGCCTCCCGACCTCAGCCGACGCCCGGCAGGTCGCGCACGACGACCTTGCCCGACGCGTTGCGGGGCAGCTCGTCGAGGAGCACCACGTCGCGCGGGACCTTGTAGCCGGCGAGTCTCGACCTCACGTGCGTGCGGACCGCGTCGGCGTCCACGCCGTCGGGCTGCGTCGGTACGACGTACGCCGCGAGCCGCTGGCCGAACTTCTCGTCGTCGACGCCGACGACGACGACCTCCCGCACCTCCGAGAGCTCGCCGATCGCCTTCTCGACCTCGACGGGGTAGACGTTCTCGCCGCCCGAGACGATCATGTCGTCGTCGCGGCCGACCACGTAGAGCCGCCCGTCGGCGTCCATCCGCCCGACGTCGCCGGAGACCATGAAGCCGTCGAGCGAGGCCTTGGTGTCGCCCGTCGTGTAGCCGTCGAACTCCGACGCGCCCCGCAGGACGATCCGACCCACCTCGCCGACCTGCACGTCGCGACCGTCGTCGTCGACCAGGCGGACGACCGTGCCGGTGACGGGCCGGCCCGCCGTGTCCGAGGCGTGCCGAAGGTCGGCCGGGACGGCGATGCTGATCTGGCCCGCCTCGGTGGCGTTGTAGCTGTTGTAGACCTTGTCGCCGAACCGGTCCATGAAGGCGATGACCGACTCCCCGCGCATCCGGGAACCGCTGGCCGTCACGAACCGCACGCTGTCGAGGCGGTACTTGTCGAGCACCTCGCCGGGCAGGTCCATGATCCGCTCGAGCATCACCGGCACGACCGCGATGCCCGTGGCCCGGTGCTCGTCGGCCAGCGCCAACGTCGCCTCCGGGTCGAACCTGCGACGCATCACGATCGTGCACGCCATGGTGGCGGCGATGACCATCTGCCCCATGCCCCAGGCGTGGAACGTCGGGGCGGCGACCACGACGGTCTCCTCACCCTGCCACGGGATCCGCTCGAGCATCGCGGCGAGCTCGGCCGGCCCGCCGCCGCTGCGGTTGGCGCCCTTGGGCGTCCCCGTGGTGCCAGAGGTGAGCAGCACGACCCGACCGGGGCGGGTGACCGGCGGCTGCTGCCCGCGGTGGGACTCGATCAGGCCGTCCACCGTCGCCCCCTGGACAGCGTCGGGCTCATCGACCCAGGCCAGCACCTCGGCGAGACCGGGGATCCGTCCCCGAGCCTCCGCGACGAGGCCGGCGAACTCCTCGTCGTACACGATGAGGGTCGATGCCTCCCGCTCCAGGACGTCGGCCAACTGCGGCGCGGAGAAGCCCGTGTTGAGCAGCAGCCCCGGGACGCCGAGCTTGCCGGCGGCGAGGAACGCGTCGACGAACCCGCGGTGGTTGCGACACAGGATCGCGACCGAGGTCGGGGGCTGGTCGCCCAGCCCCGCCAGGCCGACTGCGAGCGCCTCGGCCCGGACCTGGATCTCACGCCAGGTCAGCGTCCCGCGCTCGTCGACGAGGCCGATCCCGTCGGGACGACGGTTGGCCGACAGCGCGAAGCCGGTGGTCGCGTGCGGGCCGTAGCTGCGAAAGATCTTCGCCATGCCGGCGACCTTGCGCGGGCCCATCGGCACCATCATCCGGCTCCGGAGGAGGTGCCCGGTGGCCCAGAGCTGGGTCCGCAGCCTGCCGCGGCTCTTGGGGGGCGTCATGGCCTGGCTCATCCGAGCACCGGGAAGCGACGCTCGCGGGCCAGCTCGTCGAGCGCGGCCTGCATCCGCCCGCGGACCACCTCGTCGATCTCGGCGACGGCCGCGTCGGTGTCAGCCCCGAACTCGGCCGCGATCTCCCTGGGGTCGATCGGGTCCAGCACCTGGGTCACGATCTTGGTCGGCAGCGGGATGTTGCCGACCCCCGCCGGGACCAGACCGAAGGGGAAGCCGATGGTCAGGGGCAGCAGGTCGGTCCGCATCACCTTGCGCAGCGGCGACATCCGTCCCAGCCACTCCCCGCGGGTGAGGTGGAACTGCGACTCCTGCCCGCCGATCGAGACGACCGGGACGATCGGGACGCCGACCTTCAACGCCGTGCGGACATAGCCCTTGCGGCCGGCGAAGTCGATGACGTTGGCCTTGAGCGTGGGCCGGAAGGTGTCGTAGTCACCACCGGGGAAGACGATCGTGACCGCCCCCGACGCCAGCACCTCCTCGGCGCTCGCGCGGTCTGCCGGGACGAAGCCGAACTTGCGCATGACCGGACCGGCGGCGCCGGTGAACAGCATGTCGTGAGCCAGGCAGTAGAGCGGGGTCTCCGGTCCGAACGCCTCGGCGTAGGCGACGGCGATGATCGGGACGTCCATCGCCATGATCCCGCCCGAGTGGTTGCCGACCATGAGCGCGCCGTCCGTCGGCACCCGCTCGATGTCCCTGACCTCGGAGCGGAAGTAGCCCTTCATGGCCAGTCGCAGGAACGGCAGTGCCTTCGCGATGTAGGCGGGGTCGCGCTCGTCGAGCGGGCTGCGGCTCATGCTGCTCCCCACTTCTGCGCCAGCGCGCGACGCCAGGAGAACTCGTGCCAGTCCTCGAGGTCCTGACTCAGTCGGTCGACGACCACGTCGAGGACCAGCGGGTTGGCGACCATGCCGACGTGGCTGCTCGGGACGGCCACGTTCTCGGCGCGCGGATAGACCGAGACGTCGACCCGGCAGCCGCGCCACGGCACGATGCCGTCGGTCTTGGACCAGACCGCGGTCGTCGGCACGGGGACCGGCCCGCGCAGCAGGTCGATCATCGGCTTGGCCCGGTCGGAGATGCCGTGCTTGCGGCGCGACCGCTCGAACATGGCGGTCGCACGGGTCTTCTCGCCGTCGGCGCGCCACGGCGAGCCGAGGCACACGATCTGGCGGACGTCGCCGGGGTAGGTGTGGGCGAGCCCGCGCGCGAGCACGCCGCCGAAGCTCCAGCCCACGACACTCACCGGCTCGTCGTACCGCTTCCGGATCTCCTCGAAGCGGTCGGCCAGCCCGTCGATCAGCTCGTCGGTGAGGCCGATGTTGGCGCCCTGGCCCCAGCCGTGGACGCGGAAGTCGTGCCGCTTCAGGTGGCTCCGGAGCCGACGGGTCAGGCCGTCGGTCGCGTGGAAACCGGGGATGACGAGCACCGGGCGGCCGTCCCCGGTGGGGCGGCGGGGCGCGACCAGGTCGACGGCGCGCGAGGCGGCGTACTCCCCCGCGACCCGCGGCAGCTCGAGGAGCAGCAGCGCACGGGCCGGCCCGTCACCGCCCGGGGTCCCCTCGGAACCCTTGTCACCTTCGAAGTCGTACACCCGGTCTCCCACGAATCTAGAACACGTTCTACCTTTGTCAGGAGTATGGAGGCCAGCGCGGTCCCGCGCCAACCCCGACGTGCTGTGACCTCCGTCCCGCGCCCGGACCGTCGCCGCGTGCACGGTCGCCCCGGGCACCGTGCACGGCCCTTCCGTGAATGTAGTGACGATCACACCCGAGGACACCGGTTCGTAACGAAACGTTGGTTTGCCGGGGACATCCGCGCGCCACTCTGGGGGACATGGACGAGAACACCACCGAGGTGACCCCCGAAGGGACGATCGATCGCACCATCGACCGCACGCTCGCGCGGCGAGCCGCCCTGCGCGACCGCCATGCCGAGGGCCTGACCCGGCTGATGGCCGAGCGCCGCGACCTGCGCGGCGTCCACGCCCTCGCCGACTTCGTCGACGACGCAGTGCGCTGGACCGCCTGACCGCTCCGGTCGGCGGGCGCCCGCGGACTAGCGGCGGGCGGCGCCGAACATGCCGCGGACGACCTCCCGGGTCGCGGTGCGCATGAAGTCCTTGAACGCTGACGACTTCACGACCTCGCTCACCACCCCGCCGGACTTCGGCTTGGCGGGCTTCTTCCTGGCGGCTTCCTTCTCCGCCCTCTCGGCCGCTTCCGCCTTCTCCTCCACGGCGGCTTCCTCCGCGGCCTTGCGGGCGCCCTCCTCGAGCCGCTTCGCGAGGATCTCGCGGGCCGACTCGCGGTCGACGACCTGGGAGTACGACGCCGCGCGCGGGCTCGCCGCGACGGTGGCCGCCATGGACTCGGGCGAGCTCGGCGCCATCAGCGACTCGGGCGCGCGCAGCCGGGTCCAGGCCACCGGGGTCGGGGCACCGCGCTCCCCCATCACCGTGACGACCGCCTCGCCGATGCCGAGGGTGGTGATGACCTCGCCGAGGTCGGCGTACGCGCTGTGGGGATAGGTGTTGACGGTCGCCTTGAGCGCCTTGGCGTCGTTGGGCGTGTGGGCCCGCAGCTGGTGCTGGACCCGCGAGCCGAGCTGGGCCAGCACGTCGTCCGGCACGTCGGTCGGGCTCTGGGTGACGAAGAAGACGCCGACGCCCTTGGACCGGATCAGCCGGACCGTCTGCGCGATCTGGGCGAGGAAGTCCTTGGACGCGTCGGCGAACAGCAGGTGCGCCTCGTCGAAGAAGAAGACCAGCTTGGGCTTGTCGACGTCGCCGACCTCGGGCAGGTCGTGGAACAGGTCCGCGAGCAGCCACATGAGGAAGGTGGAGAAGACCGCCGGCCGGTCGACGAGGTTCGGCAGCTCGAGCAGCGAGATCAGGCCGCGGCCGTCGGCGGCGGTCTGGATCAGGTCGCTCGAGGCGAACTCCGGCTCACCGAAGAATGCGTCGGCGCCCTGGTCGGAGAACGCGATCAGCTCGCGGAGGATCACACCGGCAGTGGCGGACGACAGGCCGCCGAGCGCCTTGAGCTCTGGCTTGCCCTCCGCGCTGGTCAGGTGCTGGACGACCGCGCGGAGGTCGGTGAGGTCGAGCAGCGGGAGGCCCTGCTGGTCGGCGTAGTGGAACACCAGCCCCAGGCTGGACTCCTGGGTGTCGTTGAGCCCGAGCACGCGGCTGAGGAGGACCGGGCCGAACGAGGAGATCGTCACCCGGATCGGGATGCCGGTGCCGAGCCCACCGATCGCGTAGTACTCCACCGGGAAGCCGGTCGCGGTCCAGGTCTGGCCGACCGAGGCGGCGCGGGCAGTGATCTTGTCCCCACCCTCGCCGGGCGTCGCCAGCCCGGACAGGTCGCCCTTGATGTCCGCGGCGAAGACGGCCACCCCCGCGGCGCTGAGCTGCTCGGCCAGGAGCTGGAGGGTCTTGGTCTTGCCGGTGCCCGTGGCACCGGCGATGAGACCGTGCCGGTTGACCATCGCCAGCGGGATCCGGATGGGGGTGCCGGTGAGGGTCTGCGCGTCCGCCATCAGCCCGCCGAGCTCGAGGGCCGGGCCCTCGAACGCATAACCGGGTGCGACCGTCGCCTCGATCGAGGGCTGCTCCGTCATGCCGGGAACTGTAGAAGCAAGACCCTCAGGCCGACATCCCCCATCGATCTAGACTCACCCCTCGTGATCTTCAAGCGCGTCGGCACCGACCGGCCCTACCCCGACCACGGCCTCGGGTCTCGGGAGTGGGCTGCGGTGCCGCCGCGCCAGGTGCGGCTCGACGAGCTGGTCACCACGAAGGACACCCTCCACCTGGCGACCCTGCTCGACGAGGACGGCACCTTCTTCGGCGACCTCTTCGCCCACGTCGTGCTGTGGCGCGGCGAGCTCTACCTCGAGGACGGGCTGCACCGCGCCCTGCGCGCCGCGCTCCAGCAGCGGAGCATCCTGCATGCCCGCGTCATCCGGATGGAAGACCCAGCCTAGATCCACCGGGGGCCGGTGGATCTAGGCTGACCGCGTGGATACGAAGGCGCGCGCCACTTCGGCGGGGACCCTGGCCGTGCTCGCCGTGGTCTTCATCATCGGCGTCGCCTGGGCGTGGTCCTCGGTCACGGAACCGTTCCCCGAGAAGGAGGAGCAGGCCGCCTGCCTCGACACCACCGTCGCGGCCGGCGAGAAGGTGAGCCCGCCGCAGGTCCACGTCAACGTCCTCAACGCGAGCAGCACCGAGGGACTGGCGGGCGAGACGATGGACGCACTGGTCCGCAAGGGCTTCGGCGAGGGCTCCCGGGGCAACACCGCCGCCGCCACCGGGTCCAGCGGAGCGGTCATCTGGACCACCGACCCGACCGGTCCCGCCGCCGAGTTGCTCCAGACCTATCTCGGCGACGACACCGAGATCGTCCAGCAGGCGACGTCCGAGCCGGGGATCACCGTCGTCGTCGGCGAGGGCTTTCCCGGGCTCCAGAAGGGCCGCAAGAACATCAAGGCCGACAGCGACGGCACCGTGTGCAGCCCGCCCGAGCTGGTCGCGCCGACGCCCTGAGCCTCACCGACCGCGTTCGGTCTCGATGCCGTCGGCACCCAGCCACTGGGCGAGCCGGCCACCGAGGCTGACCTGCCGCAGCCGCTGCTCGGTCGCCTCGCGGAGCTTGCGTGGCGTGACGACGAGCAGGTCGTCGCCGTGGCGCAGCACGGTCCGCTTCTCCGGGACCAGCGTCTGCCCCTCGCGCACGATGAGCGCGACCGACGCCCCCGGTGGCAGCCGCAGCTCTCCGATCTCGACGCCGTGGAGCCGTGAGCGCGGGCTGATCGCGACCTGGAGCAGGTCGGCGGCCACGCGGTCGAGCGGCGCGGCCTCGAGCTCGATGTCGCGCGGCTCGGAACGGCGGGCGACCCGGAGCACCTTCGCGACCCAGGGCAGGGTCGGGGCGGTGAGCAGGGTGTCGATGACGACGAGCACGAAGACGAGGTCGAAGAGCAGGTCGGCGTCGCCGACGTCCTCGGCGAGCGGGATGGTCGCGAGCACGATCGGTACGGCGCCGCGCAGGCCGGCCCAGGAGATGAAGACCATCTCCCGGAGCGACATCCGTTGCGCGATCGTGCTGAGCACCACCGACAGCGGCCGAGCGACAGCGGTGAGGAGGAACCCGGCGCCCAACGCCATCAGCACCGTCTCGGCGGTGATCCGCGAGGGCGAGAGCAGCAGCCCGAGCATGACGAAGAGCCCGATCTGCGCCAGCCAGGCGAGCCCCTCCGAGAAGGAGCGGGTCGTGGCCCGGTGGGGCAGGTCGGCGTTGCCGAGGACGAGCGCGGCGACGTAGACGGCAGCGAAGCCGCTGGCGTGGACGTAGGCCGCGGCGCCGTACGCGAAGAGGGCGAGACAGAGCACCGCGATCGGGTAGAGGCCGGACGCGGGCAGCGCGGCGCGGCGCATCAGCCAGGCGCCGCCGATCCCCGCGCCGAGCCCGATCCCGACACCGGCCACGAGCTCGAACACGATGATCGCGGCCAGCACGAACGGCCCGTGCTCGGCGGCGGCGCCGCTGGAGATGAGGGTGACCAGGACGACGGTCGGCGCGTCGTTGAAGCCGGACTCGGCCTCGAGCGCGCCGGTGATCCGGCGCGGCAGCGGGACCACCCGGATCACCGAGAACACCGCGGCCGCGTCGGTCGGCGACGTGATCGCGCCGAGCAGCACGGCGAGCTCCCACGGCAGCCCGAGCAGGTAGTGGGCACCGAGCGCCACCACGCCGACCGAGACGGTGACGCCGATGGTGGCCAGCGCGAGGCCGAGCCGGACCGATCCCTTGGTCTCGCGCCAGCTGGTGGTCAGGCCACCTTCGGCCAGGATCACGGCCAGCGCGCCGAAGCCGATCGCGTGCGCGAGCTCGGCGTCCTCGAAGCCGATGCCGATCACCGACTCCCCGAGGACCACGCCCATGAGCAGGTAGACGAGGAGGCTGGGCAGCCCGGCCCGGGAGGAGATCCGCACCGCGAGCACCGCGAACAGGGTGACGGCGGACCCGACCAGCAAGAAGGTGTCGAGCTGGTGGGCGTCGAAGGTCATGTCACCTCAGCAGGTCTGCGTCACGTCGACGTCGGGGCGCGGAAGCGCAGTCTATCGGTCCGGGGGCCGTCGCGCTCTCGCCCCAAACTGGAACGTGTTCTACATTTGTCCCATGACCGAGCCCGCAGGCCTGGCGATCCCCGCCACCGTCCCCGCCGCCGACGTCCCCGCGGACGCCGAGACCTTCGACGTCGTCGTCGTCGGCTTCGGCATCGCCGGCGGCTGCGCCGCCCTCGAGGCCGCGCGCGCCGGAGCTCGCGTGCTGCTGCTGGAGCGCGCCGCGGTCCACGGCGGGACGTCGAGCATGTCCGGCGGCCACTTCTACCTGGGCGCCGGCACGGCCGTGCAGCAGGCCACCGGCCACGAGGACTCCGTCGAGGCGATGGCGGCGTACCTGATGGCCAGCACCAAGGACCCCGATCCGGAGAAGATCCGGCTCTACGCGGAGGGCTCGGTCGAGCACTTCGAATGGCTCGAGGCGCTGGGCTTCCAGTTCGAGCGGTCCTACTTCCCGGGCAAGGCGGTCATCCAGCCGGGCACCGAGGGCCTCATGTTCACCGGCAACGAGAAGGTCTGGCCGTTCCGCGAGGACGTCCCGCCCGCCCCACGCGGCCACAAGGTCCCCGTGCCCGGTGACACCGAGGGCACCCGGATCGTGATGGACCTGCTCAAGGAGAAGATCGAGGAGGCCGGCGTCGAGGTCCGCTACGAGACCGGCGCCTCCCAGCTCGTCGTCGAGGCCGACGGCGCCGTCGCCGGCGTCGCCTGGAAGTCCTTCGACCGGACCGGCGTCGTCCGCGCCCCCGCCGTCGTCATCGCGGCCGGCGGTTTCGTGATGAACGCCGACATGGTCGAGCGCTACACCCCCGCCCTCGGCTCCAAGCTGTTCACGCTGGGCTCGACGTACGACGACGGCCTCGGCATCCGGCTCGGGCAGTCGGTCGGCGCGGCCCTGGAGAACATGGAGGAGCCGTTCATCACCGCTCCGTTCTATCCGCCGTCGTCGCGGTGCAAGGGGATCATCGTCAACAAGGCCGGGGTGCGCTTCGTGGCGGAGGACAGCTACCACGCCCGGACGTCGCAGCGCGTCATGGAGCAGGAGGACTCGGTCGCCTACCTGATCGTCGACAGCGAGCACCTGGGCGAGGACCACATGCCCCTGGTGCCGCTCAAGGACGGCTACGAGACGCTCGAGGAGATGGAGGCCGGCCTCGGCATGCCCACGGGCACCCTGGTCGCGACCGTCGAGCGCTACAACGAGCACGCCGCCGCGGGCGAGGACCCCGACTTCCACAAGCACCCTGACTGGTTGGCGCCGCAGACGGCCGGCCCGTGGGCTGTCCTCGACCTCTCCCTCGGCGTCGCGCTCTATGCGGGCTTCACCATCGGCGGGATGGCGGTCACGGCGGACGGTGCGGCGAAGCGGGCCGACGGCTCGGTCATCCCCGGCCTGTACGCCGCCGGAGCGTGCGCCTCCAACATCGCGCAGGACGGCGCCGGCTACTGCTCCGGCACCCAGCTCGGCGAGGGCTCGTTCTTCGGTCGCCGGGCCGGGGTCGCGGCTGCGCTCAGCGCCGCGACAGTTTCACCGTCCGGACGGTGAAACTGTCGCTTGGACGACGCAATAACACCGTCCAAGCGTGAGTTTTGACGTCCAAGTCGCCATGATCACCCGATGAGCCCCCGGTACGGCGCTGCCCAGCGCGCGAACGTCCCGCCGTTCCACGTGATGGACCTGCTGGCGCTCTCGGCGGAGCGGCAGCGGACCCACGGCGACCTGGTCAACCTGCTGGCCGGCCAGCCGAGCAGCGGCGCGCCCGCCCCGGTCACCGCGGAGGCGGTCCGGCTCCTGGGCTCGGGCGACCCGCTCGGCTACACCCCGGCCACCGGGATCGTCGAGCTCCGCGCCGCCATCGCGGACCACTACCGGCGGCGCTACGCGATCGACGTGACCGCAGACGACGTCGTGGTGACGACCGGGTCCAGCGGAGGTTTCCTGCTGGCCTTCCTCGCTGCGTTCGACGCCGGCGCCCGGGTGGCGATCGCTCGGCCGGGCTACCCCTGCTACCGCAACGTGCTCGCGGCCCTCGGCTGCGAGGTCGTGGAGATCCCCACCGGGCCCGAGACCCGGTTCCAGCCCACGGTCGACCAGCTCGCCGAGCTGCACGCACGGGAGCCGATCTCCGGCCTCGTCGTCGCCAGCCCGGCCAACCCGACCGGCACGATGCTGCTGCCCGAGGAGCTGTCCGCGATCGCCCGCTGGTGCGAGGGGGCGGGGGTCCAGCTGGTCTCCGACGAGATCTACCACGGCATCACCTACGGCGACGGCGGGTCGCACAGCGCGTGGGAGACCAGCCGCGAGGCGGTCGTCTTCGGGTCGTTCTCGAAGTACTTCTCGATGACCGGCTGGCGGTTGGGATGGATGCTCGCCCCGGAGCGGTTGCTGCGCCCGGTCGACGTCCTCACCGGCAACTTCAGCATCTGCCCGCCGGTGCTCGCGCAGCGCGCGGCGATCGCCGCGTTCGACCGGGCGTCGTACGACGAGCTCGACGGTCACGTCCGGCGCTACGCCGGCAACCGGGCGCTTCTCATCGACGGGCTGCAGCGGCTCGGGATCGACCGGCTGGCCCCGGCCGACGGCGCCTTCTACGTCTACGCCGACGTCGGGCACCTCACCGGCGACTCGATGGCGTTCGCCCGCGACGTGCTGGCCCGCACCGGGGTCGCGATGGCCACGGGCGTCGACTTCGACACCGTCGACGGCGGTCGATTCGTCCGGTTCAGCTTCGCCGGCACGGCCGCCACGATCGAGGAGGCGCTGGACCGCCTCGACGGCAACCTGCTGCGCTAGTGCGCGAGCTCGTGGATGAACTCCTCGAGCTGGGTGAGGTTGCGGCACTCGATCATCGAGACGATCTCGCGGTAGGTCTTCGCCGCCGAGTCGCCCGCACCCCAGCTGCTCACCGGCTCGGGGTTGAGCCAGTAGGAGCGCTTCACCGAGCCGGCGAGCCGCCGCAGCGTCGCGTCCTCGAGGTCGCTGTAGTTGCTGCGCGCGTCACCGAGGATGAGCAGGGTCGTCTTCGGCCCGAGGGCGTCGGCGTGCTCCTGCTCGAACTTCGTGAACGCCCGGCCGTAGTTGGTGCGGCCCCACAGCGCCGCATAGCTGGTCGCCGCGGCGAGCTTCTCCAGCACCTCGACCGGGTCCGCCCCCGGCTCGAGGTGCTCGGTGACCTCGTGGACGTGGTCGATGAAGGTGAACGCCCGCATGCTCTGGAAGACCTCGCGCAGCGCGAAGACGAAGAGCAGGGTGAACTGGGCGAAGTTGGCGACCGAGCCGCTGACGTCGCAGAGCACGACGAGGTCGGTGCGGTGCGGACGCTTGGGCCGGTGGTGGGTCGTGAGCGGCACGCCCCCGGTGGCGATCGACGCGCGCACCGTACGGCGGAAGTCGAGCGACCCGCGCCGGTGGGCGTGGTGCTCCTTGGTCAGCCGCGTGGCGAGCCGTCGCGCCAGCGGGAAGATCTGGCGCCGCATCTCCTCCAGGTCCGAGCGTCGGGCCGCGGTGAACGCGAGCTTGTCGATGCTCGGGCGGATCGCGACGTCGGCGACGTGGTCGGGCCCCTTCTCCTCGGCGATCCGGCGCCGGGCGTCGTCCTCGACCATCGTCGTGAACGCGCCGACCCGGCGGTTGGCGAGCCGGCGGGCGTCCGCGAGACGCACCTCGCCGTCGCCGTCGCCGCTCTCGCCGAGCAGGCCGGCGACGATCCGGTCGATGAGCTCCTGCGGTGCGACCCGCTGGAGCGCCGTGTAGGCCGACCACGACGACATCCCCGGCCCCCGGCCCGGCATCGCGCCGAAGGTGCCGACCATCTGGGCCGCCAGGCGCCGCAGCTGCTGGTCGTCCCCGCCCTCCAGCGCCTGCGCGAGCTCGTCGCGGAAGGCCTGCAGGGCGGCGGCGTTGTCGCGGACGCCGGACTCATCGGCACTCGCCGCCTCGTCCGTCGTACGGCCGGCGACGCCGTCGCCGACGAGCGCCGGGAAGTAGACGTCGAAGAGGGCGTCGAACGTCGTGCGCTGCGCCTGCCGCTTCAGCAGCGTCGCGGCGAGCACGTCACGGACGTGGCCGCGGTCGCTCCAGCCCACGGCACCCAGCGCCGCGACCGAGTCGAGGTCCTCGGCGAGCGACACCGACAGCCCGGCCCCGCGCAGCGCCTCGATGAACGAGAGGTGCCGGTCGAGGAGGCCGGACGTCTCGGGAGCGGGCACTCGGCCCGCGGACCGGGAGCCCCTCCTAGCCACGGTTGAGCCGGAGCTCCTTGACGGCGCGCTGCTGGTCCGACGCGTGCTTGAGCACGGCCCCCAACGTGTCGGTGATGGCCTTGTCGTCGAGGTCGCGGATCTCGAGCGCGATGAGGGTGCGCGCCCAGTCGACCGACTCCGCGATCGAGGGCGCCTTCTTGAGCTCGAGGTCCCGGAGCTTGCCGACGGTGGCCACCAGCTGCTCGGCGATCCGGTCGTCGAGGTCGGGGACCTGGGCCTGGAGGATCTCGCGCTCGCGCTCCGCGTCCGGGTAGTCCAGGTGCAGGTAGAGGCAGCGGCGCTTGACCGCCTCGGACAGCTCCCGACTGGCGTTGGAGGTCAGGACGACGTACGGACGGCGGGTAGCGGCGACGGTGCCGAGCTCGGGGATGGTGACCTGGAAGTCGGAGAGCACCTCCAGCAGCAGGCCCTCCACCTCGATGTCGGTCTTGTCGACCTCGTCGATGAGCAGCACCGTCGGCTCGTCGCGCCGGATCGCCGTCAGCAGCGGCCGGGTGAGCAGGAACTCCTCGGTGAAGATGTCGTCGTGGGTCTGGTCCCAGTCGGCGCCGTCGGCCGAGCCGGTCTGGGCCTGGATCCGCAGCAGCTGCTTCTTGTAGTTCCACTCGTAGAGAGCGCGCGCCTCGTCGAGACCCTCGTAGCACTGGAGTCGGACCAGCTCGGCTCCGGTCGCCCGTGCCACGGCCTTGGCGAGCTCGGTCTTGCCGACACCCGCGGGACCCTCGAGGAGCAGCGGCTTCTCCAGCGCGCCCGCCAGGAAGGCGGTCGTGGCCGTCGCCGCATCAGCGAGGTAGCCCGCTTCGGTGAGCTGCGCGGCGGCCTGCGAGGGGGACGAGAACCAGGTCATGCCTCCCATCCTGCCTGGGATTCGCCTCGCTGGTCACCCCGGGTGGTCCCCACCTCGGTCGTGACCCGGCGGGCCCCCCGTCGTTGAGATGGCAGCGGTCGAGAAGGCCGGTCCCTGGGGGGAAAGAGCGGAGAAGAGACGTTGGACGCTGGACGCAAGGCGCTGCTGCGGACCGCAGTGACGTCGCTCCGCACGGCGATGACTGCCGGCGCGCTCACGCTGCTCGTCGGCCTCGGTGCCGTCAGCGTCCTCACGGCGCCCCAGCCGCCAGCCGAGCACATCGGGCTCTCCGTCCAGGACAAGGCGACCAGCCGGATCCTCGAGCGCAACAACTGCTCCACCACCGGCTTCGAGCCCGAGGTCATCCCGACCACGGCGGTCATCCGCGACCGCGTCGGCCGCACCCGCGTCGTGTCGTTCGACCACGGCTGGGCGGTCTTCAACCGCGAGCGTCCCGGCGAGCTGGTCGCTGTCTGCCTCGGCCCCGAGCGCGCGTCCGCCGCGGGCCACCGCTAGGACGGGCCCGGCGCCGCCTCAGAGTGACGCGGCGAGCTCGTCGATCGGCACCGTCGGGTCCAGCTCGACGCCGACCTCGCGTGCCTGGCCGTCGATCTGGAACCAGATCCACCGGCTCAGCAGGCGCGACAGCGCCCGGGCACTCATGGTGCGCTCGGGTCGTCGTACCCACTGGTTGACGCTGCCGCGCACCTGTCCCACGATCCCGACCACGAGTACGTCGAGGGTCGCGACCTGGTCCTCGTCGAGCTCGTGCCCGAGGAGCGTCGCGCCGGCCTGGAACAGGTCGTAGATGTCCGAGCTGAGCCGTTCCACGGCCTTGTCGAGCTCGGCCGGCTCACCGTCGCCGAGCGGCCGCTGCGCCATCTCGTGGAGGTTCGGGTGGTCGGCCACCCAGCCGACGTAGCCGCCGACCAGTCCGCCGATGATGTCCTCGATGCTCCCGGCGAGGACGAGGTTCTCGTCGAGCACCTTCCGGATCATCCCGACGAGGTGCTCCTGCACGGCCCGGTTGAGGTCGTTGCGATTGCTGAACAACCGGTACACGACGGTGCGGACCAGCCCCGCCCGCTCGGCGATCTGCTGGACGTGCACGTCGCTCCCGAGCGGGAGCTCCTCGATCAGCTCGACGGCGGCGTCGAGGACCCGCTGGCGCCGTTCCTCGTTGTGGTCCTGCCAACGCGTCTGACGCCCGTCGAGGCCGGGGACCCGGGGCACGTGCACCATGGCGCGCACTCTAGATGACCTCGCCTGCTGCACCCCGGGAGCGTCGCCGTTCGTCAGCGGCGCAGCAGGCTCCGCCGCGGACGCTCGACCGGGCGGTGCGCCCGCTCGGCGGCCGCCACCAGGTCGCCCCGGTCGGTGACCTTGACCCGGGGTCGGCCGGCCTCCGCACCGGCGGCGCGCTCGTGCTCGTCGATGGCCCGCCAGCCGGCCGCGTCGATCTCCCACGGCAGCTGCTCGACCTCGGTCGACGGACGCTCCAGGAGGCCCGCGTCGAGGTCGGCGAGGAGCTGCTCGACGGTCTCCCGCGAGCAGGACTTGTTGGTGCCGAGGAAGCCGGTCGGGCCGCGCTTGATCCAGCCCGCGACATAGACGCCCGGCTCGACCCGGCCGAGGTCGTTGGGCACGACCGCGCGGGCGTCGTCGAACGGCAGACCGGCGACGGGGCGGGCGCGGTAGCCGATCGCGCGCAGCACGAGGCCGGCAGGGAGCAGCTCGGTGTCCTCGGTGAGGACGGCCCGGCCGTCGATCGTCGTGGTGCGCGCCACCTCGAGGGCACGCGTGTGCTGGTCGCCGACGACCCGCACCGGGGCGGTGTCGAAGCGGAGCACGATGCGGCGCAGGCCGGGTCGCCGCGGGCGGGCGGCGATCTCGGCGAGGATCCGGGTCTTCGGGGAGGTCACCTCGACCTCACCCTCGACGACGACGTCGATCCCGTCCAGGGCGGCCAGGCCGAGCAGCTCCGGCAGCGTGAACGCCGCGTCGGCGGCGCCGCGGCGTCCGAGCACCACGACCTCCTCGATCGTGCTGTCGCGCAGGGCGGCGAGCGCACGGTCGGAGATGTCGGTCCTCGCGAGTGCCTCGGGGTCAGCGGTCAGGATCCTGGCCACGTCGAGGGCGACGTTGCCGTTGCCGATCACGACCGCGCGGGCCGAGCCGAGCGGGAACGAGCGGTCGTCGCCGTCGGGGTGGCCGTTGTACCAGGCGACGAACTCGGTCGCCGAGACGCTGCCCGGGAGGTCCTCGCCGTCGATGCCGAGGCGCCGGTCCGTGGCCGCGCCGACGGCATAGACCACCGCGTCGTACGACGCGCGCAGCTGGTCGTGGGTGATGTCGGTGCCGACCTCGACGTTGAGGCGGTAGCGGAACCCGGCCTCGCGCTCGATGGCACCGAACAGGTCGATGACCTGCTTGGTGCTGGGGTGGTCGGGCGCGACGCCGTACCGGGCCAAGCCGTGCGGGGTCGGCAGCCGGTCGAAGACGTCGACGCTCACGCCGGCGTGCTTGAGCAGCTCGTCGGCGGCATAGAGGCCCGCCGGGCCGGCGCCGATGATCGCGACCCGCAGGCCGCGGGCGTCGACGACGGGCCGCTCCGCGACCGCCGCGAGGATCGGGCGGTCGGCGTGCGGGTTCTCGACGTAGTACGCGGCGTTGAGCTCGATGAACGGCAGCTGCTTCTCGGTGAGCTTGGTGTGCGGCAGCAGCGCGTCCACCGGGCAGGCGGTCGCACAGGCGCCGCAGTCGACGCACGAGATCGGGTCGACGTGGAGCATCTCGGCGGTGGCGAAGCCGGGCTCACCCGGCGCCGGATGGATGGCGTTGACCGGGCAGGCGACGACACACGCCCCGTCGCTGCAGCACGACTGGGTGACGACGTAGGGCATGGGGTCCCCTAGGCAGCCTTGGCTGCGTCTGCGGCGGTGCCGTGGCCGCCGCGCTCGTGGACCTCGCCGCGGAAGCGGGCGGGGCGACCGTCGATCCCGAGCACCTTCCACAGCGGCCGGGTCAGCCGGTTCCGCACGCCGATGTCCTCGGCGAGCATCCGCAGGTCGGCGAACGTCTCGGAGAGGAGCTCGGTGCTCTGCGGGCCACCCCAGTAGGCCTCCTTGATCACCCGGCGCGGGATGCCGAGCTCGCGGTACGACGACCGGCTCGGGGCCAGGATCATGTCGCACATCAGGCGGTAGACGATCGGGGTGAGGACGCCCAGGAGACCCTTGCGGACCGGCCCCATCTCCGCCGAGCGCTCGGCGAGGTAGCGGTGCGCGAAGGAGATGTGGCGCGCCTCCTCGGCGACGTGGATCGACACGATCCGCTTCACCAGCGGGTGCATGTCCCAGTCACTGCGCAGGATCATCTTCTGCGCGTGGTCGATCGGCTCCTCGCCACCGAGCACCAAGGTGAAGAAGAACTCCGGGAACAGGGTCGCCATCGACGGGATCAGGGCCTGGAGCGGCATCGTCTTGGTCCACCGCCGCATGCCGGGCGCGTTGACGCCCGAGCGGTTCGTGAACTCCTGGAACATCTGCGTGTGGTGGGTCTCCTCGGTCGCCTCGTGGGTGACGTAGCGGTACTCCGGAGAGCCGTTGGGCAGGTTGAAGACGTACTGCATGAGGCCGCGGATGAGCAGGTTCTCGAACTGCAGACCCACCTTCATCATCTGGGCGATCATCCAGAGGCCGATCTCCTTCTGCCGGTCCTCGGGCAGCGCCTGGTACCAGGCGGTGGCGCCCAGCGGGTGCTCCACAGGCAGGATCCAGCAGTCGGCGTCGGGGTCGATGACCGAGGACGGGTCGTCCCAGTCGATGTCCTCGAACGCGTCGAAGTGGAGACGCACCGACCCCTCGGACAGGGTCAGGAGGGCCTCTTCGTAGGTCTGCTCGATCGTCATGGTGCTCCTCAGGTCAGGCGGGAGTGTCAGGTGGAGGTGGGGACCAGCGCCTCAGCGGCGCTGGTGGAGCGGAACTCGAGCGCAGGGTCGGCGATCTTGCCGCGGCGCAGCACCGGGGCGTCCCGGAAGTAGTCGTTGCGGATCAGCCACGGCATCCGCTTGCCCTGGCGGGGCATGATCGCGTCGCCACGCTGGATGTATCCCGAGCGCATCGACGCGCCCATGACCGAGGTCTCGGCGCGGTCGTCGGGCTCGGCGACCGGCACGACCTGGTCGTGGCCGTTCTCGTCCATGTGGTTGATGAGCCGGCAGAAGTACTCGCTCGCCAGGTCGGCCTTGAGCGTCCACGACGCGTTGGTGTAGCCGATGACGAACAGCGAGTTCGGCACGCCCTCCATCAGCACGCCCTTGTAGAGCAGCTGGTCGCGGGTGTTGACGCGCTCGCCGTCGACCTCGATCTCGGCGCCGCCGGCCAGCTGGATCTGCAGGCCGGTCGCGGACACGATGATGTCGGCGTCGAGGTGCTCGCCGGACTTCAGCTGGATGCCGGTCGCGTCGAAGTGGTCGATGTGGTCGGTGACGATGTGCGCCTGGCCCTTGCGCAGGACGCGGAACAGGTCGCCGTTCGGCACCACGCACAGGCGCTCGTCCCACGGGTTGTAGGACGGCGTGAAGTGCTTCATGTCAACGTCCGGCCCGAGCTGGGCACGGATGGCGGTCAGCAGCACCTTGCGCGCGGCCGCGGGCTGCATGCGGCACAGCTTGTAGATGGCCTGCTGGAGCACGATGTTGCGCGTGCGGCCGCTCTTGTAGACGGCGCCGACGGGCACGCGCAGCTTGGAGAGCGGCACGGCGACGGGGTCGTTGGCCGGCACGGCCATGATGTAGGACGGCGAGCGCTGCAGCATGGTCACGTGACCGGCCCTGGGCGCCATCGCCGGGACCAGCGTGATCGCGGTCGCGCCGCTGCCGATGACGACGACGCGCTTGCCCTCGTAGTCGAGGTCCTCGGGCCAGAACTGCGGGTGCACGATCTGGCCCTCGAAGTCGGCCGCACCCGGGAAGTCCGGCTGGAAGCCCTCGTCGTAGTTGTAGTAGCCGCTCGCGCCGACGAGGAACTGGGCGGAGTAGACCTCGCGCTTCCCGTCGACGTCGGCCTCGACCGTCCACCGACCCTGCGCCGAGGACCAGCTGGCCTTGACGACGCGGCGCCCGAAGCGGATGTGCTCGGTGATGCCGTACTCGTCGGCCGTGTCGATCACGTACTGCTTGATGCTGGCGCCGTCGGCGAGCACGCTCGTACCGACCCAGGGGCGGAAGTTGTAGCCGAAGGTGAGCATGTCGGAGTCCGACCGGATGCCCGGGTAGCGGAACAGGTCCCAGGTGCCACCCATGGCGTCGCGTCGTTCCAGCACCGCGAACGTCTTGCCCTGGGTCTCACGGACCAGGTGGGCGGCAGCGCCGATGCCGGACAAGCCGGCACCCACGATGAGGACGTCGAATTCAAGGGGCTCAGTCATGGTCTCTCCCAGGATCAGGCGACGTGCGCGGTGATCGAGCGTAGGCCCTGCGAGGAGCCTTGGAGAAGGACGTCGACGACCGAGTCCACGTCGTCCGACATCGGCACGTGGCCGCTGCCCCGGAGCCAGACGTGGTCGGCGTGCGGGAGCTCGCGACGAGCGTGCTCCGCCTGGTGCGGCAGCAGGACCCGGTCCTTGTCGCCCCAGGCGATGGTGACGGGGATGCTGGGGTCGATCTCGCTCTCCCAGGCCGTGCCGGCAGCAATGATCCGCCGCAACGCGGTGCGGGCACCCAGCATCGCGTGGAGGTCTCCCACCACCCGGTCGGCGTCGAGGTTCTCGCCGTGGACCATCAGCGAGGAGAGCATCAGCCTCCGGCCGAGGTCGTACTTCGCCAGGGTCGGCGCGATCGGTGCGACCACCTGCGCGCCGATGTTCAGGAGCAGGAAGTGCGTCTTGATGTAGGCGAAGTCGATCGGGTGCTTCCAGAAGCCGGCGGGCGCCAGCGCGGTGGCACTGCTGACCAGGCCGTCGGCGGCGGCCTCGAGGGCGATCCGACCGCCGAGCGAGTTGCCGGCGATGTGCGGCTGCTCGAGACCGAGCTCGTCGAAGAAGTCGATCAGCTGGCCCTGGAGCACGTCCTTGACCGGTCGGCCGTCCATCACCAGCTCGGGCGACTCTCCGTGGCCCGGCAGGTCGAAGAGGATGACCTCGCGGTGCTCCGCGAGACGCTCCGCGACCGGGTACCACGCCTGCCGGCGGTGGCTGATCCCGTGGACGAGCACCAGGGGCTCACCGGTTCCGAATCGCTCGTACGCCAACATGCCTAGGACCACCTCACCCGGGCAACGCTGCCCGAAGTTAGCTGTACACGCTGTACAGGTATGGGTCAGATGTCTACTAGGTGACGGCGGTCGGAGCGAGACTTTGTGATCCAGGCCACGTCCGACGGCACCTCCGCTGAGCGGTAGCGTGTGCCCTGGCCCACAGGGGGGAAGCAGCGATGGACCACCAGGTCGAGAACAAGATGTGCTCCTTCTGCGGCGAGCAGGGCAGCCAGCAACGGCGACTGGCCGGCGGTCTCGGGGCGATGATCTGCTTCCCGTGCCTGGAGTCGTACTACGAGGACACCCGCTCGCCCGAGCGCGTCGCCGCCCGGTCGCGCGCGGTCTGGGACGAGATGTCCGACCTCGAGCTGCTCGGCTACCTCCCCCTCATCGTCCGCTCGGCGGAGCAGAACGCAGCGTTCGTGCACGACTGGGTCGCCCTGCTCCGCGACCGCAAGGTCTCCTGGGCCCAGGTCGGCAAGGCCCTCGGTGTCTCCCGGCAGGCCGCCTGGGAGCGGTTCGCGAGCAGTGCCGCAGAAAAAAGTGAGATGAAGGACGGAACGGCGTAAGGAACAGCCCCCTTTCGACGTCCACCTCCCAGGGAGTCAGCCCCGCCGCCCGGCGGGGGTCCCTGACCTGAGGAGGGAACATGCAGTTTCTGGGGTTGCTCGTGATCGGGCTCGTCATCGGCGTGGGGGCGAGAATGCTGCGGCCGGGGCCACAGGACCTCAACCTGGGGTGGACGTTCGGACTGGGCCTCGCCGGCGCGCTCGTCGGCGGGCTGGTGGCGAGCTCCCTCGGCACCGGCGACGTGCTGGAGCTCAACGTCCTCGGCACCCTGGTGGGGGTCGCCACCGCGGTCCTGCTGGTCGGGGCGGCCGAGGGACTCGTCGGCCGGCGGAAGGGCTGAGGCGCCGTGCGACCGACCACCCGGCGCTGGCGCGCAGCACTGGCCGCGCTGACCTGCGCGGCGCTGACGGCGTGTGCCCACGGCTCCGACCGGCCGGGCGAGCCGGACCAGGACCCGCCGTCGGGCTCGGCGGTCTCCTTGGCCGA